>JALYLI010000096.1 GCA_030774335.1 Acidobacteriota bacterium | reverse complement strand
GTCGTTGGAGTGCGCAGGTGAAGGGGCAAGCTCAAAACACAAGCTCTCAACGATGGATGCCGCTCGACAGATTGCTGGCGGAGAAACTTCGGCAACACAAAAAGAAGTTCGCTTCGTTTGCTAATTGTGACTCGTGGGTTTTCGCGAATCCAGCAACAGGACGACCATATTGGCCAGGCCGAATTCAAGAGAACTGGCTAGTTCCGGCAGGTCAAAAAGCGGGGCTGGGCCGGATCGGTTGGCACACGTTTCGTCACAGCCATTCAACGTTACTTCATGCGCTGGGTGTAGATCTCAAGGTGCAACAAGAACTTCTGCGACATGCGGATATTCGAACGACCATGAATATCTACACGCAGGCAGTTCCTACAGCACTGCGGGAAGCGAACAGTAAAGTCGTTCGTCTAGTGCTACCGGCGCAGGTTGCCTAACGTTAAATGGCCCCTTGTGGCCCCTCGAAAAGTCACAAATCATTACTTATGAACGAGATGTTGGTAGGGGCGGTGGGGATCGAACCCACGACCTTCGGCTTAAAAGGCCGCTGCTCTACCACTGAGCTACGCCCCTAAGGAGTCCAATCATTTTACATGAATCACACCTTGAGCACATGGCGCGGACGATCCGCGTCAAACCATGCTGCGAATCACGCATGCACATTGTTGGACGGATGGCTGAAATATTTTACGGTTGCTTGCGGTCTGACGCGGGCATGCGCAGCGCCGTCATGGACTCATCATCACGGAAAGCAGCAATCAGTAGGGCCAACAGAGACCGAGGCGAGCCTCGGATGTAGTGGGGTTCGTTTTTTCCGCCCGTTTTGCCGATGTTCTGAAGTAAACCCCTACCGACGAAGCCCCGCGGTATGCAGTAAACTAATAATGGATATAAGCGGCGGTGATCGGGCTGGGGCAAGATATTTTCCTAAGGCGCCAATCGGGAGATTGGCGTTCCCAGGTTGGGAGCAGACTGTGGATGGAGTGGCGAAGCAAGAAGTAGTGGCGAAGGCGGAACTGGTGGATTTTCAGACGGCGCCGTCGCGCTATAAGCACTGGCGCGTGGCGTTTGATGGGGCAGTGGCGACGCTGACGATGGATGTGACGGAAGACGGCGGGATACGGCCGGGCTACAAGCTGAAACTGAATTCGTATGACCTGGGCGTGGATATTGAGCTGCACGATGCGCTGCAGCGGATTCGGTTTGAGCATCCGGAGATTCGATCGGTGATGATTACCAGCGCGAAGCCGCGGGTTTTTTGCTCCGGCGCGAACATTTATATGCTGGGGCAATCGTCGCACGCGTGGAAAGTTAATTTTTGCAAGTTTACGAATGAGACGCGGAATGGGATTGAGGATTCGAGCAGATATTCGGGGCTGAAATTTCTGGCGGCGTTGAATGGAACTACAGCGGGCGGTGGATACGAGCTGGCCTTGGCTTGCGACGAGATTATTTTGGTGGATGACCGGTCTTCGGCGGTGAGTTTGCCGGAGGTGCCGTTGCTGGGTGTGTTGCCGGGTACCGGCGGATTGACGCGCGTGACGGACAAACGGAAAGTGCGGCGGGATCTGGCGGATATTTTTTGCACGACTTCGGATGGGATTCGGGGGCAGCGCGCGAAAGATTGGGGCCTGGTTGATGAGGTGGTGAAGACGCAGAGTTTTGCCGAGCACGTGAAGAAGCGCGCGGCGGAACTGGCGGAGAAGAGCGACCGGCCAGCGGATGCGAAGGGCGTGATCTTATCGTCGTTGAAGAAGATTGTTGATGACGAGGGATTGCACTACGAAACGGTGGATGCGGTTGTGAATCGCGGAAGCCGTACGGTGACGATTACGGTGAAGGCGCCGGATGCGGGTGCGGCGCCGACCCTAGACGGAGTGCTGACGCTGGGGGCGGGGTGGTGGCCGCTGAAGATGGCGCGAGAACTGGACGATGCGATTCTGAGTCTGCGGACGAATGAGCTGGAGCTGGGACTGTGGATATTGAAGACCAGCGGCGATGCCGGCGCGATGCTGGCTATGGACGAATTTATTTTGAAGCATCAGGCGAACTGGTTCGTGCGCGAAGTTCTGGGCATGATGCGGCGGACGTTGGCACGGCTGGATGTGACTTCGCGGTCCATGTTTGCGGTAATCGAACCGGGATCGTGTTTTGCGGGGACGCTGCTGGAACTGGCGCTGGCGGCGGACCGCGTGTACATGCTGGATACGGAAGAAGGCGACGCGAGGGCGTTTGTGGCGTTGTCGGAAATGAATTTTGGGGCGCTGCCGATGGTCAACCAGCTTTCTCGGCTGGCGGCTCGGTTTTATCAGGACGAAAAACAGGTGGAGGCGTTGCGGGCGCAAATCGGGGAGCAACTGGCGCCTGCGGAAGCGGTGGCTGCTGGTTTGGTGACGGCCGCTCCTGACGATCTGGACTGGCAGGACGAGTTGCGGACCGCGATTGAATCGCGCGTGGCGCTTTCGCCCGACGCTTTGACCGGGCTGGAAGCAAATTTGCGATTTGGATTGCCGGAAACGATGGAGACGCGGGTGTTTGGCAGATTGTCGGCGTGGCAAAACTGGATTTTCATCCGGCCGAACGCGGTGGGAACGAGCGGGGCGCTGAAAGTTTACGGTACGGGTTCACCAGTGAAGTTCAACTGGGAGAAAGTTTAAGCAAGTTTGGTGGCGTGGGAGAACGGCAATGATTGATTACACAGAAAAAATTCCGAATAACGTGGATCTGGGGCGCGACCGCGTGCTGCAACGCGCGTTGGAGCACTGGCAACCGGCGTACATGAGCTGGTGGTACGACATGGGCCCGACGGAAAGCCACAACTATGAAGTGTATTTGCGCACGGCGATTACCGTGGAGCCCGACGGGTGGGCGAAATTCGGATATGTGCGCATGCCGGAGTATCGCTGGGGAATTTTTCTCCAGCCGCGCACCGCGGAACGGCAGGTGAATTTTGGCACGCACAAGGGCGATGCGGCGTGGCAGGAGGTGCCGGGAGAGTATCGTTCGACGTTGCGGCGCGTGATTGTGACGCAGGGAGATACGGAGCCGGCTTCGGTGGAGCAGCAGCGCATGCTGGGAATGTGCTGCCCGTCGTTGTATGACCTGCGAAATATTTTTCAGGTGAACGTGGAGGAAGGACGGCACTTGTGGGCCATGGTGTATTTGCTGCATCGCTACTTTGGGCGCGACGGTCGGGAAGAGGCGGAGGCGCTGCTGGAGCGGCGGTCGGGCGACGTGGATAATCCACGAATACTGGGAGCGTTTAATGAACCGACGCCGGACTGGCTGGCTTTTTACATGTTTACATTTTTTACCGATCGCGACGGCAAGTTTCAATTAAGCGCGCTGGCGGAGTCGGGATTCGATCCACTGGCGCGGACGTGCCGGTTCATGCTGACGGAAGAAGCGCACCACATGTTTGTAGGCGAGACGGGCGTAAGCCGCATCCTGCAACGAACGTGCGAAGTCATGCAGGAGCACAAGGTGGAGAGTTCCGGAGACGTGCGGGCGCTCGGGGTGATTGACCTGGAGACGATGCAGAGATATTTAAATTTCCACTACAGCGTAACGATTGATCTGTTCGGGTCGGACGCGTCTTCGAATGCGGCGACGTATTACACGACAGGGCTGAAGGGGCGATACGACGAGACGAAGATCGAGGACGATCACGTGTTGGCGGACGAGGTTTATCCCGTGTTCGAGGTGGTGGGGAATAAAATTGTGGAGAGAAAAGTTCCGGCGCTGACGGCTTTGAACGAGCGGCTGCGCGACGATTATATTCACGAAATTCAGGCGGGCGTGGATCGCTGGAACCGCGTGATGGAGAAGGCGGAGATTTCTTTCCGGCTGAAATTGCCGCACAAGGGATTTCATCGCGCGATTGGAAATTTCGCGGGGCACTTCATCAGCCCCGACGGGGAAGTGTTGACGAAGGAAGCGTGGCAGAATCACGAGCGGGACTGGCTGCCAGCACCGGAAGATCATGCGTTTGTGCAGTCGTTGATGATCGGGCGGGTGGTGGAGCCGGGAAAATTTGCGAACTGGATTGCTCCGCCGATACGCGGAATTAATGGGCAGCCTTTGAATTTTGAGTATGTGAGATTTAATTGAAGATTTGAGTGAGTGATTTGAGCTTTTGTTATCTTCCCTCTGCGGTTGAGATCGAAGAGAGATTCCTCCACTACGCGGCCAGTGCTCGCTGACGCGAGCAGGGAAGAAGACTGGCCGCTCCGGTCGGAATGACGAGCCTGGTGTTTATTTATGGATGTGTGTGTGGATCGATACCCGCACATTACAGGGGTCGGAAATCACATACGTAAACCACAAACTCAGAAGGCTGTAAATTTTCCAACGCCACAACTCTGGGAAACACCAAGACCCACACTCACAAAAGGAGTGTGGGGCGCCCTCCGTGCACATCTATTTTTACGCTACTCGGTGTCTTCGGGCGGGGTGGTAGACGGCGTGGGTTGCTGGGCCAGGATTTTTTGCCAGTTGATGATGGCGTTCCAGACGAGGCGGTGGTCGCCGCGATTCAGGTCGCGATGGAAGGGATTGAAATTGAAGACGACCACGTGACCCTTGCCCTCGGGCATGTCCATGACGGCGGGTCGGCCGACGAGACCGGCTTCGCCCCAGACCTGGCCGCTGACTAATAATGGCGCGCCTTCGCGATCGCCCCACTCGACGACGATGCTGCTGCGATCGAGCGGTCCATCGAGGCAAGTGGTGCAGTACGCCATGCGCAGCCAACTGCGCGGGGCATCGTAGAGCGGAAAATTCTGGCGGAAGAGCGTGGTGCGCGAGGGGTAGCCGTACGCGAGCGGAGAATCGGGGCGCGCGAACGTTGCGCGCACGTGCGCTCCTGGCGTACGCGTAACGGATTCCATCGCGGCTGCCGCGGCGTCCGAGCCGCCGCCCTGGCTGCTGCGGGGAACGCCGCCGGAAACTCGGCGCACGCCGCGAACGATGCCGCCCTCAAGCGCGAGCATGGAGCCGCTGCCGAGGGTGATGAAGAGGCCGCCGTCGTCGACAAACGACTGAAGTTTGGCGAGACCGTCCCAGCCGATGCCGCCGGTGATGTCCTCGGATTCCGCGGGCGTGCCGAAGCTGGGAGTTTGCGGCGTTTTCTTGAAGGGCATGGGTCCCCAGCGTTTTGGCAAACCCTGAATTTGTTCGGCGAGTTCGAGGTCCACGTGACCGTAAATGAGAACGTCAATTTTGTCGTGAAGCGCGCCGGCGCGAATGTCTTCATCGCGAATATAGGTGTAAGGAATTTTGCGCTGGTCGAGGGAATAGCGAATCCAGCCGATGGAATCGGTGTCGGCCCAGGGAACCCAGACGCCGAGGCGCGGGACTTTTGTGGCGTGAAGCGGAACGTCGGGCGCGGCGGCGACGCTGATGAAGTCGAGACCCAGTTCGGCGGCGGTGTCACGAAGAACGGGCGCGAGGCCGTCCTGTGTTCGCAGGATCCAGGAGCCGGCGGGGAAATCGGATTCGCCGACGCGAAAAGTTTTTTCCGCGATATTGACGCTGAAGTTGGCGAGCCGGTAGCGCGCGGCGACTAAACCTTCCTGGCCGGTGTCTTTCAACAAAAATACGGGGCCGGCACCGGAAATATTTCCGGCGGGATGTGGTTCTTCTTTCAGTGGAGTGAGAGCGACGTTGTCGATGGCGAAGTCGGCGATGGGAATAGCGTTCAGGTGGTAGTGGGCGGGCAATTCCCAGGAGACGTCGTCGTACGGCTCGCCGCCGCCTTTGGGGAAATGCTGGGGAGTAAGCAGATCGACGGCGTAATTGCGGTAGGGCTGATCGAGGCGGACAACGTATGAGCCGGCGGGAAAATTTCCTTCTTTGAGATTTAGAGAATTCTGCGCGCGGCTGACTTCGATACGTTGCGCGAGGAGCCGGCCAACCATTTGCGCCACGCGGGCGCGGTCGCCCTGGTCTTCAGGAATGACGAAAGCGTAGGGTGGCTGGTCGAGTCCTTTGCGCCAGGAATCCCAACCCTTGCGATAGAAATTGCGCAGCATTTCTTTGGAGTTTCGCGCAGCGTAATCGAGGATGGCGAGCGAACCGGTCTCCTGATAATTCAAATTGTCGCGCGAGGACCAGGTGACATCGGCGGACGGAGGTGGAACGGGGCGATACCACTCCATGGTGAGAACGTTTTTTGGAACGTTGCGGCGCAAAGTTTCAGCGGTGCCATTGCCCCAGGTTTCGTAGCCACGGCCAATGCTGTTGTGATTCATGGCCACGGAGTCGAGATAGAGATGACTGAACGCTTCGCCAAAATTCCAGGTGGAGACTCCCGGCATGCCCATGGCGGTCATGGTTTGCACTTCGTGAAAACTCATTTCGAGAAATTCGCTGTAGGTGATGGGGTCAACGTTGGGATTGTAAGGGCCGGTGCCGTTCCAGCTCATGAGGAACGGCAAGCCTTCGTGCAAATCGTGGACGACGGTGGGGTGCCAGTCGTGAAACATACGGTGAACGGCTTTAGTGGTTTCGTGAGTTTGCTGGTGGGCGTCGCGATTGATGTCCACGAAAGCGTATTTGGACCAGTAGGGCGGGGACATGCGCGGGAGGGTGGCGCGATCGGTTTTGCCTTTTAAATATTTGTAGAACCACTCGACGACTTTGTCGCGGCCGTCGGGATTAGAAACGGGATTGATGAGGACGACGAGACTTTTGCGGATGCCCTGGATCATGGGCGTTTCGGAGGCGGCCAGGCGATAGGCGAGTTCCAGCATGGCTTCGGTGGAACCGGTTTCGTCAGAGTGGAGAGCGGCGTTGAAATAATAAATGGGGCGCGCCGCAGCGATTAATTTTTCGGCGGCGCCCTGGTCGGTGCGGCGCGGGTCGGCCAGTGCGGCGGTGGCGGCTTTGAAGCGCTCGAGATCGCGGATGCCGGCTTCATCAGCGATGGCGAGGAGAATGATGTCGCGGCCTTCTTCGCTGCGGCCGATGGTGAAGGCGCGGACGCGGGGGCTGGAGGCGGCAAGCGCGCGGCAGTAGGCGTAGGCTTTGGCGCTGTCGGCAAATTCTCCGGGAGCACCGGGGATGCGGCCCAGAAATTTTTGCGGGGAGACGGCGGTGGAGGATTGCGGGAGATAGGAAACCCACGGGGAGAGGAAGTGCGGGTCGGTGGTGGCGGCGGCAATGGCTTCGACGGAGCCGGGCTCGGGGGTGTCGGGGGCGGTTTGAATTGCGGTGGTGGAGAGCGACTGGAAAAGGGCTAAGAGGGCGATCAGGAAATGGGACATGGAACCTCCGATGCTTGCGGGAAAGCTGAATTGTACTGGTGTTGATTCGAGCGCGCGGAGTTTAACACGATGGAGCAGCAGGGAGAATTCGAGTGTCAGCACGGGTAGGAGTGAAGGAAAAAAAAGGCCGCTCAATCTTTGAGCGGCCTTTGAAGGATTCCTGATGCGAAACTTTGCGTGAGCTAGCTGGATTTTTTCTTGGGGACTTTGGCGCCTTTTTTGCGGGCTTCGGAAAGGCCGATGGCGATGGCTTGCTTGCGGCTCGTCACCGTGCCACTTATACCACCCTTTCCGGATTTCAACGTACCACGCTTTTCGCGATGCATGGCGCTCTTGACGCTTTTGGCGGCGGCTTCGCCGTATTTGCGGCCGCCGGATTTTCTTTTGGAACTGGCTGCCATTTGATCCCTCCCTGCGGTTTAGGATGTGGGCTAGAACGAAGAAATTGTAATGGACGGCGCGGCGGGCTGTTTTCCGTGGAATCGTGGAGAACGGGGACAATAATCTTGTAGCTTGGAGCCGCCTGTTAGTCGCCAACCAGAATTGTTTACGCGTCACTAGAACGAGACCCCGACAGCGCACGCCGCTGCCACTAATACAAATCAACTATTGACCCTCTAGACGCCAGCGTGGGATGGTTGTTTCTCCGCGTAAGCCGAGCGTTTTGTGGCAATTTGAGGTAACAGGAGAGCTTCATGGGCGTGTCCGCTCCCACCCTCCAGAGTGCTCATGCCAATATTTCCGGGGATTCCGTTTACGACAAGCTGAATTCCAAGTGGCACAAGCCGGCGCTTTTGGCGTTTATGGCAGTGGTGCTGGCGCATTGGGGCGAGCACCTGGTGCAGGCGTATCAAATTTATGTGATGGGTTGGCCGCCGGCGAAGGCGGGCGGGATTTTGGGATTGTGGTATCCCTGGCTGATTAAATCCGAAATTTTGCACTACTCCTATGCGCTGGTGATGCTGGTCGGCATCTGGGTTTTGCGCAAAGGGTTCACCGGGACTTCGCTGAAGTGGTGGACGGTGGCGCTGGTGATTCAGTTCTGGCACCACTTTGAACACTTGCTGCTGATCAGCCAGGCGACCATGCATCACAATTTCTGGGGGAAGCCGGTGCCGGTGAGCGTTCTGCAACTGGTGATTCCACGCGTGGAACTACACCTTTTTTATAATTCCATCGTGTTCATTCCCATGGTGATCGGCATGTACTACCACATGTTTCCGCCGGTGGGCGAGCAGCAGGCGGCGTGCAACTGCGCTTTGCACCAGCACAGCATGGTAAACGCGCGGGCGGTTTGAAGAGTTCGAACGCAGGCAAATCAAACACGTTGTCCACCCCTTCCATCACTGCTGCGGTAAACGGCCCGCTTCCCACATCTGATTTCGATTTACTGAAGGCGCCCGGCGCCGGGCGATTTTTGAAATGGCGGCATTCGCGCACGCTGCTGCAGATTCCGTTGCTGGTTGTCAGCGTGGTGATGATTTTGCAGGGATTGTTTGGGCCGGCGCTGGCGCCGAAGAATCTAGCGACGGTATTGAGCTGGGTACATTTTCGCGGCGCGCTGGTGCTGGTGCTGCTGTGTGCGGGGAATTTCTTTTGTCTGGCGTGCCCGTTCATGGCGGTGCGCAACGCGGCGCGGCGATTTTTTAAGCCGTGGATGAACTGGCCGCGGGTGCTGCGCAACAAGTGGGCTTCCGTGGCGTTATTCGTGGCTATTCTTTTTGTGTACGAACTGTTCGATTTGTGGAATTCGCCGTGGTGGACGGCGTGGCTGATCATTGGGTATTTCGTCGCAGCGCTGGTAATTGACGGCGTCTTCAAGCACGCCACGTTTTGCAAATTTGTATGCCCGATCGGGCAATTTAATTTTGTGGCCTCCACGGTTTCTCCGCTGGAAGTGAAAGTACGGGATTTGGATGTCTGCACCCGCTGCGGCACCAAAGATTGCATTCGCGGACGCCGCGATCAGCAGGGCCCGGATTTTGTGGTGCTGCAGCGCGGGTGCGAGCTGGCGCTTTTTCAGCCACTCAAAGTGGGCAACATGGATTGCACCTTTTGCCTGGACTGCGTGCACGCCTGCCCGCACGACAATGTGGGAGTGATTTCGCGCATTCCTGCGGCGGAATTGATGAGCGATCCGATGCGCTCGGGAATTGGATGGTTCTCGCGAAGGAGAGATATTGCGGCGCTGGTCATGGTGTTCACCTTCGGGGCGCTGCTGAATGCCTTTGGCATGGTGAGCCCGGTGTATGCACTTGAAAAATGGCTGGGAGGGGCGCTGCATATAAAGGACGAGGCTCCGGTGCTGGCGGTGATATTTGCGTTTGTGCTGGTGGTTGAGCCGCTGGTGCTGTTGGGTTTGGCGGCGTGGCTGACAAAAGTTTGGAGCGGCAGTGCACGACCGGTTTTGCCATTGGCGGTGAGGTATTCCTACGCATTGACGCCGCTGGGCTTTGGCATGTGGCTGGCGCACTATGGGTTTCATTTTTTTTCCGGGCTCTACACTTTTATTCCTGTGGCGCAAAATGCTTTTGCGAGTATTGGGTGGGTGGTTTTTGGCGCCCCGGCTTGGAGACTGACGGGTATACCGCCGCGATTTATTCAGCCGATGGAGATGGGATTTTTGCTGCTGGGGCTGGCGGGATCGTTGCTGGTGGCGTTCAGGCTGGCGGAGGAAGATTCTCCGCGTAGGATTGTTGCGGCGTTTGCGCCGTGGGCCTCGGTCAGCGTGATTCTCTGGCTTGCTTCCATGTGGTTGCTTTACCAGCCCATGGAGATGCGCGCGATGTTGATGGGCGGGTGAGAAAAAAGACTTTTGGGCGATGAGAACATTTGAGCCAACCGCGAACAGTAACAAAATCCTTACACGCGAAGGCGGCGTGTGGGGCACGCGGGCTGTAGTAATCGCAGTGGTTGCGCTGGGTATTTTTTCGCCACCGGCGGGTGCGCACAACGGGCCGCCGTTTCCGATTATTGTGGACCAGCGCGTGGGGCCGTGCGTGGTTTCGTTGTGGACGCATCCGGACATCGGGCTGGGGACATTTTTTGTGATGGTGGAAGCGCCGCCCGGCGGTGCGATTCCCGGAGATTTGAAAATTGACCTGGGGATACAGCCGGTCGATGGAAGACTCGCGGAGGTGATTTACCCCACGAGGCGGGAGGATTTGCGCGGGCAATTGGAGTTCAAGACGGAAGTGAATTTTGACCGGCAGGATTATTTTCGCGCGCGGCTGATTTTGCATAGCGCCCAAGGCGACGGTGAGTCGTCGGCCACCGTGGAAGCGACGCCGGCGGGATTCGGGCGCTGGGATTTGCTGCTGTATCTGCTGCCGTTCGCGGGCGTGGGATTTTTGTGGTGTAAAGCGGTGGCCACCAAGCGCAAGTACAGAAAAATGCAGGTTGAAGCCCGGAGACCGCCCATCGCAACGTGCGCGGCAGTGTTTTTGTGCGGGACGATGCTGGCGCTTGGCTTTGGTTGCGGGAAAAACAAATTGCCGGATAAGAGCACGGCGCAGTATCGCAAGTTTGTTCCTGTTTTCTACAGCGGGCTGGCGGCGCTGCAGGTGGGCGACGATGTGCGCGCCGAAAGTAAACTGGGGCAGGCCACGAAAATCGTGGCCGGAGAGCCTGCGGCGTGGGCCGACTGGGGAATACTGGCGCTGCGGCAGCGGAATTTTGACGTGGCGGGGCAGCGGTTGGCGGCGGCGCGCGAGCTGGCGCCGAAGAACGATCGTATTTACTACCTGCTGGGATTGCTGGAGAGCAATCGCGGGAAATCGGCGGAAGCGATTGCAAATTGGCGCAAAGCGATCGAGCTGAATCCGCAGAATTTGCGGGCGACTTATCAACTGGCGGAAGAAATCGAGCGGCAAGGAGACGACAGCAGCGCGGCGGAGTTTCAGAAGCTGGTGGAGAAGATTTTAGCGGTGCAGCCGAATAATCTGGCGGCGCTGCTGGAGTTGAGCCGCATCGCCGCAAAGCGCGGAGATGCGGCTACGTTGAAGGCGACGGTGGAGCGGATTGCGCAGCAATCCGGCGATTGGGCCCCGGAAGCCAAGAAACAGTTGGTGGCATTGCAGGCTGCGGTGGGCGGAAGTGACGCGCATCCAGCGGCTACGCGCACGGCGTTTTTGCGCAACGTGCTGATGCGGGATTCGAATTACCGGCAAAGTCTGGCGGTGATGAAAGCCGACGCAGGCGAGGGCGCGGAGCCGTTGACTCATTTTCTGCGATTGGAAACGCCGGTGTTTACTCCGGCTGCGGCGGATACGGCTATCCGTTTTGAGGAAGAGGCGTTGCCGAAAGATAGCGACACGCGCTGGAATTGGATTGGGGTGGTTAGCCTGAGCAGCGAGGCTGCGCCCACGGTGATGACCGCGAACGGCCGCGAGGTAAAACTGGTGACAGGCGCGAAGCTTAGTTTTCCTGGAGGCGCGTCGAATGAAGCGCCGCTTGCAAACGGCGTGCTGGGCGTGGATTTCAATTACGATTTTAGGACTGACCTGGTGCTTGCGGGAGCAGGAGGAGTGCGATTCTGGCGGCAGGATAGTGCAGACAAATTCACGGATGTAACGGCGCAAACAAAATTGCCAAGCGCGATTGCGAATGCCCGTTATACCGGCGCGTGGGGCGTGGATATTGAGGCGGACGGCGATCTGGATATCGTTATGGGAGCGAAAGATGGAGCGCCGCTGGTTTTGCAAAATAACGGCGACGGGAGTTTTACTCCGATTCACCCGTTTGCGGGCGTAGCCGGTGTCCAGAAATTTGCGTGGGCGGATTTCAACGCGGACGGCAATCCGGACGCGGCGATTGTTGACGGTGACTCGCGACTGCACGTTTTTATGAACGACCGCAGCGGAAAATTTCACGAGCGAGCGTTGCCGGGCGACTTGCCGCGAGTCAAGGCCATCCATGTCGCTGATGCAAACAATGATGGGGTTCTGGATTTGCTGGCCGTTGAGGAAGGCGGCGACATTATTCGCTTGTCAGGCAAGAACGACGGCAAGGACTGGGACTTGGCAGTGATCGCGTCGGTTCCCGACGCGGCCAAAAATCTGGTGGGCGAAGTGAGGCTGGGCGTCGCGGACGTGGATAACAACGGCGGGTTTGATTTGTTTCTGGGGCGGACTTCAGCGGATGCGGGGGCGATGACGGGCGCATTTGTCTGGCTGAGCGATCAGAGTGGGAAGCTTTCGATACTGCCGAAGCCGATGGGTCCGGCCATGGTTTTTGATGTGGCTGACGTGGATGGTAAAGGCCGCATGGACATGCTGGGGCTTTCCGCCGATGGCCAAGCGATGCGCGGGATAAATCGGGGCGCGCGAAATTATCATTGGCAAACGATTCGGCCGCGCGCGCGGCAAGCTACCGGCGACCAGCGCATCAATCCATTTGGCGTCGGCGGCGAGATGGAAATTCGCTCGGGGCTGCTGGTGCAAAAGCAGCCCATCACCGGGCCACAGTTGCACTTTGGATTGGGCGAGCAAACAGGCGTGGATGTGGCGCGGATTCTTTGGCCGAACGGATCGGTACGTGCGGAATTCGATTTGAAAGCGGATCAGCAAGTGGTGACGGAGCAGCGGCTGAAAGGTTCATGCCCGTTTCTATTTGCGTTTGACGGCCACGGAATGCGGTTCGTAAAGGATGCAGTGCCGTGGAGTTCGGCGCTAGGGTTGCGCATCAACAATACCGGCACCGCAAAGATCGCGGCCACGGAAGAGTGGTACAAAATCGGCGCGGATGAACTTGCACCGCATGACGGTTTCTACGACTTGCGTATTACGGCGGAACTTTGGGAGACGTATTACTACGATCAGCTGGCGCTGATGACAGTGGATCATCCGGCGGGAACAGATATTTTTGTGGATGAACGATTTGTGGTGCCGGCGGCGAGGCTGGCGATTACGACGGTTCAAAAGCCGCACAAGATCGCGCGCGCGATTGACGATCAGGGCCGGGACGTAACGGACGTAGTGGCCACTCTCGACGGAAAATATCTGGATGGCTTTGCGCGGGGGCAGTATCAGGGTGTCGCACGTGATCATTACGTGGAAGTGGATCTTGGCGATGATGCGCCGGCCAGCGGGCCGTTGTGGTTGATGGCCAAGGGCTGGATGCATCCGAGCGATTCGTCGGTCAACGTGGCGATCACGCAGGGGCAGCATGAACATGCGCAGGTGTTGAGTTTGGAAGTGCCGGATGGGCGCGGAGGCTGGGTGGTAGCAAACCCGAATCTGGGTTTTCCGGCGGGGCGTAAGAAAACGTGTTTGATCGATCTTGCCGGAGTGTTTCGCCCGGGGACGCCGCGCAAAGTCCGGCTGCGCACCAATCTGGAAATTTATTGGGATTCGATCGAATGGGCGCTCGGGATCGCTGGCGCTTCCATCAAAACGACGCGGCTCGATCCGCAACGCGCGGATCTGGAGTACCGCGGGTACTCCGCGATTCAACAGGCGAATGATTCTTCCCCGGAGATTCCCGACTACGATCGGCTGGAATCTTCACGGCAGAAATGGCGCGATTTGTCCGGCTACTACACACGATTCGGTGATGTGCGCGAACTGCTGGCGAAAGTGGATGACCGTTACGTGATCATGAACGCCGGCGACGAAATGATTTTGCATTTTGCGGAACAGCCGCCACCGCCCGCGGGATGGAGACGAGACTTTGTGATTGTGGGCGATGGCTGGATTAAAGACGGCGACTACAACACCACGTTTTCGAAAACGGTTGCGCCGCTGCCGTATCACGCCAAGCAGGAATATTTAACGGCGCCCGGCAGGCTCGAGGATGAATGGGTGTACCGGCAGCATCCCGGGGACTGGGAAAAGTATCACACCCGTTTCGTGACGCCGGGAAGTTTTCAGAATGCATTGAGGAGCGAAGCACACCAGTGAAAAGCAGTCCACTAGCGCGAATGGCGCTGGCAATGATTTTTGTGGCCATGGTGCTGAGTCCGCTGGCCATCAAGAGGATGGCGGCGCGGCGGGAGGTGGCCAAGTCAGCGCTCGATGTGCAGACGTCGCTGGCACGGCACGGCTTTCATCTGGAGGAGGTGTCGCACGCGGCGGGCGTGAATTTTGTGCACCAGGCTCCGACACTGGATCACAAGCTCGATCACATCATGCCGGAAGTGGCGTCCATGGGGGCGGCGGTTTCGATTGTGGATTTCGATCGCGACGGCTGGCCGGATATTTATGTAACGAATAGCGGGGAAAACAGCCGCAACGCGCTGTACCACAATCAACACGACGGCACTTTCAAAGACGTGGCGGAGGAAATGGGAATCGCGGAGGTCAACAAATCCGGCACGGGCGTTTCGATGGCGGCGGTATGGGGCGATTACGACAACGACGGATACGAAGATCTGCTGCTGGTGAAGTGGGGGCGCCCAGAGCTGTATCACAACGACGCGGGCCACGGGTTCACGCGAGTGGAGGATGCGGGTCTGCCTGCATGGGTAAATGCGAATTCGGCCATCTGGCTGGATTACGACGGCGACGGCATGCTGGATTTATTTATCGGCGGATATTATGCGGAGAATATTGACCTGTGGCATCTGAAGGACACGCGCATGATGCCGGAAAGTTTTGAATACGCAAAAAACGGCGGGCGCAAATATCTCTTTCACAATCTGGGAAAGGGGAAGTTTGAAGACGTAACTGAAAAGATGGGGATCAATAGCCGGCGCTGGACGCTGGCAACTTCGGCAGCAGATTTGCGCGGGACCGGACGGCCGGACCTGTTTGTGGCGAATGACTACGGAGTGTCGGAGTTGTATCTCAACGACGGGAAACAGTATCGAGAGGTTGGCGAGAAAACGGGGGTAGGCTTCGCGCCCAAGAGCGGAATGAATGTGGCGTTCGGGGACATTCTGAACCAGGGGAAGTACGCGATTTACGTTTCCAATATTTCGGAAGAGGGCGTGTTGATTCAGGGGAACAATTTGTGGATGCCCAAAGAGGGTAGCGCCGGTGATGAGTTGAAATACGAAAATCTGGCGCGGGACATGGGCGTGGAACTGGGGGGCTGGAGTTTTGGCGCGCAGTTCGCGGATTTGAATAACGATGGGACGCTGGATCTGTATCTCACGAACGGGAACGTGTCGCTCGATCATTCGCGTAATTATTGGTACGACTTTTCGAAAGTGGCCGGTGGGAATACGGCGATTATCAGCGACGCAAAAAACTGGCCGGCGATGGAAGGGCGCAGCCTTTCGGGATACCAGCAGAAACGCGTGTGGATGAATGACGGCGCTGGAAAATTCGTGGATGTGGCGCAAGCGGTGGGCGTAACGGACACATTTGACGGGCGCTCCGTGGCGGTGGCGGACTTATGGAATCGCGGCGTGGTTGACGTGGTGGTGGCAAACGAGCGTGGGCCGGTGCTGATTTATAAAAATACTGTGACGCCGGAAAATAAGTGGATTGAGTTTGAGCTGGAAGGCACGGGAAGCAACCGCAGCGGTATCGGCGCGCAGGTTACGGTGTTCTGGAACGGGCAGCGCCAGGTGCAGGAAGTATCAGGCGGCAGCGGATTCTGTGCGCAGAACCAGCGGCGGTTGCATTTTGGGTTGGGCAAATCCGACCGGATTGAAAAGGTCTTGATTCGCTGGCCTTCGGGTAAAACGCAAACTATGGAGAATCCTGCCGTGAATCAAATTCAGAAAGTCAAGGAGCCGGCATGAGCGCAATAATGGCGCCGCCCATGGAACTGCAGCGACCGAAGAAGATTTTCAGCCTGGATAACCGCTACCTGGCGCCGGCGTTCATCACCTTGATTTTGCTGGTAGGACATTTGTCGTTCGGAATTCTGGAGAGCTATCAGAAGACGTTGCTGGCCATCGCGGTCAGCATCGTCGCCGAATTGATTTTGTCGCGCTTGTTTATGGGCAAGTGGCCGGTGATTGCCAGCGCATATATCAGCGGCATCAGCGTGGGAATTTTATTGCGGTCACCGGCGTTCTGGCCCTACGCGGTTTGCGCCATTGTTTCCATCATGTCGAAATACGTTTTGCGCGTGAAGGGGCGGCACATCTGGAATCCGTCCAATTTCGGAATTTCAGTAATGCTGTTTCTGGCGGCGGAGACGGTGGCCAGTTTGAGCATTCAATGGGGAAATTATCTGCTGCCGATGGTGGTGGTGTGGGTGCTGGGATCGGTGACGATTTACCGGTTGCGACGATTTCACATCAGCGGGACATATGTGGCTTCATTTTTGTTGTTCGCGATATTGCGCAGCTATCTGACGGGCAGTCCGTGGCAGGCGGAAGTGGCTCCGATCACCGGGCCGATGTATCAACTATTTATATTTTTCATGGTGACAGACCCGAAGACCACGGTGCGATCGAAGACGGGGCAGATCGTGACGGTTTTTGTGGTGGCGCTGGTGGAAATGATTTTGCGCTTGAACCAGGTGGTGTACGCGCCATTTTATGCGCTGTTTATGGTGGGGCCGACGGCGATGCTGATTGAGATATGGCTCGACTCGCGGCGGCAGAAGTTGGCGGCGCCGGCGGTGACTGTTGCGGCGTGATCGAGCTTGAAATTCCCGCGCGCGGTGTTTCTGTCTGTGTTGCTGCTGATCGTGCCTGCTTTTGCGCTTTCGCAAGTCATGACTAAAACTGCGGCGTCGCAAGCCGCCCCACGAAAAGCGGTCTCCCCAAAAGCAAGTACCACACCAAATAAAGAAAAGCCGCCCGTTGCTGGGCCCCGGCCTTCCGGGCCCATCCAATTCACGGATGTGACGGCACCGGCCGGAATTCACTTCAAACATAACAGCGGTGCGTTCGGCAAAAAATATTTGCCCGAAACCATGGGCAGCGGCGTTTGTTTCCTGGACTACGACAATGACGGCTGGCAGGACATCCTCTTGGTGAACTCCACGGATTGGCCGGAGCACAAAACCGGAAAATCTTTTACGGCGTTGTATCACAACAATCACGACGGGACGTTCAGCGATGTGACGGCTGCGGCGGGGCTGGCGGTAGAGATGTACGGGATGGGCTGCGCAATCGGTGATTACGATAACGACGGCTACCCGGACATTTATATTACGGCGGTGGGCTCGAATCATTTGTTTCACAACCTGCGAAACGGCAAGTTCAGCGATGTGACGGCGAAGGCCGGGGTGAGCAATCCGGGTTTTTCCACGAGCGCAGTGTGGTTTGACTACGACAACGACGGGAAGCTGGATTTATTTGTATCGCACTATGTGGAATGGTCAGTCGAAAAAGATCAATATTGCTCGCTGGACGGGAAGAAAAAATCTTATTGCACGCCGCAGGCCTACAAGGGGCAAAGCTCCACGTTATTTCACAACAAGGGTAATGGATTATTTGAAGATGTTACCAAGCGTTCGAAACTTTATGACCCCACGGCCAAGTCGTTGGGTATTGCGCTGCTGGACTATGACAACGACGGGTGGCTGGACCTTTTTGTGGCGAACGATACCGAACCAAATAAGCTGTATCGCAATAATCACGATGGCACGTTCACGGATGTCGCGGTGCTCGCGGGAGTGGCTTTGAGCGAAACGGGCCGCGCGCGTGCGGGGATGGGCGTGGACGCGGCGGATTATGACGGATCCGGTTGGCAGGGGCTGGTGATCGGGAATTTCACGAATGAAAGCATGTCGCTGTATCACAACGATGGCTCCGGGCTTTTTACCGATGAGGCGGCGGGGTCGGGGATTGGACAAATGTCCATCCAGTCGCTGACGTTTGGCTGTTTCTTTTTTGATTACGACCTGGATGGATCGCCGGACATTTTTGCCGCCAACGGGCACGTTTCGGACGACATCAGCGTGGTGCAGGCCAACGTCAAATATGCGCAGCGGCCGAGCCTGTTTCACAACAAGGGGAAGAAAAAGTTCGAGGAAGTGTCGGGGAAAATGGGTGCGGCGCTGCAAAAAGAAATTGTGGGGCGCGGTGTAGCGTACGCGGATGTTGACAACGATGGCGACCTGGACCTAGTGCTTACTTCGAACAACGGCGAGGCGCGGTTACTATGCAATGACAATGGCAATCAGAACGATGTGCTGCGCGTCAGAACCGTGGGGACGCGTGGGAACCGCGACGGGATTGGCGCGAAGGTCACGGTGAAGAGCGATCAGGGCATGCGGCAGATGCAAATGGTGAAATCGGGATCGAGTTATCTTTCGCAGAGCGAGATGATTTTGACGTTTGGATTGGGGAAACCCGTGGGAGGCAGAGTTATTTCGGTAGAGGTTGCATGGCCCGGTGGAAAGACACAATCGCTGACCGGGATTAAGGCGAATCAAATGATTACCGTGCAGGAAGGAAAGGGCGTTGTTTCCGCGCAGCGTATTGTTTTCGCGCGGGCGGCTAATTCAGGCGCGAGATGAAGGATCTAGGCGGTCGCGGTTTTCCAGAAACCGCAAGCTTTCAGTAGTTGCGTTATTTCTTCCTTCGTTGATTCCACTTTTGCTGCGGAGTTGAGCAGGTCGTCGGCGTCCACCGGGTACCAGTTTTTACGTTGGGGATTGCCGAGGCCGGCGATGTTGATGGGTTCGATGGCTTGCTGGATTTCGCGGGCTACATCGCTTATTTCAGCTGGTGTGTGGGCGTTCCTGGCGTGTTCGAGACAGCGCAGCATGGCCGGACCGAAACTTTCGTGATCGTGAAGCAGGAACGATGCGGCGAGATGCGGCTTGCCGAGTCTGCGGGCCGTTTCCGCGAAGTTGGCGGCCGCGAAATATAGAAGAGATAGAGATGTGAATAATGGGAAACGGTTCATGGTGGCGTACAAATTAGCGATCAG
The DNA here is from genome assembly GCA_030774335.1 of Acidobacteriota bacterium. Lineage (GTDB taxonomy): Bacteria > Acidobacteriota > Terriglobia > Acidiferrales > UBA7541 > Acidiferrum. The sequence goes on along the minus strand of JALYLI010000096.1, from coordinate 4,170 downwards.
GCGGGCGGCGGCGAGGAGTTCGTCGCCGGTTTTTATTGCGTAGCTTTGGAGATTGGCAGAGAATTGCGGAGTGTTCCAGTCATGTTCGATGATTTGCGCGAGCCTGCTGACGCCGAGCAGGGTCAGCGGGAAACCGGTGGAAAGTAAGGGGTCCACAAATCCCGCCGCTGACGGGATGAGCGCCCAGCGTTTGCCGGCAATGGTGCTGCTACGGAAAGAAACGCGCGGCATGTGGGTGAACGTGCGAATGGCGCGGGCGTTGGCGAATTGTTCTTTCAGCGCCGGGATTAAATCCAGAAGGCGTTGCCAAGCGGGCGCGCCTTCGGAAAGTTGCAGCCAAGCGGCGAGCTCGTCCGTTGCCGCAACACCGGCGCTGGTAATTCCGTTGTTGAACTTCAAAACGTAAATCCAGCCGCCGTCGAAAACGTGGTGAACCGCGGCGTCGTCTACTGGGTACGGCGGGCATTCTGCAGCGTGACCCAGCGATTGGTTTTCGATACGTTCTTCGATACGTTTTTCGATACTGGCCACACCGGTGAAATGGCTGAATAGCGCCTGGGTGGAGGGGAAGGCCGGCAATTCTGATTCGTGCAAGTCGAGCACGTGGTGGAGAAAACCGCGTGGCCCGGTGGCGTCTACAAGAAATTTCGCGCGGATGTGGATATCTTCATTTTTGCGGCGTCCTGCCAAAGCAATTTCTTCTTCGGGTTCCGAAATGTTCTGAAGGGTGACTTCGTCCAGATATTTCACGCCGATTTTTTGTGTTTCCTGGACGAACAGATGGTCTACTTCTTCGCGGAACCAGTGAGTGTCGGCGATGCCGTCGTGGGGACTGGCGGCGACGAGCAATTCGCGGAGATGGTCGGGATCGGGAGCGCGCGGGACCCCGAGGGTGTGGTGATAAAAAGTGAAGCCGCGCTTGAGGCCGCAGGCGACTTGCGGATAAGCCTGCTGCCAGCTGCCCCATTTGGAGAGTGGAGTGAGGTTGGGCAGGTTGTAACGCGTTGTTAGATTTTCCAGCAGAATGTTGGAGAGTGGAGTGGAAGATTCGCCGATGGCGAAGCGCGGATGTCGGCCCTTTTCCAACAGGATGACGGAGCGGCCCAACCGGTGGGCGACCATGGCGAGGAGGCTGCCGCCGAAACCCGAGCCGACCACCGCGATGTCGTATGAGGCGTTCAATTGGGCGCGCTGCAGGAGTCGCAGTGAATGGGGGCGAGATTTTCTTGCGAGAGATTCATTTCGCGAAGACGCGCGACGCGTTGCGGACGGCAAATCCCGCAGCCCGGAATATTTGTGGCGTCCCATAAGTCGGCAAAGACGCGGCCACGTTTTGCGGCGAGACCGTAACTCATTGCGGTTTCCAGGGAATTGATGTGCGGCGGCGAGAATTGATCGCCGGCGGCAAGGGCTTCCATGGCGCCGTTGCCACCACGCGTTGGAATCAAGGTGGCGGCGGTGGCGCCACAATCAAAGGCAAAGTCCAGGGAGCGCTGCGCCCAAAGGGCCGATTGAATTTCGGGCATGAAGGGCGGCTTCACCAGGATGAAGACGCGCAAAGCGATGTCGTGCGCGCGCAGGAAATCGGCGGCGGTGGAGAATTGTTCGAGGGTCATGCGCTTGTTGAGGCGCGGCAGGATTTCCGGATGGACGGTTTCGAGTCCCATGGCGATTTCGAGTTGGCATTTCAAGCGATCGCGGAAGCGCAGGCAATTTTCGCCGACGAGGGCAGGATGGTTTTCGACGATGAGGCGTTCGAATCGATTGGCGCGCTCGGCGATGGCGGAATGATCTTCCACGGGGATGGCGCGCGTGTCGAAAAAACTGCCGCTGTTGTAAAGCTTCAACTGGCGCGCGGGCGGCAGCGGGGCCAAGGCGAAATCTATTTGTGCGGTGATTGCGCCGGGAGGAACGGAAGTGGTCAAAGTATTGCGCCAGAGATCGCACATCAGGCAACGCCAGGGGCATTCGCGATTGGTTAAAAAGATGGTGGCTACCGGAACAATTTCGCGGGAAGCGCTGGCTTCGTTTTCGACAAAAAACGCGTACGGCTTTTGCGGATCGAGATTTTCGCGCGGCGGGCGGCGCGCAACGATCCACTGATCGCGCTGAGCATCTGTCACTGGATAGGGCGCCAACGGATCGGGTGTCAACGGATAGGGTAAGGACAATCCAGGCTCACTGGTAAAGCGAGAGAAACTGTTTGCGATATTCAGGTTCCTGCAAAGGCAGGCGATGGCGCATGGCGTCTTCGCTCAAAGCTCCGTGCTGGAATCTGCGCTTGGGAAAAACGGGCATGCGCATGCCGGTCAATGCTTCGATGCCACGTGAGACGATTTCGCCTTTCAACTCGTAAAGGCGCGGGACGTTGAAAGCAGTCAGCTCGATGTAGGGAATGGCTTCCGCCACGGCAATTACGTTCGGGCGCGTGAACGGGCTGAATCCAGAAAAGCCGCAGTGGTGCGCAGGGGCGTACGTACGGGTGTAAGAACGGCTCAAGCCGCCGCTGTAGGTCAGCGAATGCTTAATTTTCCCTACGCCCCAGCCTTCCTGGTAAAGCATTTGATTGTTGACCACGCTGCGAATGGTGAGCTCGGGATTTTCCTCGAGGGGATAATCTTTCAAATTTTCGTCGCCGCCGTCGCCATCGAGAAGATAACGCCACGAAGGATAACGATTGCGAATACCGCGGCAAAGTGCGAGGGCCATGGTTGCGGACTGCACATCGAGCGGCTTGTAATCTTCGGTGATGCGAATGGTTTCCGCGGCGTCGAGGGTTGATGGATCGACTTCGATGCCTTCGAGGAAAAGGCCGAGACCGAGAGAGTCGAGGAACGCGCGCGCCTGATCCACGTCGGGACCGCGGCCGAGATCCAGAACGAAGGCTTTCAGGCGCGCGGGATTCATCCCGAGCTTGCGCATCACGTGATAGGTGGTTAGAAATACGCTGCCGCTATCTATGCCACCGGAAAAGCAGACGCCGATTGGTTCCGCAGCGGGCACATGACGGAGCCAGGTGGAAATTTCTTCGGCCAGTGCGGAAATATACGCCGTTGCGATTTCATCGATATTGCACGGCAACGCGTTTCTTTGCGGAGTAAAAAAGCGGGTGTAAACGGGATCCGGGTCGGGGCAGCCAATCAGCTGCAGCTCCACAACGTGGTGCGCGGGAACCATGCGGGTATAGCTGGGATGAAACTGGCCTTCGAGTTTTTCTAACTTGAGCTAGTTGTAAATGGCGTCAATGCGGTGGGCGACGATGAGGACTGGGCCTTCCTGGCGTTTGGCGAGGAAGTAGCGCATGGGGCGGTCGAGGGAGCGCGCCATTTTTACTTTTTTGCCGCTGCGGGCTACCAGCGCGAAGGAGCCGGCGATTTCGTTTACGCGAGCGGGGGGCGCATTAAGGATGATTTCCCGCGCGGCTTCGGCGGTGCGGCCGTAAAGTTGATTGCTATCCGCTTCAGTTAGATCCACGACTCGTTCGACGTACTGGTCTGCCATGCAGCCTCGCGAATTCCCGCCACTATTTCGAGTGAAAGAAAATTATACGTCAGGGGAGGCGAACCGCAAGGCATTCGACAACGCGGTGGTCGGTCAGTTTCCGATTAGCGTCAATCAGGACAGCAAAACCGGGATCCGCACTCACGCCCATTAATCGCACATTTCTGCCGTGGGAAGTCCACTGCATTTAGAGGTCGCGTCAGCCGAAAATGGAAAAGGCTTTTGCTGCTTTCTTGCCGAGTTCCAGGCCGATTTTTTAACCGCACGGGTAGCGCAGTCAATCATCAAATCAATGGGGCGCAGGGAATGCTGTGGAAGTTACCGCAAGCATTCCAGTTCAACTCGATCGGGCTGCTCCTCATTGGCATTTTCACCTCACGACTGGTTTTTGGAATCGCTACTCTGCCGCTCCCTTTGCCTGAAAGACCTGGCCTGCAATCAGAAGATTGTGGATCTTGGCGGCGACTGCAAATACTGCTTTGGTTTCTTGTGAGCTTACCGTTTTTCACATCTGCATCACTTTCCTTCGCAACAATCGGCATTCCTTTTCTTCGCACTTCACGATTGCCCTCTTACGTTCAATGCGCCTGGTGGGCAAATAGCTTCCATTGCGGAGGTCAGAGTAGTTTTTGGTATTGCGCTAAGCATTAAGCAGCAAGGTAGAAAACG
>JALYLI010000095.1 GCA_030774335.1 Acidobacteriota bacterium | reverse complement strand
CCGGAACGAGCGGATACACCGTGGGCATCACCGATTGCCACTCGTTGCGAACCTGGTGCAAGTCCGAGTGACAAACTCCGCAGTAAAGAATCTCAATTTGCACATCCTGAGGTCCCGGCGAACGCCGCTCGAAACGGAAAGGCGCGAGTCCCGAAGTCGGGGACTGCGCCGCGAAGGCCTTCGCGGGATAAGTGCGTGGTTTCTGTTCTTTCGCGGGCTGTTGAGCTGCTTCGCTCATATATTCTCCTCCACAACTTGACTAAATATTTTGGATGCGAGGAACCCAAAATTGGATAAGTCCGTACTCAATAAAAATAATCAACACAGCCGGGTGAACACAGACTAAGCCCCTAGGGGGCGCCGGGTGCCCCACTCGTCGCCCTTACGAGCGGGGATTTTGGTAATGAAGGGCCAAGCCTTTACTTAACACCATGTGGTTTGTCGTGGCTCGTAATTCAACACGTGCGCGCTAAAACAGCCAACCTACCCAACCACAACCTTCTGCGCCGCATCGTCAAACGTCACGCGCCGCCCGGATTGAATCGCCGCGATGCACATGCACAGCGCTACCGAGTGGTGGTAGCCGGCCTCAATGTCAGCATTCGGCGTGGCCCGGCTGCGCACACATTCCATCCAGTTTTTTACGTTGGACGAGGTCGCGACATCGCTTCCAGCATCCGCCCTGGTGTCCGTCTTGCCGCTCGCCTGAGTCAGTGAACTCGGGGGCAGCAGGTTCGCCTTCATGTTCATTTCTTGCGCAAAGTCCTTTTCCAAGCCGCCGGCCGAGGTAATCTGGTGCTTGTCCAGATCCAGCGTGCCGCCGTTCGAATAATAAATTTCCTTTACGCCGCCCGCAGAGTTGGTCATGCGCGAGGAATAAGTAACCTGAAATCCCTTGGTCGCGTCATCCAGCGGACCGTAGTCGAACACCGCCGTCATGGTGTCCCAGTTGGTGCGGCCGTCATGCCACAAATAAATTCCTCCATTAGCCACCACGCTGCGCGGCCGCGGCAATCCCGTGAACCAGTGCACGGTGTCAATCTGGTGCACCATCCACTGGTCGGGAATTCCCGACGAATACGGCCAGAAAAGTCGAAACTCCACATACTTTCGCGCATCAAATGGAATCGCCGGCCGGTCAATCAAAAACCGCTTCCAATCGGTATCCTGTTCGTGCAATTCCGCAACCAGAGACGGCCGTCGCCAACGGCCCGGCTGATTCACGTTCCAGGTCATCTCCGCGGAAACAATGTCGCCAAACTTTCCAGACTTTATGTATTCATAAGCGCGCTGATATTCAGGAGAACTGCGTCTTTGCGTGCCGATCTGCACCACCTTGCCGCTTTCGTGCACCGCCTTGCGCACCGCGCGCGCATCTTCCATGGTGTGCGCCAGCGGTTTTTCAACATAAGCATCGCGACCAGCCTTCACCGCCTCGACCGCGTGGTAGGCGTGCTGGAAATCGGCGGTAGCGACCATCACCGCATCAATATCTTTGCGCGCATAGAGTTCATCATTGTTGCGAGCCGCCGCCGGCGCTTTGCCGGTGGCCTTCCGCAGAAACGCCACGCCCTCTTCGCGCCGCCGATTCCAGATGTCCGACACCGCCACCACTTCAAAATTCAGTTTCGCCGCGTTCTCCATGAAAGCAGGAACCAGCGCGCTGCGAAACCTGTCTGAAAACCCGACCGCACCCACACGTACTCGATCATTGGCGCCAGCAATCCGCGCATAGCTCGATGCGTTGAAACCCATTGCTGTGCCAGCCAGACCGAGCCCAGTAACTTTCAGAAAGTCGCGACGCGCCGTTTTCTGTGTGGAACCCGGCTGCTCAGTTTTGATTTGTTCGGACATGTAGTGACCTCAGCGTTACGACAATGCTCCGGCTTTGCGCAGTTGCTCTTTCATCCCTGCCCAGCTCTGCCGGCTCGACTCTTCCGTCGTACCGGCTCCGCGCCAATGCGTCTCCAGGCTGACCGCTTGCTTGTAACCATCGCGCTTCAACGCACGAAACTGCCCGGTCCAGTCAATCACGCCTTTTCCCATGCACGCCCAGCCCGCGCTGGACCCGTCCGCCCTCCGCGCCACATCCTTGCAGTGCACATGGCCGATGCGTTCTTTCGGCAATTTTTCGTAGCTTTCTGGATACGGCGTGTCGCCCAGCTCCGCCGCATTGCCCGGATCCCAGTTCAGCATGAAGTGAGGCGAGCGCACCGCGTTCAATGTTCGCAACGCTTCCGGGCCCGTCGCGGTATTGCAGGCGTGCTCATTTTCGATCACCAGCACAACATTTTTCTTCCCGCATTTTTCTGCCGCGGCCAAAAGCCGTGCGTCCATCGCTTCGCGCACCGGCGCGGGATCATCAAGCCGCCAGAAATCGAAGCATCGCACCCGGTCCACCACAAAGACACGCGCCAACTCCAGAGCCCGCTCCAGAACTTCGTCCTGCTGCGCAAAAGTGAAGCTCGCGCCAAACTGGCTTGCCTCGCGGCTTTTGCTCAGCGGCGCACCCGGCCAATCCACCTTGAAGAGCGGCGTGGCCAGATCCGAAATGCGCAACTTGTAACGCTCCAGCAGCCGCCGCGCCTCCGCGATTTCCTTGGCGTCCAGCGCCATGATGTTTTTGTTCCAGATTTCACGCAGCTCCACCCAGCCCATGCCGAATTCCTGCGACGCCACTTCACAAGCGCGCCCAAAATCCTGCGTGAGCTCATCGGTGATGACGGAAATCTTGAACGGAGAATTCATGCGCGATATCCAATGGGTGTGTCGAAGTACGAAAGATCTACCGGCGGATACAGCAACTCCGGAGCCGGTTCGAGCACCTGCGCTCGTGTAGAAAAACAGAGCAAATCAGTCAGGCCGCGGTTCGGGAGCGATAAACCCACAACCGAAACGCTGAGCCCGGCCAAAAGTCTTCGCCGCGAACACCGCGCAGACGTTTCGCACTGCAACCCAGCTTGCGCAACCCCGCTCTTCCGCCTATATTCCTGAAACTCTCTGGTGAACTCCACGACTTTCTCCCCCAAGCCCGCAACGTCGCACGTGCGTTGGACTATCTGCGCGCTACTTTTTTTTGCCACCACCATCAACTATCTCGACCGCCAGGTCCTCAGTATGCTCGCGAGAACGCTGGAGACCAGCATTGGCTGGACGAGTATACAGTACGGCTACATTACGGGCGCTTTCCAGGCAGCCTACGCCGTCGGCCTGCTTGGCGCAGGTTACCTGATTGACCGCGTCGGCACGCGCAAAGGATATTCCATCGCCGTTTCCGTGTGGAGTGTGGCTGCCATTGCGCACGCTGCCGCGACTTCCGCGTTTACTTTTGGAATCGCTCGCTCTGTTCTCGGTCTCGGGGAAGCCCCGAATTTCCCGGCCTGTGTTAAAACCGTGGCGGAATGGTTCCCCAAAAAAGAACGCGCCCTCGCCTTCGGAATTCTTAACGCCGGAACCAACATCGGCCCAGTCGTAGCTCCGCTCATCGTTCCATGGCTGGCCGTCACCTACGGCTGGCAAATGGCCTTCATCGCCACCGGCGCACTGGGATTTGTCTGGCTGATTTTTTGGCTGCTGCTCTATCACAAGCCGGAATCACACCCGCGCATCTCCGCCTCAGAGCTGGCCTACATCCAAAGCGATCCCGCGGATCCCGCCGGCACGATTGCGTGGAGCCGCCTCTTCCCCTGCCGCGAGACCTGGGCTTTCGCGCTCGGCAAATTTCTCACCGACCCGGTCTGGTGGTTCTATCTTTTCTGGTTGCCGAAATATTTACAAGAAAAGTTCGGCTTGTCGCTGATGCAAATTATCGTGCCTACCCTGGTGGTCTACAACGCCGCCAGCATCGGCAGCGTCGGCGGTGGCTGGCTCTCATCCACGCTGATCAAGCGCGGACTTTCCGTCAATTACGCCAGAAAAACCGCCATGCTGATTTGCGCCCTGTGCATTCTGCCGGTGTTATACGCGCCCTTTTCAACAAACTTATGGCTCGTCGTCGGCCTCATCAGCCTGGCCACTTCCGCGCATCAAGGCTGGTCCGCAAATCTATTCACGCTGTCATCCGACATGTTCCCGCGCCGTGCCGTCGCCAGCGTGGTCGGAATAGGAGCCACCGCCGGAGCCATCGGCGGCGTGCTGATGCAGATTACCGCAGGCTATGTAGTTCAGCTCACCGCCTCGTATTTGCCGCTCTTCATTTTTTCAGGCGTTGCTTACATCGCAGCGCTGGCAATCATTCACGCCTTATCGCCAAGGCTTGAACCAGCACAGCTATCGTGAGTGGAAAGCGCTGACAGAAGATAACGGTTCGTTATTATAGTCATTACTTATTAGCAGATAAAGATATTGACTTTTCCGATACCAGCAGTAGAATTCCGCCCAGATTCTAGGCCCGGCTAGCGCTCGGCGCTCGACCTTAGGTCAAATCCTAAGAATCGTCCCGTTGGAGATGCCCCGAATTCCTGAACGAAGGAGAACTTATATGTCTGAACCTATGCCGGGAAAACCCCACGACTTTTCAGTTCGTCTTGATGGGCTCAAGCTTGACGAGGCTACTCGTCACCGCATCGCTGGCGCCATCCAGGCTGCGGTCATTTCAGAACTCGGAAGACTAGACTTATCCGGTGGCCAGCATCACGGGAGCCTCGCTTACATTCCCAAAGATTGGTTGGGAATCTGGCTCCGTCAAATCCCCCGTC
>JALYLI010000094.1 GCA_030774335.1 Acidobacteriota bacterium | reverse complement strand
GAAGGCAGAGACTGCATCCCGCAACAAAAACGTTTCTGGCGCTGCGGATCGCGGTGAATCGAGAGATGGAGGAACTCGGGCAGTTTCTTTCTCGGACCCCGGCCACAATAAATCCTGGAGGACGCTGGGTGGTGTTGAGCTACCACTCCCGCGAAGACCGACTGGTGAAGCATGCATTTCAGGAAGGCGAGCGTCAGGGGACGCTGCGCGTGCTGACCAGACATGTGATTCAGCCTAGCGAAGCAGAGCAGGCGAATAATCCGCGTTCGCGAAGCGCGAAACTGCGGTGTGCAGAGATAGTGGCAGCCGCTTAAGGCGCCAGTAAAAGGCAAAGCTATGACGCGGAAGAGAAAGAGCCAGGCAACAGAATTTCATACCGTGAAGCGGCTGGATAATACTCGCCTGGTGCGCAACGTGGAGCCGGTAAAGATGCGCAATTTTTATCGCACGCTGGCGCTAGGCAGCGTGATCGCGGCATTCTTTCTGCTGTACATTTACCAGCACTTCAAATGCATCGATTTAAGTTTCCAACTGGAAGCGGCGCGCAGCGAGCGCGTGGAAGCGGCGGCGCAAAATTCTTCGCTGAAGCTGGAAATCGCCAGCCTCAGCAATCCGAAGCGCATTGACATGATTGCGCGGCGGCAGCTGGGCTTGACGGAAACATTGCCCTCGCAGCTGCGTGAATACCAGCCGACCATCGGCGCGGAAGTGGCCGCGGCACAATTTATTCGTGTGAACCGCGCGCAGTAGTTCTGCACTCATGACCCGGGCGCTTGAAGTCACGCAACCTTGGGCACCTTTACAACCATCTTGCGGTTTCCAATTCATGAAATTCGACAAAAGGCTGGCGTCCCCGAGGAGGGCGTAACGGGATAATTTTTTATGCAACAAAATCGAGCCCACGTACGGTTGCTGATGGTCGCTGGCGTGGCTTTGTTGTGGACTACGGCTATTTTTGGGCGCCTCGTTTACCTGCAACTCTACCGCCACGGCGATTACCTCACGAAGGCGCAACGCCAGCAGCAGCGCATCATTGAAATTTCTCCCAAACGCGGTGCAATTTATGACCGCAACATGCACGCGCTGGCGATGAGCATCAAGGTAAATTCGGCGTTCGCCATCCCCAGCCAGCTTAAGGACAAGGCGTTGGCGGCGCATTTGCTCTCTGGCGTTCTTGGCGTTCCCGCGGATGTCATCGAATCGCGCCTGGATTCTTCACAAACCTTTGTGTGGGTCGAACGCAAACTTACACCAGAAAAAGCGGAAGCCCTTAGCCAGCTAAATCTGGCGGGCGTATATACCCAGCCAGAAAACAAGCGCTTCTACCCCAAGGGGAGCCTGGCCTCGCATGTCGTGGGATTTGTGGACATGGATGAGAAGGGGTTGGGGGGCATCGAGTACGCGCTGGACAACCAAGTCCGCGGCAAGAGCGAAAAGATATTAATGATGACAGACGGGCATCAGAACCCGTTCGACGGTGGAGAGGCTCGGCGCGAAAGGGGCGCCAGCGTGGTTCTGACGCTGGACGAAAAAATTCAGTACATCGCGGAACGCGAGCTGGCCGCAGCGATCGGTAAGACTCATGCGTTGGCCGGCACAGTAATCGTGATGAATCCCAACAATGGCGAGTTGCTGGCGGTGGCGAACTGGCCGACATTCGATCCCAATGCCACCACGGGCGTGGCTCCGGATTCGCGGACGAACCGTGCGGTGACCGCGTATTACGAGCCCGGCTCTACTTTCAAGTTGATTACGCTGGCGGCGGCCTTCGATCAGGGGCTGATCAAGCCCGACGAAATTTTTGATTGCGAGAACGGCGCAACCTACGTAGCCGGCCACAAGATTCACGATCACAAGCGGTTCGGGATGCTCACGGTGTCGAACATCCTGGCGCAATCGAGTGACGTGGGAGCCATCAAGATCGCCCAGCGGCTGGGGGAGCCAAAATTTTACGACTACATCCGTTCTTTTGGTTTTGGCGCGCCGACTGGTGTGGACATGCCCGGCGAGATCCGTGGCCGGCTCAGGTCACTGAAAGAATGGTCGCCCATTTCCATTGGCGCGGTTTCCATGGGTCAGGAAGTTGGCGTGACACCCATTCAATTGATAACCGCAGTTTCGGCCATTGCCAATGGCGGAATGCTGTACAAGCCGCACATCGTTTCGGAAGTGCGCAAGGGCGACGCTGTAGTTACCCGAGACAACCTGACGGGCGCCAGCGAACCACGGCGCGTGATTCAACCGGAAACTGCCGCGACGTTAAGGCAACTGATGGAAGGCGTGGTTTTGAACGGCACCGGCAAACTGGCGCGCCTCGAAGGCTGGACTTCCGCCGGAAAGACCGGTTCGGCGCAAAAGATTGATCCGAATACCGGGCGCTATTCACCGACGCAATTGATTGCGTCTTTTACCGGCTTCGCTCCTATTAATAATCCGGCAGTAGCGATTCTGGTTTCACTGGATTCCCCGGTTGGGCTGCATGAAGGCGGCATGATTGCCGCACCGGTGTTCAAGCGCGTCGCCGAACAAGTTTTGCCATACATGGAGGTGTCCCGCGACGTTCCGGTTGGTCAGGTGCTCCAGGCCTCCTACAAGAAGCAAGCACAGGCGAACGCGGAGGCGCTTGAAGATTTCACGCCTTCGGACCTGTTGCTCTTGCCGGAACAACCTGAGGCCAGCGCTTTCGTTTCGGAGGAAATGACAACCAATAATTTCAGTTCGGGCAGTTCCAGTTCGGCGCAGCATATGACGTTGCCGGTGACCGCGGAAGAGGATGGAGAAATTGCCGTTCCGGATTTTGCGGGCAAAACGATGCGGGAAGTCACGGAGATGTGTTTGCAATTGGGACTTGACCCCGTAGTGGTTGGCAGCAACCTTGCAACAGATCAGACGCCGGTGGCGGGGACGCAGGTACGGCGCGGCTCGCGGATCACAGTGCAGTTTGGAACGCCGGCCGCGAAGGTGCCGCTAAGAACCGCGAAGGCGCAAAAGTTTGCGAGCCTGCGCGTGAGGCATAGACATTGAGAAGCAGGAGGAAAGAGGGGTCACGGGCTTGCCGTCGCATACGAAATTGAGCCAACTGGAAGACGAGCTTCGTAGTTTCTCTGCCCGCGCCAAAGACGAACCGTCGCCGGGCGCGGGGGCGCGCGTGGTTCGCCCAAAAACTTTAGTGGAACTGCTTCGCGGTGTTGAGATCGTAGCGCCCGCATCTGGCAATGCGGAAATTGTGCAAGTCGCCTGTGATTCACGCAAGGTGAAGCCTGGTTCGTTGTTTTTCGCGTTGCGTGGCGCGAAGGAAAATGGCGTGGCGTTCATTCAGGACGCAGTCGAGCGCGGGGCGGTGGCGATTGCGAGTGAAGAGGCAGTGCCGATAGCCCTGACCGGCACAAAAGTAGCCAGCGTGCAGGTGCGTGAATCGCGGAAGGCCTTGGCGATCGCCGCCGCAAATTTTTTCGATCATCCCGCTAAGCGGCTACAACTTGTAGCGGTGACGGGAACAAACGGAAAAACGACAACCACGTCGGTTGTTGACGCGATTATCAAAGCTTCCAAAGCAAAAACAGGATTATTCGGCACGATTGCTTACGAGACGCCGTCGGGAAAATATCCCGCGCCGAACACGACGCCGGAATCCGTGGATCTGCAAGGGTTTCTGGCCGAAATTCGCGATGCCGGGGGGAAGTTCGCCACTCTGGAAGCCAGCTCGCACTCCTTGACGATGGAGCGGCTGTGGGGTTGCCAGTTCGCGGCGGCGATATTCACTAATCTGACCCGCGAACACATGGATTATCACAAGACCTTTGAGGACTACTTCGCGGCCAAGAAAACTCTTTTTACCGGCACAGGCGCCGGTGTGCCCGATACTGCGATTATCAACATTGATGATGAGTTCGGCAGGCAGTTACTCGGCTTGGCTAAAAAAACCGTGACTTACGGGCTCGACGCTTCCGCGGACATCACCACCAAAAAATTCCAACTCACTTTCAATGGCCTGACGTTCTCGGCACAAACGCCCCACGGAAAAATTCAGATTACGTCCAGCCTAGTGGGGCGAATCAATGTGTACAACATACTGGCCGCCATCGGTGCCGCGCAGGCGCTGGGGTTTTCCAAGGATGTGATTGAGGCCGGCATTCGTAACCTGGAAAGTGTTTCGGGGCGCTTTCAGCGCATTGATCTGGGCCAGCCATTTCTTGTGATTGTGGATTACGCGCATACCGATGACGCGCTGGAAAGCTTGATCCGCACCGCGCGCGAATTGAATCCCAAGGGCCGCATCATCACGCTGTTCGGATGCGGTGGCTCGAAGGACCGCACCAAGCGCCCGGTGATGGGAGAAGTGACCGGCAGGCTTAGCGATCTCACGATTCTTTCGAGCGACAATCCGCGGCAGGAAGATCCGCTGAAAATTATCAGCGACATTATCGTGGGCGTACAAAAGACGAACGGTAAATACGTGATCGAACCCGATCGCGAAAAAGCCATTGGCCTGGCGATGGATGAAGCCCGGGCCGGCGATATCGTGCTGCTGGCAGGAAAGGGCCACGAGAATTATCAAATTCTTGCGGACCGCACATTGGAATTCGATGATCGCGACATGGCTCGCCGGGCTTTGACGCAGCGCGGGCACAACGGCTCGCCGTCAGGGTCCGGGCCGCGGAAAAACGGGAGTGGGGTTCCGTAAGATGCAAGGTGGTTTGGCACGCTGCGAGCTTTCTTTTTATGTGGGGAAAAAGCGCGCGGGCCCTGGCCAGGATGCGAGCGTCGCAGGCAGCGCGCACATGGATTCGTAACACGGGGGCGCCAAAACGGTGAACACAACGCAATTGGCAGTACGCGGGCGCAAAGCAAATCCGTTGAGGAATTTATGCGGTGGACGATTGCACAGGTGGCTGGCGCGGTGGGTGCCCGGGCGGGCGCGGGGCTCGACGCCCTGGCCCGGGTGGCCGGCGTCTCGATTGATTCTCGCACGATACGTGCGGGAGAACTGTTCATCGCCATACACGGACCGAGTCACGATGGACACGATCATGTTCCAGCCGCGCTGGAACGCGGAGCGTTGGCGGCGATGGTGGCGGACTGGCAGCTTTCGCGTTACCCGGGTTGGATCGGGGACCGTTGCATCCCGGTGGCCGACACCTTCGAAGCGCTCAAGACATTCGCGCGCGCCGTACGAGAGGCGTGGGGCGGAAAAATTGCCGGCGTCACTGGCTCGGTTGGCAAGACCACAACCAAAGAGATCCTGGCGTCGTTGCTGGGCACGAAATTACGCGTGCTGAAGTCGGAAGGAAATTTTAATAACGAATACGGATTGCCGCTGACGCTGTTTGGGCTGGAAGAAACGCATCAGGCCGCGGTACTGGAGATGGGCATGTCGCGTCCGGGCGAATTGAAGCGGCTGGCGGCGGTGGCGCGGCCGGATGTCGGCGTGGTGACACGGGTTTCTCCGGCGCATCTGGAATTTTTTCTTTCGGTGGACGAAATTGCGCTGGCGAAGCGCGAATTGATCGAAGGATTGAATGGCAGGGAGTCTGTCGCGGTTTTAAACGCCGATGATGAGCGCGTGGCGGCGTTTGCCGCGCATGCGCCGGGAAAAGTTTTGACGTATGGGATTGATGCGCCCGCGGATTTTCGCGCGGAGGAAATCGAAGAGCGCGGTCCGCTGGGTTCTTCGTTTGTGCTAGTGACCAACGGCGAGCGCGTGAAACTGGACGTGGCGCTGGCGGGCAGGCATGTGATCGCTAACGCGCTGGCGGCGCTGGCGGCGGCGAGTGTGTGGGGCATCGGCGCTAGCGATGCGCAAAGCGTGCTGAGTTCGTTGAAGGCACCTTTTATGCGCGGCGAGTTGGTGCAACTTACGAATGGCGCGGCGTTGATTAACGACAGTTATAACTCGAGCCCCGCGGCATTGCAGTCCATGACGGCGGTGCTGGCGGCCACTACCGGTTATCGGCGGCGAATTCTGGCAGCGGGAGAAATGCGCGAGCTGGGACGAAGTTCCGCAGAGCTGCATCGCGAAGCGGGGCATTTCGCGGCGCGACTGGCGTCGAAGGCCGGGAAGATCGATTGGGTCATCGGCGTCGCGGGAGATGCCGCTCAGATTGTGGAAGGAGCGATTGCGGCAGGCCTGCCGCGTTCGCAGACCAAGTTTTTTTTCTCGTCGGAAGAAGCCGCTAAGTTTCTGGAAGATTTTGTGGAGCCGGGGGATGTGTTGCTGGTCAAAGGTTCGCGCGGTGTCAAGATGGAGCGGATCGTTGACGCGCTGATGACGCGCTACGCGCGGAGCGGCGAAACGCGCCGGGAAGAGGCGCGGCACTAGATGCTGTATTACCTGCTCTTCCACACGCTGCAAAAATATTTCAGCCCGCTGAACGTGTTTCGTTACATCACCGTGCGCACGGTGTACGCCAGCCTGACGGGGATGTTTCTGGCGTTTGTTTTCGGGCCGTGGCTGATCCGGCAGTTGCGCGAACTGCAGATTGGGCAATACATCCGCGAGGAGGGTCCTCAGGATCACAAGAAAAAAGCGGGGACGCCGACGATGGGTGGCGTTTTGATTGTGCTGTCCACCGCGGTGCCAACGCTGTTGTGGGCCGATCTGGGCAACGCGTTTGTGTGGCTGGCGCTTTTTGCGCTGCTGGCATTCGCGGCGATTGGTTTTGTGGATGACTACGCAAAAGTTTCCAAGCAACGCAATCTGGGATTGACCAGCGCCAAAAAATTTACCATGCAAATTCTGGTCAGCCTCGTCTGCGGCATTGGTCTTCTGGTGTTGGCGACGTGGAGCAAGTATTCCACGCAGTTGATGATTCCATTTTTTAAACGCTTTCATCCCGACCTGGTGATTCATGCGCTGATGGCCACGCCGCATATCTGGCCAATTGCGTTTGTGCCGTTTCTTTTTTTCGTTTCGCTGGTGATTGCCGGGGCCTCGAACGCGGTTAATTTGACGGATGGACTGGACGGTCTGGCGATCGGATGCACGGTGATCGCGGCCGGGGCGCTCACGGTGCTTACTTACGTGAGCAGTAATTTTCGCTGGGCCAATTATCTGGAGATTCAGTACATCCCGGGCGTCGGAGAATTGACGGTGTTTTGTGGCGCACTGGTGGGCGCTTCTCTGGGGTTCCTCTGGTACAACGCGCATCCCGCGGAAATTTTTATGGGCGACGTGGGTTCGCTTTCTCTGGGCGGGACGCTGGGCGTAATCGCGGTGATCATCAAGCAGGAGATTCTGCTTTTTTTCATTGGCGGAATTTTTGTGGTGGAAGCGATGTCGGTGATTTTGCAAGTGGGGTCTTTCAAGCTGCGCGGTAAGAGAATTTTTCGCATGGCGCCGATTCACCACCACTTTGAGCTGCTGGGCTGGAGCGAATCGAAAGTCATCGTGCGCTTCTGGATTGTGGCGCTGGTTTTTGCGCTGTTTGCGTTGACGACATTGAAGTTGAGGTAGCGGCGTGACGGGTGGATTCGAGCTGCGCGGGAAGCATGTGCTGGTGATTGGACTGGCGCGCACCGGCATTGCCACGGCGCGGTTTTGCGCGGAGCACGGCGCAACAGTGACGGCTTCGGATTCTCATGCGGAGAGCGAGTTGGGCACGGAGGTGTTGAGCTTGCGTGAAGAAGGCGTGACGCTGGAGCTCGGCGGATCGCCGGAGAGCAGTCTGCTGAAGCAGGATCTGGTCATTCCGAGCCCGGGAGTGCCGGCGGACGCGCCGCTGCTGCAGTCAGCGCGCGCCAAGGGCATCACCATCTGGAGCGAGATTGAACTGGCGGATCGTTTTCTGGATGGGCGGCTGATTGCGATTACCGGATCGAACGGAAAGACCACCACGACTTCGCTGGTGCATCACATTTTGCGCACGGCGGGATTTTCGACTTTGGTCGCGGGAAACATCGGCACGCCGCTGATTTCGCGAGTGGCGTTGACGAGTGAAGACACCATTACCGTAGCGGAATTGAGCAGCTTTCAGCTGGAACTGATTGAAACGTTTCATCCCGATATTGCGGTGCTGTTGAATCTGACGCCGGATCATCTGGACCGGCATAAGACGATGGAAGCGTACACGGCGGCCAAGGCGCGGATATTCGAGAAGCAAACGAAAAGCGATTTCGCGGTGTTGAATGCTGAAGATCCCGCGGCGGTGGCGCTGGCACCCAAGCGGCCGCAAGTTTATTGGTTCAGCCGTAAACAGCGTGTGCTGCAGGGCGCATACCTGCGCGAAGAAGAAATTGTGTTTCGCACCAGCAAGCAGGAAGAAGTGTTGCTGAAGCGCGAGGAGATTTCGCTGCCGGGCGCGCACAACCTGGAAAATGTTCTGGCGGCGGTGACCGCGGCGCGGTTGGAGGGCGCTCCGGTGGCGGCTATTGCCGAAGCCGTGCGCACATTCCCGGGCGTCGAGCATCGGCTGGAATTCGTGGCGGAGATTGGCGGGGTGCGCTACTACAACGATTCGAAAGCGACGAACGTGGATGCCACGTTGAAGGCGCTGGAAGCGTTTCCGGGAAAGATTCTGGTGATTCTGGGCGGTAAAGATAAGGGTAGCGATTATTCGGTTCTGCAAAACGCCTTGCGCGAGCGCAGCGTGCTGGCTCTGCTCATTGGCGCGGCGGCGGAAAAAATTGAGCAGCAGATTGCGGGGAGCGTGGCTATCGAGCGCGCGGGGACCGTGGAGCGCGCCGTGGAGATTGCTTCGCAGGCGGCGCGGCGCGGTGACGTGGTGCTGCTGGCGCCGGCGTGCGCGAGCTTTGACCAGTTTGAAAATTTCGAGCATCGCGGGCGAGTGTTCAAGGAATTGGTGCGCAAGCGCGAACAGGAATCTGCCGGCGGTGCCGTGGGGAGCGCGAGGTAGCGGTGTGTGGGCGCGTCGTCGGGACGAAATAGCTGCGAAGTAGAAAGGTGAGCAAACGTGCCGAGAAGGCTTGAAAACGACCGGTGGTTATTTGGCGTGACGCTGGCGCTGTGTTTGCTGGGCGCGGTGATGGTTTTTTCGGCGTCGGCGGTGACTGCAGAACAGCACTATGGGCGGTCGTACATATTTTTGTTGCGGCAGGCGGCGTGGCTGGCGATCGGATTGTTTGGAATGTTCGCATTGATGAGGCTGGATTACCGGCGGCTGCGCGAACCGAAAGTGGTGTACAGCGTGGTGAGCGCAGTACTGCTGATGCTCGTGGGCGCATTTTTCCTGGACAAATCGCACGCCACGCACCGGTGGATAAAATTTGGTCCGTTCGGGATTCAGCCCTCGGAACTGGCCAAGCTGGCGGTGATTCTGTACCTGGCATGGTTCCTGGATAGGAAGCGGCGCAGTGCGGCGAAAATGGAATTCTGCAAACAGGATTTTTTGCAGACAATTTTGCCGGCGCTCGCGCCCATTCTGGTTTGCGTCGGGGTTATTTTGCTGCAGCCCGACCTGGGTACTTCGGTGGACATCATGGTGATCGCCACGGCGGTGCTATTCGTCGCGGGGCTTTCGTGGAAGTGGATTGCCTGCGGAGTGATTACGGCGTTGCCGATTTTATATTTTCTTATCACCCACGTTGCTTATCGCTACGCCAGACTGATGGCGTTTTTAAATCCTGAGAAGGATCCGCAGGGAGCTGGATTCCAGTTGATACAATCGTTGATTGCGGTGGGCTCGGGCGGATTCAGTGGCGTGGGACTGATGGAGAGCAAGCAGAAATTATTTTATCTGCCGGAAGCGCACACGGATTTTATTTACGCGGTAATTTGCGAAGAGCTGGGATTGATTGGCGCGCTGCTGGTGATCGGGCTTTTTGTTGTATATGGCTGGCGCGGAATGCGCGCCGCGTTTTCCGCCCCGGACGGATTTGGACGGCTGTTGGGGCTGGGAATTACGGCCATGGTGATGAGCCAGGCGCTGATTAATTTTGCGGTGGTGCTGGGAATGGTGCCGACAAAAGGGATACCGCTACCGTTCGTGAGTTACGGCGGATCGAGTTTGCTGGTGATGCTCTTGGCCACCGGCGTGCTCCTGAATATCAGCCAGCAGGCGACGGAGCAGTGATGGCGGCTGAATAGCGGGCGATGTGAAGAGAATTATTCTGGTGAGATGCGCGTGAAACTTTTGATCGCAGGCGGCGGCACCGGAGGGCACGTGTTTCCGGCGCTGGCGATTGCGCGAGAGTGGTTGTCGCGAGGGAGCGAACGAGAAGTGGTGCTGGTGGGAACAACGCGCGGGATAGAAATGAGGCTAGTGCCGCAGGCCGGGCTGCCGCTGGAAACGTTGCGTGTGGGCGGTCTGAAGGGCAAGGGCGGAAGCACGCTGGTGAAAAATCTTTTCAAGCTTGCGCCCGGGATGCTGGACGCCGCGCGGGTGCTGCGTAAACACAAACCGGTCGCGGCGTTTGGCGTGGGCGGCTACGCGGCGGGGCCCATGCTGCTGACTACGTGGATGCACGGAGTGCCCAACGCAATTTTCGAACCCAACGCGGAGCCGGGGTTCACGAACAGAACTTTGGCGCGTATTTCGAAGCGCATTGCCACGGGCTATGAAATTTCTGCACGCGCGTGGGGAGCTAAAGCCGTAGTCACCGGGTGCCCGGTGCGACCGGAATTTCTGGCGATTGCGCCGCGCGCTCCGGGAAAGCCGCTGCGGCTATTGGTTACCGGCGGGAGTCAGGGAGCTTTGCCGGTGAACCGCGCTTTTGTGGATGCGATGGATGCGCTGGCCGCGCGGAAAAATGAATTGAGCATCGTGCACCAGACCGGCGAGCGCGACTACGATGCGGTGCGTACGGCTTACGCGCGGCGTGACATTCAAGCCGAAGTGGTGCCGTTTCTGAACAACATGCCGGAGCGTTTTGAGTGGGCCGACATTATCGTGTGCCGCGCGGGAGCGATTACTGCAGCGGAGGTTGCGGCGGCGGGCCGAGCGGCAATTTTTATTCCGTTTGGGCGCGCCACGGACAGCCACCAGTTGCGCAACGCCCAGGAAATGGCGAAAAACGGCGCAGGGCGAGTAATTACGGAGTCGGAACTGACGGGCGAGCGCCTAAGCAAGGAAATTTTCGCGTTGCTGGACAATCCCGCGGAGATCCAGCGCATGAGTGCGGCGGCTCACGGACTTTCGCGGCCACACGCCACGCGGGACATTGTGGATCTGATTGAACAGGCCGCGGGTATCGCCAGCGTCAAGGGAAATGCGCAAGCCGCGGGAGCGAATGCCTCGAGACAGGACGCGCATTTGCCGGAAGCTTCCCAGGAAGTGACGCGATGATGGTGAGCTTCCGGAATTTTCAGCGTATCCACCTGATTGGAATCGGGGGGATTGGCATGAGCGGAATCGCCGAAGTGCTGCTGACGCTGGGCTATTCGGTGTCGGGTTCGGACAGCAAGCCTTCGCCGATTACAGAGCGGCTCGCAAAACTAGGCGCGACGATTTTTGATACGCATGAAGCCATCAATGTGGACGGCGCGCATGTGGTGGTCACTTCTTCGGCTATTAACAGCAGCAATCCGGAAATTATCGAAGCGCACAAAATGAAAATTCCGGTGATTCCGCGCGCGGAGATGCTCGCGGAGCTCATGCGCCTGAAATACGGCATCGCCGTCGCGGGAGCGCACGGAAAAACCACTACCACCTCTATGGTGGCGTCCGTTTTGGCTGCGGCGCATCTGGACCCGACATTCGTCATTGGGGGCCGGGTGAACCAGGCGGGCACCACCGCCAAGTTAGGCAAGGGCGAATATTTTGTGGTGGAAGCGGACGAAAGCGATCGCAGTTTTCTGCTGCTCGCGCCCGTGGTTGCAGTGGTGACCACCATTGATCGCGAACATCTCGATCAATACACTTCGTTGGAAGATATTCAAGACGCCTTCATTCAGTTCGTGAATCGCGTGCCGTTTTATGGCGCGGCGATTCTTTGCCTCGATGAACCGAACGTGCAGGCCATCATCCCGCACGTGAAACGTCCCATCATTACTTACGGCACTTCCAGCCAGGCCGACCTGGTCGTCAGCGACATAAAACTCGAAGGGCTGGTCAGCGAGTTCAGTCTCACTTTCAAAGGCGAAAATCTTGGCAGCTTTCGCTTGATGCATCCTCCTGGGATTCACAATGTGCGCAATGCCGCGGCGGCCGCGGCGGTGGCTTTATACCTCAACGTCCCGGTGGAGCTGATTCGCGAGGGGCTGGCAAAGTTTTCCGGAGTCGGCCGTCGTTTTGACATCAAAGGTGTAGCCAACGACGTTACCGTCATCGACGATTATGGCCATCATCCGGTGGAGATTCGAGCCACGCTGGAAGCGGCGAAAATCTGCAAGTTCGACCGCCTGCTGGTGCTGTTCCAGCCACACCGTTTTTCGCGCACAAAACATCTGTGGGACGAATTCTGCCGCGCGTTCAATCTCGCTGACGTGCTGGTACTCACCGATATTTATCCGGCTAGTGAAGCCCCGATCCCCGGCGTTAGCAGTGAAGCGCTGGCTAATGCGATTCGCAAGGCGGGGCACAAGCACGTTTACTATTTCCCGACCATACAAGCAGGCATCGAGTGTTTGCTGAAAGAGGTTCAGGCCGGCGATGCCATCCTGACCATCGGGGCGGGCAGCATCAGCCGCGCGAGCAATGAGATTCTCGCGGCACTGCGAGCGGAACTTCCGGCGGAACATGCGCGTTGAAGACCCAAAAGTGCTGGCGGCGCTGGCGGAACTGGGCGTCGAACTGAAACCCGGCGCATGGTTGGCGGAGATCACCTATCTTGGCATCGGCGGCACCACGGATCTATTGCGCCTGAAGCGCCACGATTCCATTCCTGAGGTGGTGAAGTTGCTGGAAGCCCACGGCAACCCATTTAAATTTCTCGGCGGCGGCTCCAACCTGCTGGTGGTTGACGGCGAGCTGCCTTGGGTGGTGCTGCAATTGGCGCAACCGGACCCTGACGTGGTTATTGAAGGGAATTTCGCGATGGTGGACGCGTCCGCGGACCTGGGGCGCACGGTGACAATGTGCGCGAAACATGATCTCGGCGGAATGGAAGGGCTCATAGGCGTGCCCGGAACCGTTGGCGGAGCGCTGCGCATGAATGCCGGCGCCTACGGAATCCAGATTGGAACATACGTGCGGGAAGTGAAAGTGTACCGCGCGGCGGCGCGCACCATAGAAAACCTCACGGGCGATCAAATTTCTTTTGAATACCGGCATACTTCGTTTGCGCCGGATGATATGATGCTCGCGGTGAAGCTGGAACTTCCCTCCAAAGCATTCCGCGAAATTCTCCAAGGGATTCGTATCTGCAACGAAAAACGGCGGGCCAGTCAGCCGCTGGGCCAAAAAAGCGCTGGATGTATTTTTAAAAATCCTCCCGGAGCGTCTGCCGGGCGCATGATCGAAGATCTTGGCTTGAAGGGCTTGTCGGTCGGAGATGCGCGCGTCAGCGACCGCCACGCGAATTTTTTCGTGAATGCCGGAAGAGCCGGCGCCGCGGACATGCTGGCGTTGATCGCGGACGTTCGCGAGCGGGTACGCAAAGCTTACGGTTTCGAGCTGGAAAACGAGGTGGTGGTATGGAACGCATAAAAACCATCTCGCGCAAGTCGGGTGCACAGGCGGAGACATACCGGCCGGAATTGCTGGCCGATGAAGAGCCGCGCTACCTGCGCCGCCAGAAGCCGGTGGAAATTCGGCGCAAGAAATTTGCCGGGCGGGGCTGGTCGTTTTACCGGCGCGTGGCCATTTTAAGTGTGGCGGGCGTTGCCAGTGTCTCCGTGATAGTCGCGGGCGTGCGATTCCTTTTGTACTCACCGCAGTTCGCGCTGGCGAAGCCGGACCAAATCGATCTGAACGGAAATAAAATTGTCACCCGCGAATCGGTGCTGAAACAGTTTTTGCGCGATCGCAACAAAAGTGTCCTGCAGATTCCATTGGACAAGCGCCGCAGCGACCTGGAGCAATTACCGTGGGTGGAATCCGCCAGCGTGCAGCGCATTTTGCCGAATCGCATTCGTGTGGAGCTGGTGGAGCGCACGCCCATCGCCTTTGCCCGCAGCGGCAACCAGCTGTATCTGATTGACGCGCATGGCGTGATTCTGGACCGCCCGCAGGGTGAAGACTGGCATTTCCCCATCGTGAGTGGCGTTTCGGAAGAGTTGCCGCGCGACCAGCGCGAAACGCGCATGCAGAGTTATCTGGATTTCATGAAGGCCATTGACCTGGTGCGCTCCGGTTCGTCCGATCAGGTCAGCGAGATTGACCTGGGAAGCACGCGCGATTTGCGCGCGGTGATGACCGGACTGGCGGGCCCGATCGATCCGCAAGCGGTGACCATTCATTTTGGCGCCGGAGACTTCACCGCGAAATACCGCATGCTGGCGGAAAATTTTTCGCAATGGCAGGCCAACGCCGGTCGCGTGCAATCCATCGATTTGCAATATTCACGGCAGGTAATTTTGAATCCCGACTCCAGCGCGGGCGTAGCATTGGCCAAGGCCAGGTAACACGGTAGTGCCAGGAACACGGACAGGGAACAGGCAGGAGCTGTAATTTGAGCAAGCGAGATAAATACGTAATCGGGCTGGACATCGGCAGCACAAAAACCTGCGCGCTCATCGCGGAAATTGACGAAGAGCAGGTGAAATTCCTGGGCTTGGGCGCGGCGGAATCCAAAGGCCTGCGCAAGGGCCTGATCGTGAATCTCGACTCCACCGTCAGCTCCATTCGTCGCGCCGTGGAAGAAGCGGAGAGTGTAGCGAACGTTCCGGTGGAATCCGCGGTAATCGGAGTGGCGGGTAATCATGTTCGCGGCGTGAACAGCCGCGGGGGAATCACGCTGGGTCCGCGGCCGAGAGATATCGACCGCGAGGATGTTCGCCGCGCCATCGATGCGGCGCGAAACATTTCGCTTCCTGATGATCGCGAAGTGCTGCACGTGTTGCCACACGAATTTCGCGTGGATGCCCAGGACGGGATTCGCGACGCTGTAGGGATGGTCGGGCATCGACTCGAAGCCAACGTTCACGTGGTGACTTCTTCGGTCGCCGCAACACAAAATTTGGTTACCGCCGCAAATAAAGCAGGAATTTTAATCAGCGACACGGTGTTGGAGCCGCTGGCCTCCGCGGAATCGTGCCTGACACAGGATGAGCGCGACCTGGGCTGCTGCCTGCTGGACATCGGGGGCGGCACTACCGAAGTGATCGTTTACGGCGGCGGAGTGGTTCGCCACACCAGCGCGGTGCCCATCGGCGGCGATCATTTTACCAACGATCTCGCGGTTGGTTTGCGCACGCCCATTCCCGAAGCGGAAAAAATCAAGCGGCGCAACGGTTGCGCGACGTCCGCGCTTTTGCGTGAAGACGGCGCCATTGAGATTGCCAGCGTGGGCGACCGGCCCCCGCGAACTATTTTTGCGCGCATGTTGACGGACATTATTGAGCCGCGGGCGATGGAATTGCTGGCCATGATTCGCGACGATCTGCGGCGCGCAGGATTAGAAACGCAGATCCCGGCGGGATTTGTGCTCTGCGGTGGCGGTGCAAGGCTGCACGGCTTTGATGAGTTGATCGAGCAATCGCTGCACTTGCCGGTGCGCATAGCGGAGCCCAAAGGTTTGGCTGATCTGCCGGAATTGGTGGCGCAGCCGGAATATGCAACGGTAATTGGATTGGTGATGTACGGCGCGCGGGCGCGGCGCAACACTCAGCAACGCGCCGGGAATCTGGTATCTAAATTGAAAGCCATGTTTGCCGGGGCTTCGTGACCCTGCCCGAACGCTGCGCGGTGAGCATGGAGAATGTCGAGGGAGTATGCCAATAAAAGAGCAAGGAATCCGGATGAGCTTTAGCGAGGAGCTGCAGCCGGCGAAAATAAAAGTGATCGGAGTGGGTGGCGGGGGGTGCAATGCCGTCAACCGCATGATTCGCGCCAAGGTGGAAGGCGTGGAATTCATCACCGCGAATACCGATCTGCAGGCGCTGAAGCTTTCGCAAGCTCCGGTGAAATTGCAGTTGGGCGCAAAACTGACCAAGGGGCTTGGCGCGGGCGCCAATCCCGAGGTGGGCCGCAAAGCCGCCCTGGAAGACACCGAAAAAATTATCGAGGCGCTGGAAGGCTCCGACATGATTTTCATTACCTCGGGGCTCGGCGGAGGCACCGGCAGCGGCGCCGCGCCAGTGGTAGCTTCGCTGGCGAGCGAGTTGGGCGCGTTGAGCGTGGCGGTGGTCACTAAGCCGTTTGCGTTTGAAGGCAAGCGCCGCATGATGCAGGCCGAGCAGGCGCTGGAGGAATTAATCGGCGCGGTGGACACCGTCATCGTGATTCCCAACGAGCGCTTGATGGAAACAGTCGAGCGGGGCACCAGCTTTTTTGACGCGTTCCGTATCGCGGACGACATTCTGCGGCAGGCGGTGCAGGGAATTTCAGACATCATTACCGTGCCGGGAATTATCAACCGCGATTTTGCCGATGTGAAGGCGATTATGTCCGGCCAAGGCTACGCGGTGATGGGCACGGCTGTGGCTACCGGCACGAATCGCGCGGTGGACGCGGCGAATCGGGCGATTGCTAGTCCTTTGCTGGAAGATAATTCCATTCAGGGCGCGCAGGGCATTCTTATCAATATCAGCGGCAGCTCGAGCTTGACGTTGCATGAAGTGCACGAGGCTTCCAGCGTGATTCAAAAGGCTGCGCACGAGCACGCCAACATTATTTTTGGAGCAGTGCAGGACGACGCCATGAAGGACACCATCAAGATCACGGTAATCGCAGCGGGCTTCAAGGACGCGAATAAAAAGAATACGCACCAGCGGCCGTCTTTTCTGGCGAAAACGTGGAAGGCCGCGCCGGAAGTGCAAGAGGTGCAGATTTCGCAGCAGATGCAGGAAGAAGCGCCGCCGGCGCCTCCGGCCCCGGTTGTGCATCATGTGCAGCAGCCCGCGCGAGAAGCGCGCAACGAAGTGCAGGTGGATGATCTGGATGTGCCGACGTTCTTGAGGCGGCAGGCGCAGAAGGCTTGATCGTTTTTTAAAATTAAACTGGATGGAAGGGCGCGGGGCATCGCCCTTCTTTTTTTCTACGTTGTTCCTTTAGCAGTTGGATTTAAGACTTGCGATCAGCTTGCGGATTTCTTCTTGGAATCGGTGGTGATCGCCGCGCGGGTAGGGAAGAGTACTGCTAAGACCGGAATGGAATTCCCTGGCCCGCGTCGTGGTGACGATCTGTGAAATATTTTGGGGGTTTATGCCCGCGCCGGGAACGATGATGATGCGCGCTGCGGCCGCAGCTACTAACCTGGCAATGGTGGTCATCCCTTCGAGAGCAGTTTTGTCTCCGCCGGAAGTGAGAATTCGCGTGGCGCCGGTTTGGATGACATCTTCCATAGCTTGGGGCAGATCGGTGGTTTCGTCGCAGGCGCGATGGAACGTTACCGGCAAAGGATTCGATAGCGACACGAGTTCGCGGGTGCGCTTGCTGTCCACAAGAGCGCCATGCGTCAGAACGCCGAGTACGATTCCGTCCGCGCCAGCACGCTTGGCGGCCGCGATGGCGACTTTCATTTCCTCGAACTCCGCAGTGGAATAGACAAAGTCGCCAGCGCGCGGACGAATCATCACGAAAATCGGAATTCTAACCTTTTTTCGAGTTGCCTCGAGCAGGGCGCCAGGCGGAGTGATGCCACCTACATGGAGATCTTCGCAAAGTTCGATGCGATCGGCGCCGGCACGCTCCGCAGCCTCGGCGGCTTCCACGGTTTCGACAGCAATTTCGAGGAGGAATCTAATCTTCACGGGTAGTGAAGAACATCATATCGCGCAACTTAGTGCGTCAACTCGGCGTGTTCAGCGTGATCGGGACGGCGGAAGCGCGGGCCGGCGCCGGATTTGTCGGACGGAGCCTGGAAGCGCGGCTTCATGCATGTGGTGGCGAGCCACTGCATGGCGCGTTTTTTGGTGTCGCACATTTTGGTGCAGCCTCGGCCGGTGAGAGCTTCATGGCAATGGCAATAGCAGGCTGCAGCGAAAACGTTGCGCAAACGCAAAGGCAAATCGGCGTACGCGGCGGGCGCGGGCGTTACCACCAGCATGATGATCATTAGCACGCGGAGAATAGACCAATAGGAAGAGCGTAAAGAGGGAAGCAGCCTGCTCATGGTTCATGTTGGGGCGGATGCGGCGAAAAACCCATAGCTCGTGTGGAGCGCCCAGGGTCATTACTAACGTTCTAGAACTCGATGGTTCGCGTTATGCAACGACGCGAGTTTTGACAGAGCGAGTTTATCGGCGATTCCCATGCAGTCGTTCCGTTATGACCCGCAGCGTCAATATGGAACGGCAATGAATTTAGGAACATCGCTCCAAGATACAGATAAGAAAAGGCTTAGTTCCCACATCGGAAACACTGCCAGTGGCCGAGCGCTTGCAATATGACGGTGCGTAGGCGCGTTTTACATGACGAAATGTAAAAGGCGGTGGGTGAGGGGGAAGGGGCTTGCTCACTGTTTTTCGCAGATCGTGCCCACCTGCCTCTGAGAGGGAAGCTAGGATGGATGACCCCACGCGCCGGTGTGAAAACGACACTGGCAATGGAACGCGCCTTCTCGGGGCTCCCGGTCCCAAGCGGGGGCCCCACTTTTTTTGTGGCGCTCAGGTTTTGAGTTGTTTCTGTTTTTGATCAGACGCTGGCGCTGGATTTTTCTTCCGTTGAAGCAGCCGCACTTGCCTGCACTCACCACGCGGATTTTTTCAAACGTTTTTAACTCATCAACTTCGAACAATCTAAAAAGCCGTTGTTTCCGGACC
The DNA here is from genome assembly GCA_030774335.1 of Acidobacteriota bacterium. Taxonomy (GTDB): domain Bacteria; phylum Acidobacteriota; class Terriglobia; order Acidiferrales; family UBA7541; genus Acidiferrum. Next base: position 1,209 of record JALYLI010000094.1, on the reverse strand, counting down.
GAGGAACTCTCCACGCGGGTTAAGCGGGGATAATTTCACTACCGGATTGCGGGACGATGTGTGTGATGGCGACGTTGGCGCCAGCGAGCGCGGCGACGACCTGGCTTTGACGCAGGCGCGAAGCGTCGTACTCGAACGTCACCTGATTTTTGGCTTCGTCATGGCGGAAGCGGCGCAGGCCGTAGACATTGGCGAATTCTCCCAGGCCGCTCAATTGTCTGGCGGTGAGCGGGGATTGCAGTTGAAAGGTTACTTCCACTAATGTCATGGGTGGAATTATACCAGCGAGTGCAAATTTGACGAACGGCCTCAACTTAACGCAATGTAACCGCGATTCATCTAACATGGTGTAATGGCTGACGACGCGGCGAATCCCTTAAAAATAAACAACAGCATGTTGCCTGTTTTGGGCGGGGGTGTGCGCGAGAAGGACCCGGTTTGCGGGATGACTGTGGACGCTGCCAAAGCGGCAGCAACCTTTGAATATAAGAGCAAAACATACCATTTTTGCTCGAAGCGATGTGCGGAGCGATTTGCCGCGGAGCCAGATAAATTTGTAGCTGCCCCGGGAAGTGCGGGAATGGATGCCACTGGTGGCGCCACCAGCGAGGTTGCGCATGCCAATGTGAGTGGCGTCGCGCGGGTGGAAGCGAATACGGCCGGCAAAGGCGTGAAATACACGTGTCCAATGCATCCGGAGATTGTGCAGATTGGTCCGGGCTCGTGCCCGATTTGCGGGATGGCGCTGGAGCCGATGGAGGTGCTCGCGGAGGCGGAAGCTGATCCGGAGTACGAGTCCATGTTGCGGAGGTTCTGGGTCAGCGCAGCGCTGTCTGTTCCGCTTCTTGTGATTACAATGGGCGAGCATTGGCTGCCGATGCATTGGGCGGCTGGGACCCGTAATTGGATTGAGTTGGCGTTGGCGACTCCTGTGGTGTTATGGGGCGGCTGGCCATTTTTTGAGCGCTTCTGGATGTCGCTGGTGCGCCGCAGCCCCAACATGTTCACGCTGATCGGGCTGGGAACCGGCGCGGCGTATCTGGATAGTTTGGCGGCGACAATTTTTCCGCAGATTTTTCCGGCTTCGTTTCTGGACATGGACGGAACACCGCCGGTTTATTTTGAAGCGGCGGCGGTGATTACCACGCTGGTGTTGCTGGGCCAGGTGTTGGAGTTGCGCGCGCGGCAAAAAACCAGCGGCGCGATTCG
>JALYLI010000093.1 GCA_030774335.1 Acidobacteriota bacterium | reverse complement strand
GAAAAATTAATCGAGTTGTACGAGCCATTTATACTGCACAACGATCATGTGTTTGAATGTGAGAACACGCGCATGCTGTCGGCGGCGCTTCCTCCGGAGGAGCGCCACATGTTTGACTACAAACCGGAAGCCATTGACTGGTGGGATTACTGGATCAACGTGCATATTCCGGCGCTGCGCCGCTGGTGCTATCCGCTGATGGAGGGCCGCCCGCTGGAGGCACGCGCACCCCGCGAACTGGACTGGACGGCTGCGCCCCCCGACCCGTTATGGCGATCGTCCTAACCTCATGGCTATATTCGTAACGGGCTCGACCGGCTACCTGGGTAGTTATCTTGTTGCCGGGCTCTGGCGCGAGCACGGCGATGCGCTGAATTTGCTGGTGCGTGCCAAGTCTGATAAGGAAGCGCGCGAGCGGTTATGGAAGTCGCTGCAACTTCATTTTAAATTTCCGGAGTTCTCAGAATATCTAAATACGCGTGTGCGGATTTTTCGCGGCGATCTGACCGAGGAGCGCTTCGGGCTCGCGGATGATGCCTACCACGAACTGGTAGACACGACGGATTCGATTATTCATTGCGCGGCCTCGCTGAACCGCAAATCCGAGCGGCAATGCCTGAATGTAAATTTGCGGGGCGCGCTGGAAGTAATACAACTGGCCCGGCGCGCGCAAAATCGCAACGGACTGCGGCGATATTCGCACGTGTCCACGGTGGCGGTCGCGGGGCGCCGGCAAAACGAAATTGTCGCGGAGGATGCGTCCATCGATTGGGCGCGGTCGGACTACGATCCGTACGCGCGTACCAAGAAATTTGGCGAGCACATGGTTCATCAACTGTTGCCGGACGTGCCCACAACGATTTTTCGCCCCGCGATAGTGCTGGGAGACAGCCGGTGGGCGGCGACCACGCAATTCGATATGGCGCAGGCTTTTGATGTGCTGGCCAAGCTGCCGGTATTGCCGTTGCGGCCGGACGACCGCATCGATATAGTTCCGGCAAATTATGTGGGCGAGGCCATTGTGACCATTCATCAGAAAGCGGAGCCGGCGCACACCATTTACCATTTATCTTCGGGCGCTGGTTCGCAGACTTTTCGTGAGTTGACGGATGCGCTGGCCGCCGCGGGCAACACGAGCAAGCCAATGTACTGGCCCTGGCTGGGCGGTCCATTTTCCGGAATGGTGGAGTGGTTGTCGCGGCGCGGCGGAGCGGCGGGATACGGAGCATCTTTGCTGAAAGTTTTCTGGCCCTATTTGAACTGGAACACGGTCTTCGATAATTCGCGGGTGGTTGCGGAACTGGGCGGCGAAGCGCCGGCGAAATTTTCGAGTTATGCGTATCCCCTTTTGAAATTCAGCCGCGAAAATAGGTTTCACTATCCGGCAAAGCCATGGCCGGCGGCGGCAAGTTCCGCGATTCCAGCGACGTCGGGGCAGGCGCACGCATGACAGATTTTATTTTAGTGGCATGGGTGAGCGCGCTGATCGGACTGGCGCGCTTTAATTGGATGCTGGGGCGCGGCGGGCGCTGGAGGCCCGGCGAACCGTTGCGACTGCTGTTCGCGGGCTACAACGGAACGCGCAATACCGGCAGCGATGTGCGGGTTTCCGAGATGCTGCGGCAGATCCGCCACGTGCTCGGCGCGGGTAACGTGGATTTCAGCGTGATGACCCAGGATTTCGGGCGCACCAAGGGATATTTCGAAGGCACTCGCCAGGTGCATTTGCCGGATGTGTTTCCGCCATTTTTGTACCGTGAAGTGCGTAAAAACCACGGCGTAATCGCTTGCGAAGGCTCCATGTTCAAGAGCAAATTCGCGAACGCACTGACCACCATGATGATCGGTTCCCTGGGAATGGCCTCGGCGGAAAATAAATTGTCGATGGGCTATGGCGGAGAAGCGGGGCACATGGACCCGCTGATTCGCAACATGTGCGCGCGTTATGTGGCGGATTCGCTGGTAATCACGCGCAACACGGAATCGCAGACGTTGCTGAGCTCGCTGGGAATTCAGGCGGAGCTCGGTACCGACACGGCGTGGACCTTCGAGCCGCATCCACCCAGCTACGCGCAAAAAGTGCTGCGCGAAGCTGGGTGGGACGGCAAGATGCCCATCCTGGTGCTCTGCCCGATTCATCCGTTTGTGTGGCCGGTAAAAGCTTCCATCGCGAAATATGCCGCGCGCATGACTACCGGCGCTTATAAGGATGCGCAATACCGCACGGTGTATTTTCACGAGTCGGGCCGGGAAGTGGAGCGCAAGTTTGCGCGCTACGTCGCCGGAATAACAAACGCCACCAAAGCGTTTTTGCAGCGGCATCGTGTTTTTCCGATTCTGGTGGCGATGGAGAGGCTGGATGCGGTGGCTTGCCGGAAAATCGCGCCGCAGATTCCCGGGACGCCGGTGTTTACTTCTGACGATTACGACATGTTCCAACTGGTGTCGATCCTGCGAGCTTCTACCTACATGGTTTCTTCGCGATATCACGGCATCGTGACATGCATGCCCAGCCTGGTGGCGTCGGCGGGAGTGACCATGGACGAACGTATTCGCAACCTGATGCGCGAACGTGGGCACGAACATCTTTTTTTGACGGTGGATGATCCGGAGCTGGAGCCAAAATTGGTGCACATCATGGAAACGCTGGTGGCGGAGCGCGACGCGGTAAGTGACGGTATCGGGCGCGCGGTGGTGCGCAATTTAAAGATGATGGCGCGAATGGGAGTTTTGTTAGAGGATGCGGTGCGGCGCCAGTATCCGGAATTTCCGCTGCGCTCGGGCGTGCTGTCGTGGCAAGACTATTTGCCGCCTCTTGGGGAAAACCTGGCGCAGCTTGCACAACGCTACGACACTTCCGCAGCAGTCCTTGCGGCCAATAATTAAGCGATGCCAAATTTTCTTGAGTCCATTTTCACCCAACTGAAACGCGCGGGTGACCGCGTGGTGCTGCGCGAAGTGCAGGGTGAAACATTCACCTCGGTGACCGGCAAAGAATTGCTGGCGCTGGTGCAGCGCGGGCGAGGGTATATCAGGAAATTTGGCCTGACCGCTGGGGACCGCTGCGTATTGTTGGGGCGAAATTCGATTGAGTGGATCGCCATAGACCTGGCGCTAATGGCGGACGGCGTTGTAGTCGTACCTCTATACCCGAGGCAGGCCGCCGGTGAATTGATCGGCATGATGAAGGATTGCCAGCCAAGCCTGATGGTGGTGGGTGAAGGCGACCTGGTAAAGGGAATCGCGCGGGAATGGAAAGACCGGCCGCACCGCGTCTCCACGGAAGAAATGCTGCGCATCGCGCCGGCGCGGGAAGCAGTGACGGAAGGCCCCAGTGCGTTAGCGGACCGCGATCTGGCGACGATAATTTATACCTCGGGGACGTCGGGTGAAGCGAAAGGCGTGTGCCTGAATGTTGAAAATGTGACGCACATGTTGAAGTGCACGACGGAGCGGCTGGACCAGTTGATGGGAGCTTCGAGAAACCTGGACAGGGTCTTTCATTATTTGCCGTTTAATTTTGCGGGGTCGTGGATTCTGCTGCTGTCGTGCCTGGCGCGCGAAAGCGTGCTAACGCTGTCCACGGACCTGAATCGGCTGGCGGATGAGATTCGCGTGAGTGCGCCGAATTATTTTCTGAATGTGCCGACGCTGCTGGAACGCGTCAGGCGGGGAGTGCTGGATTCGATGGCGAAGCGGCCATTACCGATTCGAATCCTGTTTGCAAAAGCCAAGCACAGCTGGGTCCGTGAACGCGGAGGGCGCTTCGGGCGGCTGGATGCGATGGACGCGTTGTGGCTGGCGCTGGGGCGCCGGCTGATTTTTGCTAAAATCAAGAAGCGCTTTGGCAATCATTTGCGCGCGTTGATTTGTGGATCGGCTCCGCTGGCAGTGGAGACGCAGGAATTTTTCATGATGCTGGGGATTCCGGTGCTGCAGGTGTACGGGCTGACCGAGACCACGGCGATTTGCACCATGGATAATCCGACGGTGGCGCCGGAGCCAGGTTATGTAGGGCAGACAATTTCAGGAGTCGAGATGGAGATTGCCGACCAGGATGAGATTGTGGTGAGCGGTCCGCATATTTTCCCGGGCTACTGGAATCGGCCCGAGGACACGGCGCGAGTGATGAAAGATGGATGGTTCCACACCGGCGACCAGGGGGAAAAAAACAAGCACGGGAATTGGCGGATTGTAGGCCGGATCAAAAATCTGATCATCTTGAATTCCGGGCACAACGTCGCGCCGGAGCCGATTGAAGAAAGAATTAGCCAACTTTTGAAAGGCGCGCAACAAGTAGTGTTGGTGGGAAACGGGCGCGGGTTTCTGAGCGCGTTGATCACCGGGGATGTGGCGCCAGGAAGCGCACAAAGCGCGCTCGATGCCGCCAATGCCGATCTGCCACACTACCGGCAAGTCCGGAACTTCACAGTGCTGCCGAATATATTCATGGCGGACGACGGTTTGTTGACCGCGAACGGAAAGTTGCGGCGCGAGGCCATTGACCGGCGGTTCTCGGCGGAAATTGCCGCGATGTACGGCGGGAAAGCGAAATGAAGTCTTTCGCGGGAAAATCGCTGCGGTGGGAATGGAAGGACGGCGTGGTGGAGCTGACCCTGGACCGCGAGCCGGCGAATGAGATTGGCACGCTCATGCTGGGGGAGCTGGAAGCGTTTGTGCGGGCGTGCGAAGAGCTGGCGGAGAAAACTTCCGTGTGCATCATTTCGAGCGCACGGAAGCACGGATTTTCAGCGGGCGCGGATTTGCGGGAACTTTACGAGGGCGCGGCAGCGCTGGATGGCGCGGAGCGGCTGGCGGGCGTACGCGGATTTCTGGAGCGGATTCACGCGGTGCTGAATGCGGTCGATGCAGCGCCGTTTGTGACCATCGCGGCGGTGCACGGAATTTGTTTTGGCGGCGGGCTGGAGCTGGCGCTGGCGTGCGACATTATTGTGGCGGATAAAATGGCGCGGTTCGCTTTTCCGGAATTGCGGCTGGGATTGATCCCGGGATTTGGGGGCATACCGCGATTGAAGCGCGATCTGGGTAACGCGTTTGTGCGTGACTTGTTGTTTACCGGGCGCAGTGTGAATGCCACGCGGGCGCAGGCGGTGGGACTGGTTTCGCAACTGGCTGCGGAAGGGGAAGCGCTGAACGTAGCGCGGTCGAATGCGGCGCAGATCAGAAAATTTGATGGGTTTACACGGGCGGCGGCAAAGAAATTTCTGAAGCCGATTCCACGCGAGGAATTACGGCGGGAGATGGATCTGTTTTGCGAATTGTTTACGCGGCCAGCAGTGATGACGGCTCTGAAGAAGTTTGTGGAATCGACGGACGCCATGCCGTATTTGCCGTGAAGCTCCGCGGTGATAAATTGGAGTGGTGATGCGAACAGTGGAACAGACAACGCAGGAAGTGCTGGACCTGGCGGCAAAACATTTTCAGGCGGCGCCAGGTTCGCTTTCGGCCGACGACGATTTTTTCAAGAAACTGGGGATCAATAGCCTGCAGGCGCTCGAATTGCTCTCGCGGCTGGAAAATCATTTTGGCATCGAGTTGCCCGACTATGAAGTGCAGGGCGTGAGCGATTTCCGCACGCTGGCCGCGCGCATACAATCTCGCTTGTAATGCTGGATCTTTCCAAATACCAATCTATCGGCGCGGCGCTAAAAGATGCCGTGGAAGTGTTCACGAATGAGATTTGCCTGATCGAGGCGGATCGCGAGCGCGAGAATCACCGGTTGGCTTATAGCCAGTTTGGTGATGCGGCCATGCCGGTTGCGAAAGCGCTGCAGGATTCAGGTTTTGCCGCGGGCGACCGCGCGGCAATCATCATGACCAATCAGTCCAAATGGCTGGTTACGGCGTACGCGATATTTTATTCGGGCGGAGCGCTGGTGCCGCTGGATTACAAGCTAACCGCGGACGAGCAATGGCAATTGCTGAAGCATTCGGGTGCGCGGGTGCTGGTGATCGAATATCCGAGCTGGCGGCAACTAAGCGCAGCACAAGGGCGTGCAGCTGCCGATGTATTGCAAACTGTGATTGTGACGGAAGCGCCGGCGAATGCAGATTTATCAGGCGCGTCGCGTTGGGAAGCTGCGGCGGGCAGCGCAGGGGGCGCTGGTAATGGCGAGCCGCAATTTCGCGCGCGAGCGCGCACGGATATAGCCACCATTGTGTATTCGTCGGGAACGGGCGGGCGGCCGAAGGGCTGCATGATGACGCACGAAAATTATCTGGAGCAGTGCGTGGCGCTGACTTCGCTGTACCCCTTTGCGCCAGGGATGCGCTACCTGAGCATTTTGCCAACGAATCACGCCATCGATTTCATGGTGGGATTTTTCGGTCCGTTTATTTGTGGGGCGGCAGTAGTGCATCTGCGGACGCTGCGCCCGGAATATGTGCGCGAAGCTTTTGTGAAATACAAAATCACCTATGTGAGCCTGGTGCCGCTGGTAGTGAAGAATTTGCAGAAAGGACTGCAGGAGCGATTCGCGGCGCTGCCGGAGGGGAAACGGAAAATATTCAACGCGCTGGTGGCAGTCAATAAGGCGTTGACGCGCGCGAGACCAAGGCTGGGGCTCAGCCGGCGTTTGTTGAAGCAGGTGCATGAGGCGTTCGGCGGGGAGTTGCGCGCGATTATCGTGGGTGGCGCGTTTACGGAGCCGCAAACGCTTCAATTTTTTTATGACTTGGGAATTCCCATCGTCAACGCATACGGCCTAACGGAAGCAGGCACCGGTATCACCGTGAATGACCTGAAACCGTTTCGCGCGGACACCGTAGGCAAACCGTTGCCGGGCATGGAAGTGCGCATCGTAAAGCCGGACGCTGCCGGCATTGGCGAAGTTACGGTGCGCAGCAAAACGGTGATGTCGGGATACTTGAACGAACCGGAGCTGACCGCGGAAACGATCGTGGATGGCTGGCTGATGACCGGAGACCTGGGGCGCTTCGACGCCAGCGGACACCTGCAGCTTTTCGGGCGCAAGAAAAACATGATCGTCACGGAAGAGGGGAAGAACATTTATCCCGAAGACGTGGAAAGCGTCTTTGAAAGCCTGACGGTGAAGGAATTCTGCGTGTTCGCGGCGAATTACATCTGGCCGCAAAAAACAATGGTGGGCGAGCAGTTGATTCTGGTGATACACCTCGAGCCGGGACAGACATTTACAGACGAGTTGCACAGGGAAATCATGGCGCGGAATAACCGGCTGCTAAACTACAAGCGCGTTCGCGGCGTGGTGGTAGTGGACGAAGATTTTCCGCGGACCGCTTCGATGAAGATCAAAAGGAACGTGCTGGCGGAGAAACTTTCCAAACTGGACCGCGGCCGCGTTGTGGTGGAGTTGTAGAATTCACAGCAGCGCGTCACTTAAATAAGTTTCAAAAATAATTCGGGAGAGAACCCCGCCGGCATGGAACGATTTCTGGCCATCGTGAATCCAGCAGCCGGCGGCGGACGCTCCGCGAAACTTGCGGGGCCGGCGCTGGCGCGGCTGCGCGCAGCCGGCCTGGAGGTGGATGTCTTCTCCACCAGCGCTCCCGGCGATGCCGTGCGGTTGGCACACGAAGGATACGCGCAGGGCTACCGAAAATTTCTGGCCGTCGGCGGCGACGGCACCGGGCACGAAATCCTGAATGGCATTTTCGCCGAGGGCCGGCCTGCCGAACGAGTGGCCATGGGATTTCTTCCGCTAGGCACGGGCAATTCATTTTTGCGGGATTACACGCGCGAGGGCGCGAAAGCTTCTCTGCAGGCGCTGCTGGAGCGACGCACGCGCACGATTGACCTCATGCGGCTCGTGCATGCGGGCGGCGACATATATTCCTTCAATCTCGTGAGCGTGGGATTTACCGCGAACGTGGGCGCGCTGACCAATCGCCATTTCAAACCATTCGGCCACCTGGGATATTTGCTGGGAGTTTTTGTGCGGCTGGCGCAACTGCGGCCGTTGGTGTTTGCCGCGCGCTGCGACGATGACCAGGAGTGGGACCGGCGTCCGTGTTTGTTTCTGACTTTCAATAATAGCGCGTACACCGGCGGCACCATGTGGATTGCTCCTGACGCAGATCCGAGCGATGGCTTGATTGAGTTTGTGCATTGGGGACCAATCGGGCGGCTGGCGGCGCTGCGCATGCTGCCGACGATTTATGATGGCCGGCACATGCAGCACGTGCAGGCTTCGCGGCGCGCGGTGCGACACGTGGAGTTCGACATGCCGGAGCCGGTGGACGTCATGGTGGACGGCGAAGTGCTGGCGCTGAAATGCCGCACGCTGGATATCGTGCCCGCGGCAGTGGACGTTTATATATGAACCGGGCCCTGCTGGCGGCTCGCGCCGCGATTTTGTGGGTTTTGAGTTTGGTGCATTTTTTTATTGCCGCGCCCACCCTGGTGTTGCTGGGAATTTTTCTCGATCCGCGAAAACATGACTGGCTGCAGCGCAGTTTTTGCCGCCGCATTGTGTTTTTGTCGGGCGCACGCGTGGAAGTGCAGTGTGAGCCGGGATTCGATCCGGCTAGAACGTGTTTCTTCATGGTCAACCACGTCAACGTGTTTGATCCGTTTGTCTTGTATACCGCGATTCCGCAGTACGTGCGCGGCTGGGAGCTTGAATCGCACTTCAAAATTCCAGCGTATGGCTGGCTGATGAAGCGCTTTGGAAACGTGCCGGTGCCGGACGTGCGGCGGCCGTCGGATTTGAAACGCATGTGGCGGCTGACGCAGGACGCCATCGATGGCGGCACCAGCCTGATCATTTTTCCGGAAGGGAAGCGCACGCGCAGCGGTCACGTGGACGAATTTCAAGATGGCGGATTTCGCGTGGCGCAGCAGTTGGGTATTCCGATTGTTCCGGTCAGCCTGGTGGGCTCGTTTCAACATCACCGGACGGGGCATTGGATGCTATGGCCGGCTACCATCACGGTGATTTTCCACGACACCATCGATACTACCGCGATGAAAAAGACGGAAGTCATCGCGCTGCGAGACCATGTGCGCAATGTTATCGCGGCACCGGTGGAAGAGCGATTAAAGCAAATCGACGAATTGAAAGCTGCAACTACAAGGTGAGCTTGATGCCGGGCAGCGTGCGGCCGGCGCGGGTTTCTTGCCAGGTGTAAACAATGCGGTGGATGACGGTGATGGTAGAGACGACAGCGATGACCCAGAGGACCGCGCCCATGCGATTGAAGAGGCCGCCGATAATCAGAAGAACGAGACGCTCGGGGCGCTCCATGAAGCCGACTTTGCAAAGCGGGATTAAGGATTCGGCGCGGGCGCGCGCGTAACTGACCATCACGGAACCCGCGGTGGCTACCGCGGCGAGGACAACGTAGGGAGTGCGGCCGCTTACGGAATAGTAGACCAGCAGTCCCATGTACAGGGCCATGTCGGCGTAACGATCGAGCGTGGAATCGTAGAACGCGCCGAAAGCAGTGACGCGATTCTGGCGGCGGGCCACCTGGCCGTCGAGCATGTCAAGAAATCCGGCGAAGAAAATAATCAGCGCGCCGGTGCGGAATCCGCCGACGGCGAAACTGACAGCGGCGCCAAAATTCACTACCAAGCCGAGAAAGGTGAGGAAATTGGGATTGACGCCAGTGGCGGCAAGAATGCCAACAATTCTGTCCAGCAGCCACTTGCTGCCGGTGCCGATTCCGCCTGTGAGTGTCGCCATATGTGCCGTTCAGTAGTGTCTCAAACCCGGCGCCGATTCGCGAAATTTCGTAAGGGCAGGCATTTACAGGTTTTTGCTGCGGCAGTGCAAGGCTGAGTCCAAGATGTGGCGAAAAACACATCACTAAAATTGTAGTGGTGAAGAAGGGATTTGAGGTTGACGTTGTGAGGCCGCACAGCCTACAGTCCTACACGAGATTTTTCTAAACCTTTCATGATGAACGAATTCAGCAGGCGAAGATTTTTGGCCCAGGCAGGCGCGGGGATAAGCGCGGGCTGGGTCGCGACGCACTGGCCGCAGATGGTGGCGGCGGCGACGCATGCGCATCAGGCAGTGACGACCGGTGCTGAATACAAATTTGAATTTCTAAAGCCCGACGAAGTAACGGAAGTGGAAGCCATCGCGGCGCGTATTATTCCCACGGATGAAACGCCGGGGGCTCGCGAAGCGGGAGTGATTTATTTTATTGACCGCGCACTGGTGACGTTCGCGAGCGGCGACCAGCAAAAATATCGCGGGGGTTTGCCGGAAATACAGAAAGCCACGCAAGAGAAATTTCCCGGCGTGGCCAAATTTTCAGAGGCCACGGCGGAACAGCAAGACGCCGTGTTGCGCGACATAGAAGGCCAGTCGAAAAGTGTCACGCAAAGGGGCAGAAGAAATCAGGCGACCGCGCAAACATTTTTTGATGTGGTGAGAATTCACACCCTCTCAGGGTTTCTGATCGATCCCGAGACCAGCAACGGAAATCGCGGCGGTGTTGGATGGAAGTTGATCGGACGCGAGCCGGAACACGGATTTCAGCCTCCGTTTGGCTATTACGACAAGGATTATCCGGGCTGGCAGCCGGCGCCGAAGTCCGGGGATAAAAAATAATGCTGGAAACCCCCAAGTATAAGCCTTCGGACGAAGTGGATTTCGTAATCATCGGCTCGGGCGCGGCGGGCGGCATTCTGGCGAAGGAATTATCCACCAACGGATTTCGCGTGGTAGTGCTGGAGCAGGGGCCGTACCTAACCGAAGGGGATTACACGCACGATGAAATAAAAGTGCTGGGCGAAGACCTGCTGACCAATCATCCCAAGCTGCAACCCACGACTTTTCGGAAGACGCCTCAGGATAAAGCGAAGCAGCAGCGCGTGCTGGTGTATGGAAGAAGCGTGGGCGGCACCAGTGTGCACTTCACCGCGAATTTCTGGCGCTTCCACGAGATTGATTTTATCGAGCGCAGCAAAGTGGGCGCGGTCCCCGGCGCAAATTTGCTGGATTGGCCGATACAGTACGCTGATCTGGAGCCGTACTACACGAAAGTGGAGTGGGAGATCGGCGTGTCCGGAATGGCGGGGGCGAGCCCGTTCGATCCGCCGCGTTCGAAACCTTATCCCATGCCGCCATTGCCGGTGAAATCTTCCGGGGTAATTTTCGAGCGTGCGGCGCAAAAACTGGGATGGAATCCATTTCCGGCGCCGATGGCGATACTTTCGCAGGCGCGCGCGGGACGCAGTGCTTGCGTAAATTGTGGATTCTGCCTGGCATTCGGCTGCGAAGTTGGAGCTAAAAGCAGTTCGCTGGTGGCGGCCATTCGCGTCGCGGAACGCACCGGGCGCTGTGAGATTCGTCCCGATTCGTACGTACACCGGATCGAGACGGATGCGCGCGGGCGCGCCATAGGCGCGACTTATTTCGACAAGGATAAAAACACCCATCTGCAGAAAGCCAAAGCGGTGATCGTCTGCGCGAATGGCGCGGAGACGCCGCGGCTGTTGCTGATGTCCGCGAATAAACAGTTTCCCAACGGGCTGGCTAATTCGAGCGGAATAGTGGGCAAGAACCTGATGCTGAACAGCGGAGCAATTTCGCTGGGGACATTTGAACATCCGCTGAACGACTACAAAGGATTCGCGGTGAGCCGCATCCTGCACGATTTTTATGAGCTGGACGCGCAGAAGGTGGGATTTTTCGGCGGCGGCGGACTGGATGCGCGATTTGATATCACGCCCATCGGTTTCGCATTGAATGCCATGCCTCCGGGATCTCCCCGGTGGGGCAGCGACTTCAAGAAAGTGCTGGGCAAGAATTTTACGCGCACGATGGAAGTGTTTGCGCACGCCACATCGCTGGCGGTGGAAGACAACAGTTTTTCTTTGGATCCGGAGTTGAAGGACGCGTGGGGGCTGCCGGCGCTGCGCATGACTTACAAAGATCATCCCGACGATTTGAAACTGGCGAAGTGGCTGAACGACCGCTCCCTGGAGTTGCTGGACGCCGCCGGCGCAACGCAAAAATGGAGTTACCCGATCGTGGAGCAGGAGTTTGCAGTGCATCTGCTGGGTACCTGCCGCATGGGCAACGACGCGAAAACTGCGGTGATCAATCCCGATCATCGTACGCACGACGTGAAAAATCTTTTCCTGTGCGACGGCAGCAGCTTTGTGACTTCCGGGCGCGGTCAGCCGACCATGACCATTGAGGCGCTGGCATTTCGCGCGGCCGACCGCATCACCGCGCTGGCCAAGAGCGGCGCTATCAACGCGTAGTTTTTTCTTTACAAAAATTAAAACTCAAGATGCGAAGCTTGTGCTTTGCTACAATCCTGCGTGTTTGCAGAGGGGAATATGAGACCACGCGGCGTGACGAGCAGGCTTGTAACTGTCTGTGCGATTTCATTGAGCGCCATTGGTGTACTTGCGAGCGCCTGGGCGCAAGCGCCCGCGCCGCAGGGTGGTTCTGCAGGAAGCGCAAGCACAAGTGGCGAGGCCGGCGGCGCGAAGGCGGCGCAGAAAGCCGAAAAGACATCTGGCGCGCAAAGAGCGAGCGGGCAGAAACTCGCCGAGGAACAATTCAAAAATATTCAGGTGCTGAAGGGCATTCCCGCGGACCAGTTGATTCCCGGGATGCAATTTATCGCGGCGTCGCTGGGCGTGGACTGCGAATATTGCCATGACCATCAGGCCATGGACAGCGACGATAAGAAGCCCAAGAAGATTGCGCGCGCCATGATGACCATGATGCTGGACATTGATAAGAACAATTTTGATGGGCGGCTGGAGGTGACGTGCTATTCGTGCCACCGCGGGGCGGCGAAGCCGGTGAGTATTCCGGTAATCAAGGAAGAGGAAGGCGCCGGACCGGGCGCGGAAGGGAAAAAGGCGAGCGAAAATGCGGCGCTGCCGAAGGCTGAAGATTTACTGGACAAGTATCTGACGGCGGTTGGCGGAGCCGCGACGTTGGACAAAATTACATCGCGCGTGCAAACCGGGAAGCTGATGGCGTTTGGAGGACAGACTGTTCCGGCGGATGTGTATTCGAAAGCGCCGGCGAAGCGCATTTCGCTGATGCACTTGCAGGGCGGCGACAGTGTCACATCGTTTGATGGGCAACACGGGTGGTTGAGCGTGCCGGGGCGGCCGGCGCACATGATGTCGGCTTCGGAGAACGACGCGGCGCGGATGGATGCGGACCTGCAGTTCGCCGCGCACGTGAAAAGCATGTATCCAAAATTTACCGTGGCAGACGGCGAGAAAATCGACGGCCACGATGCCTACCTGGTGGAGGGGCGCGCCGAGGGGCGGCCGCCGCTGCGGCTGTACCTGGATAAGCAGACGGGGCTACTGCTGCGGCTGGTGCGTTACGCGCAGAGCCCGCTGGGATTGAACCCGACGCAAGTTGACTACGCGGATTATCGAGACGCAGATGGAGTGAAGGTACCGTTTCGCTGGACGCTGGCGCGACCCGGGAACCGCTTTACGATACAAGTGGAAACTATGAAGCAAAACGTTCCGGTGGATGACGCGAAATTCGCGGCGCCGCCACCGCCGCCTCCCGCGCAGCAACCGGGGATGCCGCCTGCCCCAAGCGCCGGGCAGAAACCACCGGGCAGCTGAAAGACGCGATTTTAAAACCAGGAAAAAACGAGCGTCAAACCTGCGGTGGCAATCAGCGCGGTGGCCCAGATGAAATCGAGATTGACCCAGGCCCGGCGCAGGACTGACAGGCCGAGCTTTTTGTAAACGACCCACGCAATCGTTCCAGTCAACAACAGATAGCCGAAGGTATGGATGGCCACGGCGAGTAACTGCAATGTTACGCCGGGGAAAGCAGCGGCATGATTAGCGTGGTCGTCGCCGGAGATGCCACCACCCGACATGCCCAGCAGGACCGGCAAGAGCATCAATCCGGCGCCGTGCGCGCAGGCCATGAGGAATGACCAAATGGTCAGGTCGCGGAAGCCGACCTGCATGCCGCCGAAGCGCGGGTGACTTTTGCTGACAATACGGTAGACGCCGAAACCGATCAGAAGCACGACGACAGAGATCCGCATTACTTTGATCGGCAGTACGGCTCCTGCGATGACCGCAACAGCGATTACCAGAGTGATGGACAGCAGGTGGCCTACCGCAATAGGCAGCAGCGATTGCCACACCGCGCGGTCACTTTGTTTTTGCAGTCCGAGAGCCACCGCAAACAGCCAGCCCATGGCCGGGTTGATCCCGTGATACGCGCCAAGTAGAAACAGCGCTGTCCAGGCCCACGGCTGCGCGTGCATTACGAGTAGCAGTATGAATCGGAAGAAGCGTCTCCACCTTCCAGATGCACCTGGTGGCTGCGAAGTCCGCCGTCAAATTCCAGAAAGAATTTTTCGTCCAAGGACATGCCACCTTCCGGCCTGGTGTCCAGCTTGACCATCCAGCTGCGCACGCCTTCCGGAAAAAATTGCTCGTCCCACGGCGCATAAAGCGAGTTGGTGAAATAAACGCGTTTGCCGTCGCGGCTCACTTCCACCATTTGAGGGCCACCGTTCAGAGGCGTACCGGGAGTTCGCGGATGCGCGGCGTGCCTGACAATTCCCCCGAGATGAACGGAGCCGACCAGTTTGGGATGGAAAGGATCGGAAACATCGTATTGCTGAAATTCTCCGGTGCCCCAGCAGGAGACGTAGAGGAAGCGATCGTCCAAAGACAGATTGATGTCGGTGACGAGGGGCGGAACTGCTTTGAATCCTTTCAGCAGCGGCGGAAGTTTATCGGGATCGGCGGACTCGGCGGGAATCTCAATGACCTTTTTTATGGCCCAGTTGCCGTTATCACGATACCAGACCCAGATGGAAGCGGATAAATCTTTCAGAGAAACCACTACGCCTACAAAACCGTAAGCTTTGGCCGGATCGTGCGCGGGACGAAGTTCCAGCACCATTTGCTGCTCGGCGCCGAGGTCAATAGCCTGGATGTGGCGGCGCTTGCGTAAATCCCAGATGTGCAGCGAGTGGCCGTAGCCGCCCTTGAGCAAAATTTCCGGGTTCACACCCGACTCAACCATGTTGGGCGTGCCCCACTCGCTGCTGATCAAAGTGTCGTAGCCCAGATGCCACCAGAAGTCATAGGCGAACTTTTGCGGGCCGCGATCCAGTTCCCATTTGCCGAGAACGTCGAAGCTTTCGGGGTCGAGAATAAAGATGCCGCCCGGTCCATCACCATTGGGAGCACCGAGAGCGCTGACGAAGATACCGTTTGGTCCGCAGTGCACGGTGTGCGGGCGGCTATAGCCTGCGCGCGCCGCGATGGTTTCGGCTTCGATGACTTTTACAATTTTCGGTTTTCGCGGATCGGGCTTGGTATCAATGATGTGAATTCTGGACGAACGTATGCCCGGCACGACGAGATAACGGCGTTCGGTATGCGGGTGCGGCGCGTAGGGGCACAAGCAGGCGCTGCAGGCATTCCAGCCAAAGTGATGGAGTTCGTCGCCAACGTTGGGCATGTCCACCTGCCCGACAAGTTGCGCGTAGGTGGAGGATTGCGGATCGACGTCCACCACGCCGACAGCATCCGCGCGTCCGGTGTATTTGGGATTGAGCAGGGCCACAAAGGCATGTTTTTCCGGGGGCGCCTGGCTGGCCAGCTTCGCGGAAGGATAAAAAGTTGGATCCGGCTTCCAAAGTTCCATCATGGCTCTCCTGGCGGCGTTCCGCCGCGAATGTGCTGGTTAAAAGGGAAAACCCGCAGCCAGCGGTTCTGGCAAGCGGGCGGGTGAAAACCTGTGACGCTTTGTAAGGCTAGCTCACGTGCGCGTTCCGCTCCGCCTGCTGGAAGTGCGGCGACAACAACACAACTTTGTGAAAACCAAGCCCATGCAGGGAAAATAGCGCGGAGCTGGACGCTCGTCAACTGAATGTTAGCTGTGTCAGGAAGGGTATCTTCGAAACCTCATATTGATTTACCTTTGGCACCTTTCGTGACACTATGAGCGTAGAGGGTCACCCCGTCGTGCCTAAAGGCACCAAGATTGTTAAAGAGTCAAGAAGCCCGTTGTTGTTCGACGTTGAGGAATACCTTTTGAATGCGGGAACGTCGCGACGAGTCGCCAAATACAAAAAGGGGCAGGCGCTTTTTTCGCAAGACGATCCCTGCAACGAGGTCTGGTATATCCAATCGGGCAACGCCAAGCTGACGATCGTAAATCCGCAAGGTAAAGAAGCGGTGCTGGCTATTCTGGGGCCCGGAGATTTTCTGGGCGAAGGCTGCATCATTGGTAATTCGGTACGCATGGCCACCGCGACAGCGCTTGAGGCGGTAAGCGCGACAATCATCGACAGGAAAGAAATTTTGCGTGTGCTTCACGAGCAGCCGGAATTTGCCGAAAAGTTCATCCACTACATGCTGGAACGCAATATCAAGATTGAGGCCGATTTGGTGGACCAACTGTTTAATTCCAGTGAGAAGCGGCTGGCGCGCGCGCTTTTGATTCTGGCGCGATACGGAAAGAAGGGCGACCCAGAGACGGTGGTGGCCAAGATTTCGCAGGAGACTTTGGCGGAACTGGTGGGCACCACACGCAGCCGCGTGAATTTTTTCATGAACAAATTCAGGAAACTGGGATTCATTCACTACAATGGCGGGCTGAAAGTGCATAGCTCGCTGTTGAATGTGGTGTTGCACGACTAGTTGCTGGTTGTTGGCCCGGTGACGACCAGGGCTCAGAGCCCTGAACCTGGAATCGACTAAAACAAAATCCTGGCGGCCGCATTCTCACGGCCGCCAGGATTATTTATGCTCACCGTAACCCGGCGAGTTTAGGAACTGGTGCCCGCGCGTCGGGTCGAAGGGGTGTCTTTCACATCTGTGGAAGCTTCGCCCGCGGACGAGATATCTTCCGCGCCGGTGCGCTCGAGAATTTCTTTACCGCGCTTGATTTCTTCCGAGGTATCGCAGTGAACGGAAACCAAAATTCCGCCTTTTTGCAAACGTCCTTCGTAACGCTTAGCTTCAAATTCGGGAATGCCCATACCAACCAGGGCTCCCGTAACACCGCCCACCGCGCCGCCCACGCCCATACCCGCGAGCGCCGCCATGATCGGTCCGGCCGCGATGAAAGGCCCGAGTCCCGGAATCGCCAAGGCACCGATACCCACCAACCATCCCAACGCGCCGCCGACTACCGCACCGGAACCCGCCCCGGTGGTCGCGCCTTCGGGAGCCTTGGTATTCTTTTCTGTCGCGATTTCCTTGCTTCCCAGATTCTCGGGTAGCAGAACCGAAACATCGGAGTGCTGAAAACCTCCATCCTTAAGCGCCGTCACCGCGTTCTCCACGCCGCTGCGGCTGGAGTAAATGCCAAACACTGATTTGTTTTTACCCATAATTCCTCCTCGATTGGATGCCCTGGTTAACTTCCTGCATTTTTTTGGAGCCTTTGGGGCACATGCATCCTGCGGCAACCTTCTTCAATATCCAATACGCAATTTACTGGAGCCGGCTCGGGACTTTACCCGATCAAAAAGGGCGCGCCCCGGCGTAAAGCTCTACCTTGCGATCTCGTCCCAGTTACAGCGCTCTCTGTATTGAGCTTTGCGCGCCGGGGAGCTAACGTGCGCCCTTGGCAACGTTACGCAATATCACTTTCTGAGGAAACCATGACAAAAAAATATGGATCATTGAGAGCAGTCACGCTGGGTCTCGGTATCGCCGCTTTTTCTTTGGCAGTGGTTCCTGCCCACGCGCAGCAATCGGATTCCCAAGCGCAACCGGACAACACCACGAACAACAAAGGAGACAACAAAAAAGGAGCCATGACCGCGGACAACCAGAAGGAAACCGCCGCGGATCGCGACCTCGCCAAGAAGATTCGCAAGTCCATCGCCAGCGACTCTTCACTTTCGACTTACGCGCACAATGTGAAAGTGATTGTTCGCGACGGCATGGTCACTCTGAAAGGGCCGGTAAAGAGCGACGACGAAAAGAACACTGTCGGCGCAAAAGCGAATGACATCGCCGGCGCTGACAAGGTTCAGAATGAATTGACCGTCAAGTCTTAAAAAATCAACAGAACTAGATGTGCAAGCCGCCGCGCCGTCAAGGCCGGCGGCGTTCTTTTGTTCACCGCGCGCTATTTTATGCCGCTCATCAGAAACGCAACCGAGGCCGCAAACATCGCCACGGTTCCCGCCCATCCCATCACCTGCAGGTACAGCGGCAGCCGGAACTGGCCCATGATTTTGCGGCTGCGCGTCATCAACATCATTAACGCCATCACCGGTGCGGCCAGCACACCATTGATCACCGCAGCGATGAACAGAGCTTTTATGGGGTCGAAGTGCACGAAGTTCATAAGCAGCCCGACCAGCGTAGCCAGGCCCAGCGTGACGTAAAACTTTGTCGCTTGCGCCGGCTTGATCTCCAATCCAACTCGCCAGTGCATGGCCTCGCCAACAGCATAAGCCGCGGCGCCAGCCAGCACGGGTACAGCCAGCAGTCCGGTAACGATAATCCCCACGGAGAACAACGCGTAAGCAAAGCGCCCGGCCAGCGGCTCGAGCGCGGTGGCCGCTTGCGCGGCCGACTGAATATTGGTGTTGCCGTGAGCGTGCAGTGTGGCGGCGGCGGTCAGCATGATGAAAAAGGCCACGGCGTTCGACACCGCCATGCCCGCATAAGTATCAATTTTGATTCTGCGCAACTGCCGTGGCGCTTGCGAAGGTTTTCTCCGCAAAGGTTTGTCTTCCGCGCGAACGGTCACCTCTTCCGCTTCCTGTGACGCCTGCCAAAAAAACAGGTAAGGACTGATGGTGGTGCCCAATACCGCCACTACCACGGTCAGATAGTCGCCATGAAACGATTTTACCGGCGGCAAAACAGTGGCAAAGGCAGCCGCGCGCCAGTCGATATGCACAAGAAATGCGGTGATCACATAAGCGAGCAGAGATATCGCCAGGAACTTTAGATACTTCACGTAGCGCGTATAGGGGACAAATATTTGCAAGGCGATGGACATCAGCCCCATCACCAGAAGATGGATCCACGCCGGACCGCCAAATAGTAAATGCGCGGATTCGCCCATGGCTCCCAGGTCCGCGCCCAGATTAAAAATGCTGGAAACCAGGAGCATCGCGACAATGCAGTAACCCACGGGGCGCGGAAACGCTTTGCGGATATTTGCGGAAATGCCGACGCCGGTGACACGCCCGATGCGCGCGCTTATCTCCTGAATCGCGCACATAAACGGATAAGAAAACAGTGCGAGCCAAAGGGTGGCGAATCCGAACTGCGCGCCAGCCTGCGAGTACGTCGCTATTCCGCTGGGATCGTCGTCGGACGCACCGGTGATCAAACCGGGCCCCATAAGCGCAAGTTTTGCTCCCAGCGAGCCGGGCTCCTGCGCCGGGCCGGCCGCCTCGTGCGACCTCTTTTTCCTTTTCATCTTGGCGGAATTTTTTGTTTTAGACTTGAACCGTGGCGGCATTGATACTCCTTGGCAGCCGTGCTAAAACGGCGGAGCAGGTGCCACCGCAAAAGATCGCTTTAAAGGCTAGCTTGCTAAGAGAACTAGATTCTTCCCATCAGCAGCAAAATCACCAGGACCAGCACAACCAATCCCAGTCCTCCGCTTGGATAGTATCCCCAGCCCCGGCTGTAAGGCCACGCGGGGAAGGTCCCTAAAGAGAGAAGC
>JALYLI010000092.1 GCA_030774335.1 Acidobacteriota bacterium | reverse complement strand
GCGGCAGCTAACCGGCCACTTTGGGTCAAGCTGTCCCCACTTGTTACAGATATTGGGCTTATCGCCCGGGCAGCAGAAGAAGCAGGAGCTGACGGTCTGACGGTCGCGAATACCTATCCGGCCATGTCCTTGGACGTCGTGACGGGCAAGTCCCGGTTGGGGTGCGCGACCGGTGGTCTCTCCGGACCGGCCATACGGCCAATTACCGTCCGGTTGGTCTGGGAGGCGTCTAAAGCTGTGAAGATCCCAATCATTGGGTTGGGGGGCATCGAGAAGGTGGACGACGTGCTTGAGTACCTGCAGGCGGGAGCCGCAGCGGTTCAGGTTGGCACTGCCAGTTTCGCCAACCCCGCAGCCGTGCAAGGTCTGGTTAGTGACCTGAAGGACCGATTGTTTTCTTGTAAGTCTAGTAGTATCAATGAATTGTCCAAAAGTTTAGGACTAAAGTTGGATTGACCTGACGCGGTTAAATTGGTACACTTTTCAGTATGATGTTGCGAAAAAGACACAACATGAAACGCTCCATCCAGATTCTCTGGGCCACCCTCCTATGGGTGCCGGTCATGTTCTTCGCCGCCCAGTCTATCGACGCCCCCCTGGTCGCACGCTCAAATGAGCCCGTCAAGCCTCTAAAAACGTGGGTCGGCAACGCCAGCTGGTATGGCGAAGATTTCGACGGCAAGAAAACCGCGAACGGGGAAGAGTTTGACTCCGAGGCCTTGACGGCTGCTCACCCGACTCTGCCTTTCGGCTCCATCGTGCGGGTGGTCAACCCGCGTAATCACAAGTTTGAAGTCGTGCGTATCAACGACCGCGGCCCTTATCAGGAAGGCCGAGAAATTGATGTATCATATCGCGTAGCACGAAAAATTGGTTTGACCAGTTCAGGAGTCGGCAAAGTCCGCTTGGAACTGATGCAGCTTCCCCAGCGGCCTTAGGCCCCACAAAGGTCGGGCCACAAAACGTGACCTTCGACGCCCATCCGCGAAGTAACCTGATCGTAGCCCTCGACGTAGATTCGTTATCAACCGCCCTCAAGTTCGCCCAAAAACTGGCTCCATTCGTTGGTAAGTTCAAAATTGGCAGCCAGCTTTTCACCGCTGCCGGGCCGGCCGCCGTAAAGGAAATCGCGGCTCTGGGAGTTGGCATTTTTCTCGACCTGAAATTTCACGACATCCCCAACACCGTCGCTGGCGCAGTGTTGTGCGCCGCCTCCATGCCCGGCGTGGAGTTGCTGAACGTTCACGCCCTGGGCGGCAGTGCCATGCTCAAGGCCGCTGTGCAGGCGGTCAGCGCTGGAGTAGCTATGGGCGCCGATCGTCCTCGACTGCTCGCCGTCACCATTCTCACCAGCATGGACGACAAATCTTTGAACGAAGTCGGCATTGCCCGTCCGGCCAACGAAAGCGTAGTCAAGCTCGCCGTGCTGGCACAGAAATCTGGCGTGGATGGTGTTGTCGCTTCCGTGCAGGAAACCCGCGCAATTCGCGAAGCTTGTGGCCGCGAATTTCTCATTGTCACCCCAGGAGTCCGTCCAGACGATAAATCCGGATCAGAGCAAGGTGACGACCAGGCGCGCACCGCGACGGCAACCGAGGCCATCCGCGCCGGCGCAGACTTCATTGTTGTTGGCCGCCCGATTCTCGCCGCTGCTGACCCCAGCGCCGCGGTCGCGGCCATCGTGGACGAAATCGCCGCCGCAAAATAATTCCAATACAACGTGGGCTGGAAAATTAACGCCCACTTCCTTGACCACGGTGCGAGCCGCCGATAAGCTTGTCTTTCTCCTTCCAGGTGAACCGTTAAAATGGAACAGATTCACGTTACATTGCCCGACGGCAAAGTTCAGCAAGTCCCCAAGGGCACCACGCCGTTCGACATCGCGCACAAGATATCTCCGCGTCTGGCCGATGCAGCTCTGGTTGCGCGCGTCACCGCCACTAACGGCGTTCCGGAACTCAACGCTCCCGCCGATTCTTCGAACGCTGGGGAATTGATCGATCTGCGACGCCCACTCGACCATGACGTCAAGCTTCAGATCCTCACTGACAAAGACCCCGACGCACTTTACGTTTTTCGCCACTCCGCCGCTCATCTCCTCGCTGCCGCGGTGATGGAGCTTTTCCCCAACGTGAAACTCGGTATCGGCCCTCCCATCGATACCGGTTTCTTCTACGAATTCCTCCGCGAAGAACCCTTTACCCCCGACGATCTCGCCCAGATTGAAAAAAAAATGCGCCAGTTGGCCGCGCAAAATCTGCCCAACGAACGCAAACTGCTTCCCAAACCCGAGGCCATCGAACTCTATAAAAAGAACAATCAAATTTTTAAGTGCGAGCTGGTGGAAGAAAAAGCCACTGAGCCGATGGTTTCGTTCTACACCACCGGAAAATTCATAGACTTCTGCCGCGGCCCGCATATTCCCTCCACCAAGCGCATCACCGCATTCAAATTGATGAATGTCGCTGGCGCCTACTGGAAAGGCCAGGAGGGGAATCCGCAGCTGCAGCGCATTTACGCCGCCGCTTTCTATACTCAAAAAGAGCTCGACGAATATCTCAACCGCCTAGAGGAAGCCAAGCGCCGCGATCACCGCAAGCTCGGCGTGGAACTCGAACTCTTCAGCATTCAGGAGGAAGCCGGGCCGGGCCTGATTTTCTGGCATCCCAAGGGCGGCTTGATCCGCAAAATTATCGAAGACTGGCTGCGCGAAGAGCTGCTCCGCCGCGGTTACGATCTGGTCTACACGCCCCATATCATGAAGCTCGATTTGTGGAAGACCAGCGGCCATACGGGCTTCTACCGCGAAAACATGTTTGGCCCGGTGGAAGTCGAAAAAACCGACTACCAGTTGAAACCCATGAATTGCCCGGGCCATATCCTCATCTATAAAGCGAAGATGAAAAGTTACCGCGATTTGCCGGTGCGCCTCGCGGAACTGGGCACCGTATACCGCTACGAACGCAGCGGCGTGCTCCACGGACTGCTGCGCGTGCGCGGCTTTACCCAGGACGACGCCCACATTTTCTGTATGCCGTCGCAAATCGAAAGCGAAGTAGAAGCCTGCATGGATTTCGCTTTCGCGGTGATGAAAACTTTTGGCTTCGACAAATATGAAGTCGAACTTTCCGACTGGG
This sequence comes from Acidobacteriota bacterium, assembly GCA_030774335.1. GTDB lineage: Bacteria > Acidobacteriota > Terriglobia > Acidiferrales > UBA7541 > Acidiferrum. Next base: position 314 of record JALYLI010000092.1, on the reverse strand, counting down.
ACGTTCTGCATCCGGAAAATTATGCTGGCAAACCGGAAGACTGGCAGCGCGCCACCGCCGCGCTAGCCGATACCATGACGCGCCTGAATATCCCCTTCAAAAAAATCGAAGGCGAAGCCGCGTTCTACGGCCCCAAGATTGACGTCAAGCTCATTGACGCCATCGGCCGCTCCTGGCAACTCACCACCGTGCAGTTCGATTTTAATTTGCCCGCGCGCTTCGGTCTCCAATACGTCGGTGAAGACGGCGCCAAGCATGAGCCGCTGATGGTGCACCGCGCCTTGCTTGGTTCCGTGGAGCGTTTCTTCGGCATC
>JALYLI010000091.1 GCA_030774335.1 Acidobacteriota bacterium | reverse complement strand
ATCACTTCGCGCTCCAGCAGCGCCAAAGCAATGCGCTCCAGGGTTTCGCGATTGGCCGACAGCAACGCCTTGGCGCGTTCGTAGCCGCCATTCACGATGCGCTTTACTTCCTTATCAATCTGAATGGCCGTGTCTTCGGAGTAGTCGCGATGCTGCGTAATCTCCCGGCCCAGAAAGATGGCCTCATCTTTCTTTCCGTAAGCCAGCGGCCCCAGCTCGCTCATGCCCCATTCGCAAACCATGTTGCGCGCGATGTCCGTAGCGCGTTCGATGTCGTTCCCCGCACCGGTTGTGATGTGTCCGAGGAAAATTTCTTCCGCCGAACGTCCGCCCATCAGCACCGCCAGCATGGCCTCCAGGTATTTCACCGTGTAGGTGTGCTTGTCGTCTTCCGGCAACTGCATCGTCAGGCCCAGCGCCATTCCGCGCGGGATAATCGTCACTTTGTGTACCGGATCCGCGTTGGGAGTCATGGCCGCAACCAGCGCGTGCCCCGCTTCGTGATACGCGGTGTTTTTCTTTTCTTCGTCGGACAGAATCATGGACTTGCGTTCCACGCCCATGAGCACTTTGTCCTTCGACATTTCGAAGTCCACCATCATGACGAACTTGCGGTTCTGGCGAGCGGCCCACAGCGCCGCCTCATTCACCAGGTTGGCCAGATCGGCGCCCGAAAATCCCGGCGTGCCGCGCGCAATGATGGAAAGCTCCACGTCATCCGAAATCGGCACCTTGCGGGTGTGCACGCGTAGAATTTCTTCGCGGCCCTTCACGTCCGGACGCGCCACCACTACGCGGCGGTCAAATCGGCCCGGGCGCAACAGCGCGGGATCCAGAACGTCGGGCCGGTTCGTGGCCGCAATCAAAATCACACCTTCATTGGATTCAAATCCGTCCATCTCCACCAGCAACGCGTTCAACGTCTGTTCGCGCTCGTCGTGTCCGCCGCCCAGTCCCGCGCCACGATGGCGTCCGACGGCATCAATCTCATCGATAAAAATGATGCAGGGCGCATTCTTTTTGCCCTGCTCGAAAAGATCGCGCACGCGGCTGGCGCCCACACCGACAAACATTTCCACGAAGTCCGAACCGGAGATCGAGAAGAAAGGCACATTCGCTTCGCCGGCAATCGCCCGCGCCAGCAAAGTCTTGCCCGTTCCAGGAGGCCCGACCAGCAGCACGCCCTTGGGAATGCGTCCGCCCAGCTTCTGAAATTTCTGCGGGTCTTTCAAAAACTCAATAATCTCCTGCAGCTCTTCTTTGGCTTCATCGGTTCCGGCAACATCCTTGAACGTCGCCTTCTTCTGCTGCGCGGAAAGCAATCGCGCGCGAGACTTGCCGAAACTCAAAGCTTTATTTCCCCCCGCCTGCATCTGCCGCATCAGGAACAAACAGAAGCCCACCAGCAAAATCAGTGGCGCCGCATTCAACAGAATGAGAACCCAGTCCCCGCTGCGCACTTCCTTTACCTTCATCGGCACAGCCTTATCCCGCAGTTGCTTGGCCAGGTCGGGAGCCGACTCCTTAAAAACCGTCAAATGAAATTTGTGGTTGGCGGGCTTATTGTATTCGCCTTGCAGCTCATAACTGTTGGGCGAGAGGTACAGCGTCACTTCTTTCACGTCGCTCGAGTCTACCTTGGCCATGAATTCGCTATAACTGGGCTCATCTTCGCGCGCCTGCGCGCCGTTGGCCGACACCAGCTTCCACAGCATCACGCCCAGGAATACGATCGAAATCCAGAAAACAATGGTCTTTGCCGTGGAACTGGAATTCACGTTGCCCTCGCTTAAAAAGCCCCAAGAACCTGCCAACTGCTTTGCCGCGTTCACCCTGCTTCATTCACTACGCCGCATTCACTTCTTTGGACGCCGGGCCTTTCCCGCCGCCGCTTTAACCATCACGGGCGCTTTACCCGTGGAAGACAGTTGCCGCAAATTCCGCCCCGTCCCGTTCGCCGCCGCCAGCCCGTATCCAACCCATACTTCCTTAGATGCAGTTCTGAAGCCAAAGTAATCGGACTCCAGCCCCACCCGGCGCTTATCCGGCTTGTCCAGCAAAACCGCCAGCCGCAACGATCTGGGAGAGCTTTCGGCTAGCCGCCGTAGCAAAAAATCCTGCGGCACGCCGCTTTCCAGCACTGCATCTACTAGCAGTACGTCCCGGCCCTTCAAGTCCGGCCGCTTCCCAAAGAAAACTTCGCGCCGCGCGCGTCCCTTGTCATCAATATCACGCACATCTTCGTGCACAAAATGGCACACAATCGTGCCGTTCAGTTCGCGGATCAAATCCGCCGCGAAAACAAAGCCGCGATCCAGGGTAACCACTACATCCAGGCGGCGCCCTTTGTAAGCCCGCGAAATTTTTTTGCCCAGGTCAGAAACCCGGGCCGCGATGCGCGCTTCAGAAAACGCCGCGCCCCGTCCGTTCTCCTTCACTTTGTTCGCCTGACGCGCCTTGCGCCCTTGGCGGGCCTTGGCGGAACCGGCCGTTCTGCGGCCGCTCATGCTAATTTTTCCTCGTCAATCACAATCCCCGTGTTGGTCGCGGCATTTACTGCGAATTCAGCCGCGCACCCCAATCCCCGCGACCACGCTAAAACTCCGTCACTCACGATCACCGGCCATCCCGCGCGCTGCCAGCGGTCAATGTCTTTCTCGGCAAACAATCTTTTCAACTTCTGGGGCTTGGAATGCCCTGCGGCGCGAAAGCGATCCCCGTGATGCCAGTTCCTGAGGATTAAAGGAAATCGCAACGCGTCTCGACTTAACACTTCCCCCGAATCACTAGTTTCCCCTCTCTTGCCAAGCCAGTCAATCACTGTGAAGCGGAATGCGCACCTCAGTTCCGGTACCTGAATCACCGTTGTGCCCAGTAGAAAATCGATTTCATACGCGTATTCATTTTCGCGCTGCGCGGCGCTCGATGTTTTTTCCGCCGCGGCGCAAAAGATCACCTGCTCCGAATGCCGCCGCACTTCGATCCCGCCGGGCAGTTGCAGCGTATTCCCGGTGTGGCCGTGCCGCGCCAGCTCCAGCACCTGGTCGACGTGCACCGCCGTCAGCTCCCCGGCAGCAGCGCTCCCTTGGCTGGATTTCCATTTGCCGATAATGCGCCGGATCATCCGGCCGCCGAGCGCGCCAGGTGTTTCCGAAAGCGCCTCTTCGCCTCCCGCGGAACGCGCACCTGGCGTGTTGTTTCTCCCCAAACCACTTCCCAGCAAATCGCGAATCCCGATGCGCGCGCCCTCGGCAACAATTCCCAGGCTTCCTTTCAGTCGCTCTTCCACCACCCGATTCAGAATCGCATCATCTTCTCGCGCGTGTACCGACAGCGCCGCTAGATGTTCCACCGTTCGTGGCTGAAATTGTTTCTCCAGCAGCGGCAGCAATTTTTTTCGAATGCGCGCGCGCATTTTTGTTGTGTCGCGGTTGGTGGCGTCTTCCCGCCAGCCTTGTTTCTTCACTTTCAAAAACGCGCGCAACTCCGCGCGGCGCACCCCCAGCAGCGGCCTGACCACTTTGCCTACCTGCGGATGAATTCCCCCGAGCCCCGTAATGCCGCTTCCGCGCAGGATGTGCGCGAGCACCGTTTCCGCCTGATCGTCAGCCGTGTGCGCCACCGCAATCTTGTCCAATTCATGCTCGCCGGTAGCTCGCGCGAAAAAAGTGTAGCGTTCGCGCCGCGCGGCATCCTCCGTATTCGTTTTGTCGCGCTTCGCGATGGACTTCACATCCGCCGCCCCGGCATAAAAGGGAAGTCCGCATTTCTTCGCCAGCTTGGCGACAAATTTTTCGTCGCCGTCCGCCGCCCGCCCGCGCAATTTATGATTGAAGTGCAAAACGTAAAGCGTCAGCCCCAGCTTTTGCCGCAGCTCCCACAGCAAAAACAGCAGCGCCACCGAATCCGCGCCACCCGATACCGCCACGCCCACGCGCTCGCCCGCGCGCAGCAGCCCGCTTTTCTCCATCGCGCCGAGCAGCGAGAGCGTCACATCCCGCCCCTTTTTCGGCCGTCGTTTCTTTGGGAAAGGTTTTTTCGTCGCTCGCGTCACGCAAAGCTCCCGCCGCGCATCGTACCACGCAGCCACGCGGGTATCTCGCTTCGCGCTCCGCTGTGGAAATCCACCGAAAGCCGGTTGACTTTTTCGAACGCTGCTGAGATACTCTTCAAGTTGTGCGTATGCCTTTCTGCTGGACAGGGAGGTTTTGCTCTTTGACAATCGATACGATGTGCCAGAATCCGTTCGAAACCATTCGTCCTTTTCGAGCACGAATGGTCTGAGTAAATCGAGCGACAATAATTTGCTTGGCAGGCTGCCTGGGATGCAAATCC
>JALYLI010000090.1 GCA_030774335.1 Acidobacteriota bacterium | reverse complement strand
CGGGGAAGATTCGAACTTCCAACATTTCGGTTAACAGCCGAACGCTCTACCATTGAGCTACCGGGGAACGGGCAAGTAGACTTTTAATTTACAACAATATTGCGGGCACGTGCCACTTTACTCTGACCTCGATTTGGCTGCCGCTTCTGGCAACTACAAATAACCTGGAACCATTTTGCCTGGTACGCCAGGCCAAAACTACCGCTCATTTACTGATATATATAATTGAGGATTATTACGGAGTTGTTATTCGAGGGCTAGTGTGGATTTAACGCGTTAGTCGCGCACGCTGGCCATATGCGACTCGCCGTAAGTGGGAGACTTTGGGCAGCTGAGAATGCCAGTACCTCAGTCCTAGCGAAAAAACTTTGGGCTCAGCGCGAAGTACCAAGACGAATGAACCGGATAGCCCAGTGACGAAGACAGCGCCGGAGTTCAAAGTGGGTCAGTTGCGGGTGAGAAAGTTCGCGGCGCCTGCGGCTACTGAGGTGGTAAAATGGTTTTCGCGGCGTTGCTGTTGTTGAGCCCTCTTCCGCTTTTCGGCGACCTGGTCCTGCCGGTTTCGCGTCCCGTGCCTGTCGTTGCTGTAACTGCAAGCACTCCGGGGATACGGGCAGAGTCTTCCGCATTGTCCGTGCCGGAGCCCAAGGCCATTATTAAGACTGAGTCTTCCTCCGCGGAGCCACTCGCCGCATTTGCGTACGAACCGGTGAAGCCGGCGACGCATCGCAATTTCGAAAGCCGCAATCAAGAAAGGTTATGGTATGGACTGGCGGCCGCTGGACATGCGGGCGCGGCGTTTGACGCGTGGTCAACGCGCCGGGCGATTTCCGGTAACTGGGGAACGGAAGCGGATCCGTTGATGCGGCCGTTCGCGCATTCGGGAACGATCTACGTGGCCACGCAAGTCGGCCCAGTGCTGATGGACTTGATTGGCAAGCGCGCCATGACCAGCCCGAACCGCTGGATACGCAAATTCTGGTGGGTGCCGCAAACCGTGGGGGTGAGCATGTCTTTCCGCGCGGGCATCAATAACGTTGGAGTCGTACACTGATTTTCTGTCGCGGCTCAGAATTGCGCTTCGCGACAAACAAAGTTCTCTCAAAGGCGCAGCAAAAAAGCTCCTCGCAGGCCTCAACCTGCGGGGAGTTGGTGTTTTGGGTCGCTGGATCTGCGGCCCCCGTGTGTTTCTTTTTTTGCCGTAGAGCGACGTCCTGACGCGCGAGAAATGTTCACGTGGTTTTGAACTCGAGCGCGCTATATAATTGCGCTCGCGACTTTGCGGCAAGTTACGCAACGATCTCACTACCCGAAGACATGTCCTGCAACGAATCGAACTTTGAAGCTTCCCCATCAACTGAGCCGGTGGCGTGGCCATCTGACCCTTCCGGCGTCGGTGAAACGGAAGCGCGCGGGAATGTGCAGTCCGGGCCGAAGGCGCCGCGTTTTATTGTGGTGGAAGGGCCGCTGCGCGTCGGCAAAACAACACTGGCGAAGATTCTTGCCGACAAATTGCACGCCCGGCGCCTTTACGACTGCGAAGATAATCCGTTTCTCTCCGAGTTTTACAAAGAGAAGCCCGGCTCAGCGCTGCGCACGCAGATGTATTTTCTGATGGAACGCCAGAAACGCATTCGTGAAGCCTTGGCGGCGCCCGCTCCCGCCCCGGTGCTGTCGGATTTCTTGCTGGAAAAAGATCGCATCTTCGCCAATCTGAATCTGGACGATGAGGAGCTGAAACTTTACGACCGTTACTACGAAACGCTGACCGCGGGCATTCCCGCGCCGGACCTGGTCATTTATTTACAGGCCAAGCCGGAAGTTTTGCGTGCGCGCATTGAGAAAAAAGCTTCGCGGGATGAAAGTGAAATTTCACCGGAGTACATCGAGGAAGTGGCGCGCGCGTACGAGCACTTTTTCTTTCACTACGCGGCATCCGACCTGCTGGTGATAAATACTTCGGAGATCGACTTCGTGGAGCGCTCCGAGGATTTGCAGCAACTGCTGCGGCGGCTGCAGGATCCCGTCAAAGGCACGCAGTATTTCCTTCCGCTGAACGCCTCCCAATAGTTTTTGTTTGCGAAGTTTACTTCCCCGCCCGCCTGCTGTTTTGCCACATAATATGCCGCAGTATTTCCTGAGACGAGGTCGTAGACTAGCAACAACGGAGGCACTCCATGGAATTGTGGTCGCGACGAAAGTTTTTTCTTACTTCCCTGGCGGGCAGCGCGGTGGCGAGTACGGGCAAGCTTTTTGGACGGACGGCGGAGCCGGGCGCCGCGCTTGATGCGCCAAAGACTCTAGCCGAAGGCGCTGCTCAGGCTGCACAGGGAAAGCGGCCACTGATTATTTCCAGCGCTAACGGAGTACATGCGCTGGATCGCGGGATGGAAATTTTGAAGAAAGGCGGAGACACGCTGGACGCCGTCGTCGCGGCGGTTTCCGTGGTGGAGGACGATCCAAACGACGATTCGGTTGGCTATGGCGGGCTTCCCAACGAAGAAGGAGAAGTGGAGCTGGACGCCAGCTGCATGCACGGGCCGACGGGGCGCGCGGGGTCGGTGGCAAGTGTGCGACGCATCAAGAATGTTTCTCGGCTGGCAAAAACGGTGATGCAGCGCACCAATCACGTGATGATCGTCGGCGAGGGAGCGCACCGCTTCGCGATTGCGCAAGGCTTTGAAGACATGAATCTGTTGACGGAGCGCTCGCGGCTGGCGTGGCTGGCCTGGAAAGCTTCGACTTCATTTAACTGGCGGCCAGGAATTGATAGCCCGGAATATGTGCCGCAAGCCTCGATCGAAGAGTACAACAAACACATCGCGACGATTTTTGATACGCCGGAGAAGCAGGCGTGGCTGCCGCACATCCAGCGAGTGATTGCGCGTCCCCCGACGGGCACGATTCCGTGCATGGCAGTGGATGCCAAGGGCGATATTTCGGCGACGACGACGACTTCTGGTCTGGCGTGGAAAATTCCCGGGCGCGTGGGAGATTCTCCGATTATCGGCGCGGGATGCTTTGTTGACAACGAGGTGGGCGCGGCTGGTTCAACCGGTAAAGGCGAAGAAAACATCAAGATCGCCGGTGGACACACGATTGTGGAAATGATGCGGCGGGGAAAGTCGCCGTCGGAGGCGTGCATGGAGGCCATGGGCCGCGTGGCGCACAACTATAAGAAGGACAAGAAAAAACTGGCGACATTTCATATCTTTTTTTACGCCCTCAACAAAGATGGGGTGCACGGAGCGGCTTCGTTGTGGCGTTCGGGCTACGAGAAAGACAAGCATGCGGTGTACGCGGTGCATGACGGCACGCAGGCGCGCCTGGTGCAAACAACGGCGTTTCTGGACGAGGTGCCGCCGGGCGAGCAGTCGTAGCAAGCGAGTGCGATGATCGTATGGCTCGCTGCTGAATGGCGGCCGCGGAGACCGTCGAAGTTTTTCGCATGGATCAGGTCAACATTTTAATTATCGGCGGTGGTGTAGTGGGCTGCGCGATTGCGGCGGAAGTTTCCGCGCACTGGCCGGATGTGTTTGTGGTGGAACGATTGCCTCGCGTGGGCATGGCCACGAGTACGCGCAACAGCGGAGTGATTCATTCGGGGATTTATTATTCGCCGGGTTCGCTGAAAGCGCGACATTGCCTGGAGGGCAACCGCCTGACATTTGCCTTCTGTGAAAAACATAAAGTTGCGCACCGCCACACCGGAAAGCTGGTGGTGGCGGCGGACGCTCCTGAGCAAGTTGAGCTGGAAAAGTTGCATCTGCGCGGCCAGGAAAATGGCGTGGATAGCCTGCGGTTGATCGGCCCTGCGGAGATTCGGGAACGCGAACCCCACATAGCCGGGGTTGCGGCGCTGGATGTGCCCAGCACGGGAATTGTTTCGGCGGAAGAACTCGTTCGCGCGTATGCGCGGGTGGCGGTAAATCAGGGTGCGAACATCGTCACTCGCGCGCGGGTTGTGTCGCTGGCCTCAGCTAACGGCGGGATTCGCGCTGAAGTCAAAATCGGCGACGAGCTCGTCGCGGAATCGGAAGTGGCACAATACACGGACGCAGGGATGGAAACGATTGAGGCGCGGTGCGTGATAAACGCAGCGGGATTGTACGCGGATGATGTGGCTTCTTTGATCGGGAACCGTTCTTGGAAGATTTATCCGGTGCGCGGGGAATATTGTGAGGTGCGCGGGCCGCAAACTGCCTTGATCCATGGGCTGGTGTATCCGCTGCCGCACGCCGATGGACTGAGTCTGGGAATGCACTTCACGAAAACAATCTGGGATACGGTTCTGATTGGGCCGACGGCGCGTTATGTGAAAGAGAAAGACGATTACGAGCGGGATCGTTTGTCAGTGGCAGATTTTGTCGCGGGAGCGCAGAAACTTTTGCCGGAAATCAAAGCAGCGGATTTGCATTTGGCGTACTCGGGGTTGCGGCCGAAGCTGGTGCCGCCCGGTTCGGTGCACGCCACGGCCGATTTTGTGATCGAGCGCGACGAGAATGCGCCGCAGATGATTCACCTGGTGGGGATTGATTCGCCGGGGCTGACCACGGCGCCGTCGATTGCACGACAAGTGTCTGCGATGGTTAGCGAAGTTCTGGATTAGCGAATCAAGAGACGCTTATCGCTGATTACCACGCGGACAAATTTCTTCTTTCCGGCGCGCAATAAAAAATCACGCGGCTTGCTTAGGTCCACTTCTTTACGAGGGTCGTCTATGCGCTGGCCGTCGATTTCAACGGCGCCCTGCTTCACCAAGCGCTCGGCTTCGCTGACAGAGGGCGCGAGCCCTAGAGTCATCAGCAGCGTTTTGATCATTTGCGGCGCACCGGCAGGCAAGTTTTTCTCTGGAGCTTCCTGAGGGGCCTGGCGGTCGCGAAAAACATGCTGGAAAGTTTCCGAGGCTTTTTGGCCGGCAGCGTCGCCGTGGAAACCCACCACGACTTCCCGCGCCAGGCGCATTTTTGCATCCATGGGATGAGTGGAGCCGCCTGAAACATCCGTTTTAAATTTGGTGATTTCGTCCGGCGTGCGATCGGTCACCAGCTCGTAGTACGACCACATCAATTCGTCGGGGATGGACATCATCTTGCCGAACATTTCGCCGGGTGTTTCGGTAATGCCGACATAATTGCCAAGGCTCTTGGACATTTTGCGGGAGCCATCGAGTCCCACCAGAATCGGCATGGTAAAGGCGACCTGCGATTCCTGGCCGTATTCGCGCTGAATCTCGCGGCCCATGAGCAAATTAAATTTCTGTTCGGTGGCGCCGAGCTCCACGTCGGATTCGAGCACCACGGAATCGTAGGCCACCAGCAGCGGGTAGAGCAGTTCGTGCATGGAGATCGGCTGCTGGTTAGTGAGACGCGTGTGAAAATCTTCGCGCTCGAGCATGCGCGCAACGCGATATTTGGCGCACAGGCGAACGATATCGTAGCTGGATAATTTGTCGAGCCACTCGCTGTTGTAGCGGATTTCGGTTTTGCCGCGGTCGAGAATCTTGAAAACCTGCTCGAGATACGTTTCGGCGTTGGCGTTCACCTGTTCGCGGGTGAGCGGCGGGCGGGTTTCCGATTGCCCGGTGGGATCGCCGACCATGGCGGTGAAATCGCCAATTAAAAACACCGCGGTATGGCCCATCTCCTGAAAGTGTTTCAATTTACGGATGACCACAGTGTGACCCAGGTGAATATCCGGGGCTGTGGGATCCACACCGAGTTTCACGCACAGGCGTTTGCCGGTTTTTGCGGATTTTTCAAGCTTGGTCTGCAACTCGGCCTCGCGAATAATTTCGGCGCTGCCTTTTTTAAGGTACGCGAGCTGTTCAGCGATGGGTTTGAACGCGGTGGTCATCGGCTCAATTGAGTTCTATTTCTGGACCGGCTGGTCCGCTAACTGAATCACGCGGCGGCCTTCAATCTTGAAGCGTCCTTCGAGAACGATTTTTACCGCTTCGGTATAAATACGGTGCTCCTCGCACAGAATTTTCTCTGAAAGGGTTTCGGAGGTCTCGGTGTCGAGCACCGGCACCACGGACTGCAGAATGATGGGTCCGGCGTCAAGGTTTTCATCCACGAAATGGACGGTGCAGCCGGCGAATTTCACTCCGTACTCGAGAGCCTGGCGCTGCGATTCCAGGCCTGGAAAAGATGGGAGGAGCGAGGGGTGAATATTCAGGATGCGCTGCGGAAAACACTGGATGAAATAGGGAGAAAGCAGGCGCATGTATCCCGCCAGGCAGACGAGATCCACGCGTTGCTCGTTTAAAACGGCCACAATCTGGCGATCGTAAGCCTCGCGCTCGAGGCCGCGCGAAGGGATCACACTGGCGGCGATGCCTCGGGCTTTGGCGCGATCGATGCCCTGCGTGCCTTCACGATTGGCGACGACGATAGAGATTTCGGCGTCGGGGATGCGGCCCGCGGCAACACTGTCCGCAAGGGCTTCGAAATTCGAGCCGCGCCCGCTAAGTAACATGCCTATGCGTTTTTTCATGAACGGAAAACGTTAGCACAATCAATCACGGCGGCAAAACCTGGCGCTACATAAATCGCAGAAAAGCCTCTTGGTGACGGAGAGGACTTGGCTGCGCGATAGATCGAAGAGAGATTTCTCCACTACGCAAGGCGACTCCTTCGCAGGAGCGAAGGAGAGGAAAAAGCGTCGCCTTGCTCCGGTCGAAATGACAGCTTTGAGTGGTTGCTGACAGGTCGCAGGCTTCACAGATCTGGATGGCTTCACAGGTCGGTGTGGTTTGAACAGGTCTAGGTGGCTTCACAGTTCGGTGTGGTTGACAGGTCTAGGTGGCTTCACAGTTCGGTGTGGTTTGACAGGTCTAGGTGGTTTCACAGGTCGGGTGGGTCGCGCTACGATGCGCCAAGATCAAAGGATTGATGTGGCGGCCGGATACCGCGCCGAATATTTCCGTTGGTTACAGGGCGAGGGCGCCGGAATAGGCCACGCGGGCTTTGCCAGAGTCGCTGCGTTCGATGCGGCCGATGCGGAAGAATTTTTCGCGGCGTTTTTTGAGGTCGCCTTCGACATATTTTACGTTTGCGGGAGGCACGACCAGAATCATCCCGACGCCCATGTTGAAAGAGTGCAGGAGCTCGTCGCCGTCGATTTTTCCAATTTTGGCGAGATATTTGAAAATCGGAGGCACCGGCCAGGAATCGAGATCGATCTGCGCTTTGACGCCGCTGGGCAGCACGCGTGGCAAATTCCCCGGGATGCCGCCGCCGGTAATGTGCGCGAGAGCTGAGACGCAGCCACGCGAGACGATATTTTTCAGCGCCGCTGCGTAACAAAGATGCGGCTTCAGCAATTCCGCGCCGATTTTGTTGCCCACTTCCGCGACGTAGGTGTCAGGCCGCAGCTTGGCTACTTCGAATACCAATTTGCGGGCCAGAGAATAGCCGTTGGTGTGAAGGCCCGAGGATGGCAGCGCAATCAGCGCGTCACCAGGCTTCACGGCTTTACCGTTTAGCAAGTTTTTGCGTTCGACCACGCCGACGATAAAACCCGCGACGTCGTATTCGCCGCCGGGGTAAAAGCCGGGCATTTCCGCAGTTTCGCCGCCAATTAACGCACAACCGGCTTTGCGGCAAGCGCGACTCATGCCGTCCACAAGCTGCTCGACGACCTGCGGGTCCAGCTTGCCCATGGCAAGGTAATCGAGAAAAAAAAGCGGCTCCGCGCCCTGAACCAGAATGTCATTGATGCAATGATTGACGAGATCGCCGCCGACGGTGGAGTGCACTCCCATGGCCATGGCGACTTTCAGTTTTGTGCCCACGCCGTCGGCGCTGGAAACGAGGATGGGCTCTTTACATTTTTTAAGATCCAGGGCAAACAAGCCGCCGAAACCGCCGATTCCACCCAGCACTCCGGGGGTGAAGGTGCGACTGGCGTGATGACGGATGCGCTGCTTGGCGTCGTCCGCTGCGGCGATATTCACTCCCGCGTCTGCGTATCTCATGAAGGCCCAGTCTTATTTCCAAAATCCCATTGCAAAATTAGAAGCGACGAAATCACGCTTACGGATTGTTGCGATTATAACCGCGGAGGGCGCGGCAAAAATCAAACGGCAATTATTTGCGGGGAAATCTCGAAAGCGTTCCGCAAACTAAAATATATGAAACAGTCTTTTCCAGCGCACGCTGCCGGGATGCAGTATGGCGTTGGCGTAGGCAAAGAAACGTTCGCGAATTTGTCCCGGCTCCCAGGCGTCCGAGGGCGCGTCGAGAGACATGTAAATCATCACCGGCGTGCCGATAATATCGTTGCGCGGCACGCACTTCCAAAAGCGGCTGTCATAGGAATTGCCGCGGTTGTCGCCCATCACAAAATAACAATTCTCTGGAACTTTGTAAGGCGTCTGCAGTTCGTACGGCTCGCTGGCTCCAATGGTGTACGGCTCATTGAGTTTTTGCCCGTTGATCCACACGGCACCGTCGTGGATGTCCACACTGTCACCCGGTAAGCCAATCACGCGCTTCACGTAATCGGGAGTATCCGGCGCGAAGGGCGGCTTGAAAATAATCACCTGCTGGCGTTTGGGGTTGCGCCACAGCGGCATGTGCCAGTTGGTGAAGGGCACACCGGCGTCGTAGCCGATGCGGCTCATGATCAGGTGATCGCCGATCAGCAAAGTATTTTCCATGGAGCCGGAGGGAATGACACGCGCCTGGCCGATGGTCCCGTTGATGAGCAGGAACGCCAGACCCACCCAGAACCAGGCGATAATTTCGCGCTGAATTTTGGTGCCTACGGCCACGCGCGGTTCTTCTTGCTTCTGTTTTTTCTCAGCCTTCACTTTCGACCACCACAGGCCTTTCTGTAGTATGTTCATCCGCGGAGTTTCCGTTGAGATCACCGACCACGCCATTGCCGGCTCCGGGTTTATTGGCGCGGACTTCAAGTTGCACCAGATCAGTTGGATATACTCCGGTGTAACACGAAGTGCAGAATTTTCCTTCATGGTCGTTGACGGCCTGGCGCAATCCGGCCATGGAAATGTAGCCGAGCGAATCCGCGCCAAGATATTTGCGGATTTGCTCCGGCGAATTGGACGAGGCGATCAATTCTTCGCGCGTCGGTGTGTCCACCCCGTAATAGCACGGCGAAATTGTAGGCGGGCAACTGATGCGCACATGGACTTCTCTGGCGCCGGCTTCTCGCACCATACGAACAATCTTGCGGCTGGTGGTGCCGCGTACGATGGAGTCATCCACAAGGACCACGCGCTTGCCTTCGATGAGTCCGCGCACGGGATTCAGTTTGAGCTTCACGCCGAAATTGCGGATGGCCTGCGAAGGCTCGATAAAAGTTCGGCCGATGTAGTGATTGCGAATCAGCCCCATGCGAAAAGGAATTTTGGATTCGAGCGCGTAGCCGACCGCGGCGGGAACGCCGGAATCGGGGACGGGCACAACGATGTCGGCATCAGCAGGATGCTCCTGCGCGAGCCGGCGGCCAAGAGCTTCGCGGCTTTCGTTCACCGAGCGGCCAAAAATAATACTGTCGGGGCGCGAAAAATAAACGTGTTCGAAGACGCAGTGCTGCTGTTGCTTTTCCGGCGCGAAACGAATGGACTCGATACCGCACCTGGAGATGCGCACCATTTCGCCCGGCTCGATTTCGCGAACGTATTGCGCGTTCAAAAGATCGAAGGCGCAGGTTTCGGAAGCGACCATCCAGGCTTCGGGCGCAGTGTCGGTAGCCGGGAGCCGACCTAAAACGAGCGGGCGGAAACCACGAGGATCGCGCACGGCGTACAGCTCATCAGGAGTCAGCAGCAGTAAAGAGTAAGCGCCTTCGACCTGGTTCAAAGTGTCGCCAATCGCGCCGGACAAATTGCGCGCCTGCGAGCGGGCGATCAAGTGAACGATCACTTCAGTGTCGCTGTTGGTTTGAAATATGGAGCCGCGATGCTCGAGCTTGCGGCGCCACTCGGCCGCGTTAGTAAGATTTCCGTTGTGTCCGAGCGCCAGTTTGCCCTTATTGCAATCAATCATGATGGGCTGCGCGTTAAGCAACGCTTTGTCGCCGGCGGTGGAGTAGCGGGTGTGGCCGATGGCCGCGGTGCCGGGAAGCTTTGCAAGCACGGCGGGCTGAAAAATTTCTTCGACTTCGCCCATGGCGCGATGCAGGTGCAGTTCATCGCCATCGCTGGAAACGATGCCGGCGGATTCCTGGCCGCGATGCTGCAGCGCGTACAAACCGAGATAAGTTAGGTTGGCGGCTTCGGGATGGCCAAAGACGCCGAACACACCGCACTCATCGTGAAAATGATCGTCGGCGAAAGCGAGCTTGGGATTCATTGTTTGAGTGCGCGCTCCAACGCATGGGACCAGATATCGCGGAGCGCGGCTACCGGCTCTTCGATTATTACACTTCCATGGTATTGGATGCTGAAAATGGCGCTGCTGGTGACTTCGGCGGTTACGTGGCCGATGGGTGTGACAGCGACGCCGTGTTGCCGCGCAATTTTAAGAAGGCCCTCGAGAGACGCCGGGGATGCCGAGACAATCGCGCGGGCGCCGCGTTCACCGAAGAGAGCGGATTCGGCGGGAGTAGCGTCATCGGCGATGATTTGCGCGCCTAGATTGGATGCGGCGAAACAGCTTTCCGCGACCGTGACCGCCAGGCCTCCATCGCTGAGGTCGTGCGCGGATTGAACTTGTTCTGCGGCGGCGAGCGCGACGAGACATTGCTGCAGGTGTTTTTCGGCGGCGAGATCGATGGCCGGAGGCTGGCCGGTTACGATGCCGGCAATAGTCTTGGAATATTCGGAGGAAGAAAATTCGCGCGCGAGCTCAGGGGTTGCTGCTGGCGCGTCATGCGCAGCACAACCGTCCAGCAAAATAATAATGTCGCCTTCATTTCTGAAGGCGAGCTTGAGGGCGTGGGAGGCATCTTCAATGACGCCTAAAATTCCGATTACCGGCGTGGGATAAATCGAGCTGCCCAGGGTTTCATTGTAGAAGCTGACGTTCCCGCCGGTGATGGGAGTTTCGAGTGCGGTGCAAGCGGCGGCGAGGCCATCAATGGTTTCGCTGAATTGCCACATCACTTCGGGTTTTTCGGGGCTGCCAAAATTCAGGCAGTTGGTTGCCGCGATGGGCTTCGCACCGGAGCAAGCCACGTTGCGAGCTGCTTCGGCGACCGCGTGCATCGCGCCCAAGCGTGGATTCAGTTGGCACCAACGGCCATTGCCATCGGTGGCCAACGCGAGAGCGCGCTTCGTTCCTTTGATACGAACGACGGCGGCATCGCCCGCGCCGGGAACGACAAGCGTATTGGTGCGCACCATGGTGTCGTACTGCTCGGTGATCCAGCGCTTGGAGGAAATTGCCGGAGACGCGAGCAGGCGCTTGAAATTTTCCGTGAGGTTTTTCTTTTCGGGAGCGAAGGCGAACCAATCTTTAGCAGATTCGGAACGCTGTGCGGGCGCGGCCATGGGCCGCTGATATACCGGCCCTTCTTCCGCGAGCGGGTGCGCGGCAATCTCCGCGACGATTTTTCCGTGATCCTTTACGCGCAGGAGTCCACCATCGGCAACTTCACCGACGACCACGGCGTCGAGGCCCCACTTTTTGAAAACCTGCAGAACTTCCTGCTCGCGGCCCTTTTCAGCGACGAGGAGCATGCGCTCCTGCGATTCGCTGAGCATAATTTCGTAGGGAGTCATGCCCGTTTCGCGTTGCGGGACGCGGGCGAGATCAATTTCGATGCCGGTGCCGCCACGCGAGGCCATCTCCGTGGTGGAACACGTCAAGCCTGCGGCGCCCATGTCCTGAATGGCGACAACCGCGCCGGTGGTCATGGCTTCGAGGCAGGCTTCCAGCAATAATTTTTCGACAAAAGGATCGCCGACTTGCACGTTAGGGCGCTTCTGCTGCGATTCTTCCGTGAATTCCGCGGACGCGAGGAGCGATGCGCCGTGAATGCCGTCGCGGCCGGTTTTTGCGCCGACGTAGATCACCGGGTTGCCGGTGCCGCGCGCTTTGGCGAAAAACAAATCTTCTTTTTTGGCGATGCCTAGCGCCAGGGCGTTGACGAGAGGATTTTGCGAGTAGCAGGGCTCGAAGCCAACTTCCCCGCCAATCGTGGGAACGCCAAAAGAATTGCCGTAACCAGCGACACCGCGAATCACGCCATCGAGGATGCGGCGATTTTTGCCGATGGTGTCGGGGGAAACGGACGGAGCGGAACTGTCGGCGGTGATTGGGCCGAAACGCAGCGAGTCGAGAATGGCAATGGGACGGGCGCCCATGGTGAAAATATCGCGAAGAATGCCGCCCACTCCGGTAGTGGCCCCTTGAAACGGTTCGACAAAACTTGGATGGTTGTGCGATTCGATTTTGAAAGCGGCAACCAGGCCGTCACCGATGTCCACAACGCCGGCATTTTCTCCCGGGCCTTGGACGACGAGTTTTCCGCGTACGGGGAGGCGCTTCAGATGAACTTTGCTGGATTTGTAGGAGCAGTGCTCGCTCCACATCACACTGAAGATGCCCAGTTCGGTGATGTTGGGATCGCGGCCGAGGATTTGCTGCACGCGCGCGTATTCCGGAGCAGAGAGTCCGTGCTCCGCGGCGATTTCCGCCGTCACTTTCATTTCCACGCTTGCTGTCGCCAATTTTCCTGCCTATCGTTAGCTAGAAATCACGAGGAAAATACGATAAAGCTTGTTGCCACCTACAAAAAATCTCAGACGCTCCGGCTCAAGCCGTCGCTTTCGCCGAAGTAACAAAGGCTTCGACCATGGAACGGAAAATAACCAGACCATCGGTGGAATCGAGAACGGATTCCACGGCCCGTTCCGGATGCGGCATCAGACCGGCGACATTACGGTCGCGGTTGCAGATACCGGCAATGTTTTCCATGGAACCGTTGGGATTCCCCGCGGCGTCGTCCTGGCCATCGGCCGAGGTGTAGCGGAAAACGATTTGCTGGTTTTTTTCTAGTTCCGCGAGTGTTGCCGGATCGCAGGTGTAATTGCCATCGTTGTGAGCAATGGGAATTTTTAGCACCTGGCCTGGGCGCGCGGCTTGGGTAAAAGGAGTGGCGGTATTTTCCACGCGAATGTGCACGTGGCGGCAGATGTAGCGCAAACCCACGTTGCGCATTACTGCTCCGGGCAAAAGTCCGGCTTCCAGCAAAATCTGGAAGCCGTTGCAGATGCCCAGGACCAGGCCGCCGCTTTTCGAAAACTTTTCCACGGACTTCATCACCGGAGAGAAGCGCGCAATCGCGCCAGTGCGCAGATAGTCGCCATGCGCGAAACCGCCGGGCAGAATCACAGCGTCGCAGTTGGCCAGATTTTCAGATTGATGCCAGATGAACTCAACCGGCTGGTGAAGCACATCGCTTATGGCGTAAAACGCGTCGTGGTCGCAATTGGATCCCGGAAAGACCACTACTCCAAATTTCATGCGGTGGCGACTCCTGTGACGTTGCGGGAAGACCTATTTTACCACAGCAGAGCGCAAAAGCTGGTGAGCGGCGAAGAAGACTTAACGGCGGCGCTTTTTTGGCGAGCGGCGGGGTTTTTTCGCGGCAGTCTTTGACGGATGAGATGCAGAGGCCAGTTCGCGGCGTTTCTTGTTGGCCCAGCCTGGCTTGTTCAGCTGGCGGCCACGCGCGATCCCCAAACCGTCCGCGGGAACGTTCTCGGTAATGGTGGAACCGGCGGCGATGAACGCGCCGTCGCCGATGCGCACGGGCGCGACCAGAGCGGAATCGCTACCGATGAAAACTTTATTGCCGATGCTGGTGGGGTGCTTGTGGAAGCCGTCGTAGTTACACGTAATGGTGCCCGCGCCGATGTTGGTCTTGGAGCCGATTTTTGCGTCGCCGAGATAGCTGAGGTGCATGGCCTTGGTGCCTTCTCCGAGGGTGCTCTTTTTCAGCTCCACGAAATTTCCGATGCGCACGCCGGCTTTCAAATGATTGCCGCCCCGCAGGCGCGCGAATGGGCCCACGATAACGCGATCATCCAGGCGGCTTTCTGAGACCAGGCAGTGAGGCTCGACAACAACATCGTCGCCAAGGATTGCGTCGCTTAACACACTTCCGCTGCGGATGGTGCAGCGCGCGCCAATTTTTGTTTTGCCGAGCAATTGCACGCCCGGCTCGATCACGGTGTCTTCACCGGCGACAACTTCCGGGTCAATCAAAACGGTTTCGGGCAACTGAATGGTTACGCCCGCGTCCATCAACGCGGCGCGTTTCCATTCACGGAAAATGCGGTCGACTTCGGCGAGGTCGGCGCGGGTGTTGCACCCAAGAACTTCCCGTGAATCCGCCGCAACCTGCGCGAGAACCTTTTCGCCTTTGGCGGCCAACACCGCGACGGCATCGGTGAGGTAAAGTTCGCGATGCTTATTGTTGGGCTTCACCTGAGCCAGCGCGGGCCACAACTTTTCGAGCGTAAAGCAATAAATCGCGGAATTGATTTCGTTGATTTCGGCCTGGTCGCCGGTGAGTTGAGATTGCTCCGCGATGGCAGAAATGGCAGTGTCGGATTTTCGGAGAATCCTTCCGTACCCGAAGGGATCGGCGACAACGGCAGTGAGAACGGTAGCCGCGGCATTAGCTGCACGGTGCGTGGCAAGTAGCGCCTTGAGGGTTTCGGAACGAACCAGCGGCGCGTCACCGGGAAGCACGATGGCATATTTGGAATTTTTTAGTGCGCGTCGCGCCACCTGCATGGCGTGCCCGGTGCCGTGCTGCGGCTGCTGCAAAACAGCGATTGCTCCTGCAGGAGCGACAGCGGCGGTCACTTGTTCAGCCTGGTGTCCGACGACGACGATTGTTTTCCTGGCGCCCAGCGGAGTGCAGGCGCGAATAACCTGCTCGACAAGAGAGCGGCCACCAGCACGATGCAAAACCTTGGCGGTACTCGATTTGAGGCGTGTGCCTTTACCGGCGGCGAGAATAACTACAGCTAGGTCGTTGTTGGGCATGGGATTCCAGCCCAGTGTGTGGGAGCAAGCGAACTTTGGCAACGAGGCAAGATAGCAGAGGCGACGAATGACTAATCAGGTTATTAATCAGCGGCAGGAGCGACCGCCTCGGCATGATCCAGTTCTGCTACCGAAGCCTCCGCAGTGGTGATGGTCCATAAAGAGGGGTCGGCCAAGAGTCGGCTAACCAATTGAGTATGCAAGGCATGCCCGGCTTTGTAAGCTTCAACGCGAGCCAGGAGAGGCAAACCGACGAGCGCCAGGTCGCCGATCAAGTCGAGAGCTTTGTGACGCCCAAATTCATCCCGAAAGCGCAGGGGACCGTTCATGACGCCACTTTCGGTGAGAACGATGGCGTTTTCCAGTGATCCGCCGCGAATCAAACCCATGGCTCGCAGCGGCTGGATGTCCCGTTCAAAACAAAAGGTGCGGGCGCGGGCGAGGAGTTGCCGAAAGCTGGCGGCATTGACGGACATTTCAAATTGCTGCTGGCCGACGAGCGGGTGCGGGAAGTCGACATAGCAGCACACTTGAAAGTCGCTGGCGGGATAGATGCTGATGCGGCGGTCGCCCTCGATGACTTCCAGGGGCTTTAGAACCTTTAGAAAACGGCGGCGGCGGCGCAGCCTGCGAATTCCGCAGCGCTCCAGCATTTGCATGAAGGGCTCGGCTGAACCGTCAAGGATGGGAATTTCAATAGAATCGATATCTATATATATGTTGTCGATCCCGCACGAGTAGATAGCGGCGAGGAGGTGCTCGGTGGTGGAAAGCAAAACCCCCTGCTTCATCAAGCTGGTGGCGTAGCTTACGCGAGCGACGTTGTGACCCTGCGCTTCGATCGGAAAATCTTCCAAATCGGTGCGGCGAAAAACGATACCGGTCTCCGCCGGGGCTGGCGTCAGAGTGACGTGGCCGTAAACACCCGTGTGAAGGCCGACGCCTTCGGTAGTCGCTGATGAAATGATGGTGGTCTGAAACATATACCTCTGGTATTTTAGCAAGTTGCAGGCCAAGTGGGGCGTTATTTGTTCAATGTAATCAATACTTTGTGGGTTGTTTGGTGTAAACTTATGACATGGTGTGGTTAAAGAGCATCAAAAGCGACCTTGGGCGTGTCTATGTAGTTTTCATGGACTTCGCATCAAGGCTTGCCGCGCTTCCTTTATCTCCCCGGGCGCGTCCGACAGTTAAGCGGTGATATACTTTTCCTAGCGTTCTCACAGGTGAGGCATGAATCGAGCGGCGCGTATTGGGCTGATTTGCGTATCAGTGGTGATCTTCTGCTATGCCGGAATCGGGCATGTGTTGGGGCGCACCCCGGATGACAAGGCCTACAAATCTCTCACGGTATTCGGCGAGGTACTGCAGAAGATCCAGCAGGATTATGTCGATGAACCGAACATGCACACGGTCACAGCCGGATCGCTCCATGGTTTGCTCGAATCGCTGGACACGCAATCGAGCTATCTGACGCCCCGGGAGTACGACGAATTCAAAAAGAAAACGCAAAACGCCAGCACGGGCGAGAGCGGCATCACGCTGAGCAAGCGGTTTGGATATGTGATTGTGATTTCGGTTTTGCCCGACAGCGCGGCGGCCAAAGTGGGAATACACAGCGGAGATATTTTTGAGTCCATCGGCGGATTCACTACGCGCGATATGTCGGTGGGCCAAGCGACCAATCTTTTAACCGGCCAGGCGGGCACGGCGGTAAAAGTGGCGGTAATTCGCCGCGGGAAGGCCACTCCCGAAGAAGTGGACGTTGTTCGCGAGAAGCCCATGGCGGTGAAACTGCTCAGCCAGAAAGCCGACGCGGACACGCTGGTGCTGCGCCTGAATTCGCTGGATGCCGGGCGAGCCGAGGAAGTGCGCGGACGCTTGATGGAAGCGGAAAAGCAAGGCATCCATAACCTGATTGTGGACTTGCGCGAATGTGGAAGGGGCCCGGTTTCCGAAGCCATCGCCGTAGCGCGATTGTTGGTGCCCTCGGGCACGCTAGCCACACTGCGCGGGCAAACCGTTTCGTCGCAAACTTTTTCCGCCGAAGCCAAACAGGCCATCTGGAAGGGTTCGGTTTCGGTGCTGATCGACCCCACCACCTCAGGCGCAGCCGAGGTGTTGGCTTCCGCGGTAGAGGCCAATAAACGGGGGAATGTAGTCGGCGAGCGCACCTTTGGGTTGGCTTCGGAGCAGAAGTTGATCACCCTGGACGACGGCTCCGCGCTGATTCTGACCACTGCCAACTACTACAAGCCAAGCGGCAAATCCATCCTGGAAGAGGGCGTGACGCCGACGGAAGTGGTGCACGGCGCCGTCGAAGACGACTCCGACTCTGATGATGTTGCCACGCCGGATACCACACCCAAGAAAGACACCCAGGGGCCCAAGCCTCTTTCACCGGAAGATCCGGTTTACCGCAAGGCTCTTGATTTGCTGAAGACGCCGGTCAAGAAAGCCGCCTAGTCCGCGGTGTTGCACAGTTTTTCATCGAAGTTACCTCCTCGCTTGATGGCCACGTTGAAAATCACCGTACTTATCGGCGTGATTACCTCGTGCTGCGGGGGCTGCCAAAGGGCCCGGCACAAACAATTGCCCGAAGGGGAAATCCACCGCATCACGCAGGAGTTTGTCTTCGCCGCGAATTCCGTGGCCCCGACGGGCTCCGAGGTGCATGGCGAGGTGGGCGCTTTCGACAAGGTGGCCAACTCCGCCGACCACATCGAAATACGCATTTTCGAGAAACGCGGGGAAAAAGCGTACCCGGCACCGGTTACGCAGATGCTGCAGAAATTCAACGGCATCGCGACGGCGCACGGCCTTACGCAAGATGGTCCCACGGAAAACGGCAATGCCATTATCGTGAATTACCGTCACGCCGGTTTTATCAGCCACATCATTCACATTCATCTGGTAGGAAGCAATGAGGCACGCGAGCGGGAGACCGTGCCGGCGGGTTCTGAAGAACGACAGACTCCGAGGCTGGCGATCATTCTGGACGACATGGGCAACGATCGCGAGGCCGCCGAAGCAATTTTTGCGATGCCTTATCCTCTTACGCTGGCGATTCTGCCAAATCAAATGCATTCGCTGGAAGCGCTGCGGGAAACCCTGCCGCAGACGCAAAGTCAGGGAGTCAGATTGGTGTTCGCCTCGGAGTTGGCGCGGTGAAACACGCCAGTGTTCTGGTAGGGCGCCTTGTTAGCGGGATAAAGGCGGTCTATCACGAAGAAAAGCACAAAGAAGATCAGGAAATCGAACGCGCTGGCTTCCGGTCCTACTGTTCCTCCCGTAAGCCACGCCGGGCCGTGCAGTGTGGCGCTGGAGAGATGCCCGGGGAAAATCATTCCGCTATCCGGAACGGAATATAGAAACGTTTCACCGAAATCGTAAGCGGCGTGCATGCCGACCGCGAACCATAGTGTCCCGGTGCGCCGCACGGTAAAACACCACAGCATACCTACCACAAAAACCCCCGCGACACCGGCCACGCCTTCTCCACTATTTTGGAAATGCACGGCGGCGAAGAGAAAAGAAAGAATCAGCGAAGCCGGCCAGAAGCCAACACCCGAAGTTAAGGTGAACAGACTGTAGCCGCGAAAGAGAAATTCCTCGAACAGGCCGACAAAAATAAAGCAGAGGGCCCACAACGCGCCCCAGCGAAGCAGTTCGGCGCCGTGCAACACAAGAGTCCCGAAAGAATATCCGCCAAACGCATAAATCAGCGCTACCAGCAGGCTAATCTCCAGGAAGCCAAGGAGGGCGCCTTGCCAGAACAATTTTCCGAAAGCGCCGCGCACCGGCAAACCGTACGCTCCGACGGGACGACGCTCGATGAACGACATTACGACGGCGGCGCCGAAAGCGGCGGCGAACCCCACAACCTCGGCAAGAAACAAACTAGCGATGGAAAATGTTCCGGGCGTGGACTTCCAGAACTGCGAGAGTAAAACTTTAAAGCTCAGGAAAAATACCACCAGCAGAACCACGTATAACAACAACCGCCAACCTGCTCGCAGGCCTGCGGAGTTTAGAAAAACTTTGCGTATCCCTCCGCCGGCGGGAGTGTTCCCGAGCGGCGGGCTGGGCGGCGTAGCTGCGGACGTCTCATGCTCCATGCGTTATTTTCCCATCATCTCGATGGTCGCCGCACCGCATATTTCGTCAGGCGCTTCCAGTGAGACGCAGTGTGAGCCTTACCGTAAGCCTGTGTCGCGGGCGAATCCTCACGAAAATGATTATTTCACATACCGCGGGGACTCACCTTTGGACCAGGGGTCGTAGGAGTGGGCGAATACCAACCTGTCCGCCAGCGGGGGATGGCTGTAGAGCCAGAAAGTGATGAATGAAGGGGGATTCGGATCGGAGAGATCGAGCTCGCCGAGTACCTGAAAGCCGTGAGCGGCTACTTCTTCGGAGTGCGGCACCAGACCATGAATAATTTCGAGACCGTACACGTCGGCGGCGTGTTCCTGCATGCGACTGAAGCCATTTACGATGGGCGAAGACACGAAGATCAAAATTTGCAGAAACAGCAGAATTACAGCGAGCGCGGCCCAGTCTTCGGGGCCGTAAATTTTCCAATCGCCCCCCCAGCGGTGCAGCGACCAGTGCAGCGCGCGAAAAATTATGTACAACGCCAGCAGCAGAGAAACCGCGAAGAAAAAGAATCCGATGGCCACGTGGCCCAGAACGTAGTGGCCCAACTCGTGACCCACGATAAATAAAGCTTCGTCGGGAGTGGTCTTGCCGATAGTGGTGTCCCACATGACCACTCGTTTGGAAGCGCCAATGCCGGTGACGTAGGCGTTGATGGCGTTGGTTTTTTCACTGGCACGCATCAGGAATATGCGATCCGCAGGGATGGGGACGCCGGCGCGTTGCGTGAGCTTTTCGATGGAGCTTACGAGTTGGGGATGCTCATTGGCCAGCGGCTCGAAATGGTTGAACAGCGGATCGATGAACCACGGGCTGATGAAAAAGAAAAACAGCAACACCGGCAGCGCCGCAAGCCAGAAATAAAACCACCAGCGCCGCGGGCTTTTTCTCATGGCGACATTAAGCAGCAGCGCCAGCAGAACCGCGAGACCGACGCCCAGCGCTTCCGCTTTCAACCAGTCCAGCAGCCAGGAGCCCCAGCGCTGGATGGACTGCTCGTAGCGCAATGAGAGCGCATGCCAGTAAATACTTACCGGAAGACTGAGCACGTCCGTGGTCAGAATCAGTAACGGGACAAAAATGAAACCCTGGAGCCACCTTTTGCCGGTGACGGATTCAGCGACGTCGCGGAATTTGGCGGCAAAACCCAGCCGCAAAATCAACAGCAGGACGAGAGTGGCCAGGAAATAAGAAACAAAGTACAAGGTGTATCCGGCTCGCGAGTAGGACACGGCTTTTTCATAACGTTCATGAGAAAGCGTGTATTGATCGGTGTCGGTTTGGGTGCGCACCGAAGGCGGCTGAGAAGATTGAGAAGACCGGGACTCCACTTGCGAAGTTTGAGGAGCGGATTTCTGAGGCGCGGCAGGTTCTTTCGCCTGCGCCCGCACGGCGGGCGCAGCCAGGCAAAGAGACACGGCTGTACAGCATAAGAGCCGGTACAGGAAACACCGTCTCATTAGACCCCCTCGCGTATTACCGTGATGCCCGCAGACCACCATCCGCCGGTGCACCACGATGTCGCCCGTGCACAACTAGCTGCACGCGCGGCGAGTATGCCGCACGCTGGACAGTTTGCGCAATATGCGTCACTAGTTTAGACCGGGCGCCGCGGCGACATGGTTTGACAAACATTTCTAAAACTTGCGGCAAGTGGATGAATTTAGATGATGGAGTCGGCGCCTGATGCAGCGAACTAGAAGTGGGCGGTTTTGAGGGAATAATTTCGGATCGCTCCGGTGCCGGCCAAACCGATATGCACGATGGAGGTCCAGCGTTCGAGTTTGTGGTGTCCATAGCGGTGGAAGAAATACGCAGCCCCGATGGAAACTCCGGTGGCTCCGACTTCGATGAAGGCAAAACCGGCGTGATTGTCGACGGCGTCATTGGTGAGAAAAATTTCCTGCCTTCCGCGGCGGCGCATGTTGAGGGTGGAGAAATAATCGAGGGTGCGAGTGGCGGCGACTCCCGCGAAGAGCAGGTCGTTTTCCTTGTCCCAAAAGCGATGTTCGGTGAGGAGCGTAGTGGTTTTTGACAGCTGGGGCGCGCTAACCTGCGCGTCGGGAGCCCTGACTTGCTGAGCCCGGACTTTACTCGCTCCACAGCCGAGGCCGGCGAGCACCACGAAAAAGTTTATGGATTTCAGCCAGCGTCTGCAGTTCTTCGGCACAAAACCTCTTTTGTCCGGCTGATTAGTATAACTGTTCGTTATAGTGGCCGTTGGCTGATTCGCATCGCACAGCCACGGGCGAATTGGCGGGGACGGAGTTCGAAGGTATGGTGGAGCTTCGATTGGTCGATGCTGCGTTGACAGGCGCGAGGTGCCGATATGCCAGGGCGAATTCCGATGCCGACAGTTAGAAAATTCTTATCCATCGTTTTTGTGTTGGCCGTAGGCGCCATGATGCCGCCAGGCGCTCGTCCTCAGAGCGCGGAAGAGCAGTCTGCCGCGGACACACGCGCACAATCAATCGCAGAGGCCGCGCGCAGGTCACGAGAGCAATCGAAAAATGCGACTAAGCCCTCCAAAGTAATTACCGACGACGATCTGGATAAAAAAAATATCAAGCCGGGGGCGCAGGGACTGACGGTCGACGCTCCGGCAAAGCTGGAGACGACCCCGCCAACACCGGATACGGTAGCGGCCGCCGCGACGACCCCTTCTGCTTCACGTGACGCGACAGCTACGCCGGCTCCGACAGACGATCTAGAAATTGCGAAGTTGAAAGAATCGATTGCGGTGGCGGAAAAGGATGCGGATCTTTCACGGCGCGAACTGGCGCTGGAGCAGGACACTTTTTTATCGAATGCGGACCACGAACACGACAAGGCGGGCAAGGCCAGGCTCGCTGTCTTGCAGCAGGAGATAGACGCCAAGCAGCAGGACGTCGATCGTCTGAAAATGCGGCTGGCGGCGATGCAGGAACTCCATCACGCGAGACCGTCGCCCGCTAAACCTGCCGGCCAACCTGCGGCTCCCGCGGCCCCGTTGCAGCCGTAAACGTTCGCCATTTCGCTCTCCCCACCTGCTTTAATTTTCCGCGCCAGTTCAGTTTTCCACACCTCGGAAGGGCACCACTACGTATGGTGGTATTTTTTCTTGACACCGCAGTCGTATCAGCGCAAACTCGCCCACAAATAAGTTAATTTTCTGTGAATTTTTATCCCCAGGCAGTCCGTCAGAAGCTACGTCAGTTCCGGGAGGAATGATGCAGTACCTGCCAGGATTCACGGTCCAGTGCATCAATCAACTTTGCGAAGCGCGGGGGCATTGGCTGCGCGCGGACGCGACCGCGGCGACTACGCATGAGGGGAGATGCCCCTGTTGCGGAGATTCTTTGCGGAATGTGCCGCCGCCTTTGGCGCCGCGGTTTCGGATGCGGCCGAGAGCGTTGACTTCACACCGGCCGCCGATGGGAAGGCGCTGACCGGAGTAACGACCGCAACAAAAAACCGCACCCTTGAGAAGCGCAGCTGTGAAGAGACCCTCCGCATTTCATTCTTGCAAAAAAGTAGCGCGCCGTAAGCTCACGGCATGAGTGAAGAAAATATCTCCAACCCGCTGCCGTTGATCCGCTACGTGAACCGGTAGCAGATGAACTGGCGGGCCATTGATGTGGAGCCGTTGATCGGTGCAGAGCATGCCGCACGGGCGATCTGGACATTGGTGCGGCGCTTGGATTTGAGCTGTTATCGAAGCATCCTGCAACCTGCAGCACTGGGCCCGCTTGAAGAGGCTAGCCGCGCCGCCGCAAGCTAGGAAGGAGCGGAAAGAAAATCCTGAGTGATCAGCCCGAACGGTCCATCAAAAACTCATGCCCCCACCCCCTGAAAACATAATGGTTTTTTTGACAGCTTCAAACGAAGGGTGCGGCATCCACTGCATGACAGCGCGGCATTTCCTGCACACAGATGGTATCTTGGTTTTTGAATGTCCACTCGGTCTAAAATCCGCAAAGCGCTGCCTGCTCAACCAGAAATACTGATCTTCGATGTGGACGGTGTGCTTGTGGATGTGCGCGGGACGTACTGGCGCTCGGCGCTGGAAACGGTGCGCCATCTCAGCGGCCGACGAGTTACCTACGCCGATTTGCACCGCTGGAAAGCCAAGCCTGGCTACAACGACGACTGGCGCATGACCGCCGACTGGGTGACGTCGCTCGGCACACCCGTCACCTACGAGCAAGCTCAGGCCGCGTTCAATGGTTTTTACTGGGGTAGTCCGGAAAAACCCGGCAATGTTCGCAACGAGAAATTAATCATCACGCCCAGGCAAATTTCCACCTGGGCCGGCCGCTACGAATTAAATCTTTTTACCGGACGCAACCGCCGAGAATTTTCTTTTACGTTTGATCGCTGGCCCGCCGCGCACCATTTTCGTACCGTGATCACCATGGATGACGTCACCCGCATCAAGCCGCATCCCGAAGGCTTGCACAAAATCCTCGACGGACGCGATCCGGCCACGGCTCTCTATCTCGGCGACAATATCGATGACGCCCTCGCCGCTCGCGACGCCGGCGTACCCTTCATGGCCGTCATCGCGCCCGGTGAACACGAATACCGCGCGCGCGCCTCCACCTTTCTCAGGCTCGGCGCCCTCGCGCTGCTGCCACGCGCCACCGCACTCAATTCCTGGCTGACCCGCGTTCGCTGATTTTCTAACTTACCTGGACTTGCAGCAGGCACAGCGGACCAAGCTCGGCTTGGCCGAATCGTTCCATCAGCTCACCGCTTTTTTCGCTTCCGCGCGAATCTTGGCCCAGCGTTTCTTGGCCGCCTTCGCGATCCTCGCCCTGCCGGCCTCGGACAACACCCGCTTCTTAATGGTCTTCAGTTCGCGGCCGGTCGAGCGGCCCAAGGCCTTTCCCGCGGCGCGCACGCCAGCCAACCTGTGGTTCAACTTTCCCAGTTCCTTTTCAAGCTTGCGCTCTTCGCGCTTCAGAACCGCCAGAATATTCATGTATTCCCTCCGCCAAAGAATCTATCTCAAGCGGCCGATATGCACCAGTCGTACCAAGTAAGCGACGTAACTGGAAGCGACAGGGCCGGCGGTCCTTGTAACAAAAGTGGTAATCGCGCGAAAGAGCCCTCCGTGGATCGTGCCCATCGTCTGATCGCTACCCGCTCCCCGGACCCCGCGCATTGACGCACGCCAGCACGGATGATATAAATTATTATTCGAGTCGGCACCACATAGCCCACCGTGATCCCCTCCCGGGTTGGGAAACGGCGTGGCTGCCAACCTGGGGTTCAGGCGATACAATTCGATGCAATTTAATTCTCACCCATGAGAGAACTGTTCTTTCAAGTTGTGCCTATAGTCTTGATACTGCTGGTGTTCTATGCAGTCCTGAGAGTCCTATTTTTCAAGCCCTTATTAAAAGTAATCGCCGAGCGCGAAACCCGCACTATGGGCGCGCAAAAGGCCGCCGAAACCGCGCAAGCCGCCGCGACGGAAAAAATAAAACAGTATCAGGCCGCCCTGAAACAGGTTCGCACTGAGGTTTATGTCGAGCAGGAAGCCGCCCGCAAAAAGCTCCTCGATGAGCGCGCCGCGCAGTTGAAAGACGCTCGCGCCAAAGCTGCCGCCATCGTCGCCACCGCCAAAGAGCGCATCGCCGCGGAAATGAAGGCTGCCAGGACCGAATTGGAAGCCGGCGTCACCCCGCTAGCGGCGGTAGTCGCGCGCCGTGTTCTGCAATCCACGCGACCGCCCGGAGCACCGCCGAGAGAGACGCGATGACCACGCTGCCATTCGTTAGCGCGATGAATAGACAAGTAAAGGTCGTCGGATCAGCGTTGCTGGGGATGATATTTCTGACCCTCAACGCCCACGCGGAAGAGGCCGCCAACGCATCGCAGCAGTCCGCCGAACATCTTTTCAAGTGGATTAACTTTGCCATCGTCGCTGGCGCGATTATCTGGCTGTGCCTGAAGAGAGGACCGGCATTTTTTAGCCGTCGCGCCGATGTCATAAGTTCAGCCATTCAGAAAAGCACCGCAGCGAAAAATTTGGCCGATCAGCAGCTTCGCGAAGCCGAAACCAAGCTGCAAAATCTGGAAAAGGAAGTGGCTGAATTGCGTGCCGCCGCCCAGCGTGAATCCACGGCCGAAGGCCAGCGCATCCGCAATCTCACGCGAGCCGATCAGCAAAAAATCGATGCCGCCGCCAGCGCCGAAGTGGATGCCACCGAGCGCGCTGCCCGCCTGGAGTTGAAAGCTCTGGCCGCCAATCTTGCTGTGGACGGCGCCGAAGCGCTGTTGGCCAGCCAGTTGACGCCCGCCGCCCAGGAATCGCTGATCAATAATTTCGTGAAAACTCTCGATGGAAGGCCCAATTGAAGTCCGCCAGCCTGCAGTACGCCAACGCTTTCGCGGACATCGCCATCAGCCAGGGCGCGCCGCAAACTTCCGTACGGCAACTCGCGGATTTTGGCGCGGCCTATGCGGAATCCGCCGAGCTACGCAATTTTCTGGGCAGTCCCGCGGTGGATATGAAAGACAAGCATGGCGTGATTGAAAAAATCATTGCGCGCCAAGGGGCCGGAAAAATCGTTCGCAATTTTCTGTTTGTGGTCACCGATCACCGTCGTTCGCCCATGCTGCCGGAAATTGTCGAAGCGGTGCGAAGCGTTGTTCGCCGGCGCCAGGGCATTGCCGAAGCGGAAGTTTCTTCCGCCGTGGAGCTGAGCGAGGCGCAAAAGACGGAATTAGCCAAGACGCTCAGCCGTCTTACAGGCAAAAAGATTGAGCCGAAATTTTCTCTCGACGCCACGCTCCTGGGCGGGGCCGTCGCTCGTGTTGGAGACACGATCTACGACGGTTCGCTGCGCAGTCGCTTGACGGAAATGCGCGCGCGGCTGTCGCAGGAGTAATTTTGGGGATGTATTTACGGCACGCAACTGCCGCGGGCCGAAAAACAATCATCACGTAATAGCAGCTAAGACTTGAACCAAACGCCCTTTAAATGGCGCGGTTCAAATGGGATTAGGAGCATGAATGGCCAATATCAAGGCGGATGAAATCAGCAAGATTCTGCGCGAGCAGATTGAAAATTACGAACAGACCGTCAGCGTTGACGAAGTCGGCTCGGTCATCAGCGTGGGCGATGGCATCGCGCGCGTGCATGGCCTGGAAAAGGTTATGGCCGGCGAGATGCTCGCTTTTCCGCATAACATTTTTGGTATCGCGCTGAACCTGGAACAGGATGAAGTCGGCGTCGTGCTCCTCGGCGAATCGAGCGACCTGCAGGAAGGTGACGTCGTCAAGCGCACCAACACGATTATGTCCGTGCCCGTTGGGGAAGCGATGGTTGGGCGCGTGGTCAATCCTATCGGCGAGCCGCTGGACGGCAAGGGCCCGATCGAATCCAAGCAGCGCAACGCGCTGGAGCGCATCGCCCCCGGCGTGTTGGATCGCCAGCCTGTTCGCGAACCGTTGCAGACCGGCATCAAAGCAATTGACGCCATGATTCCAATCGGCCGCGGCCAGCGCGAACTAATCATTGGTGACCGCCAGACCGGTAAAACCGCCGTAATCCTTGACACCATCATCAATCAAAAAGGTGGCGACGTAATTTGCATTTATTGCGGTATCGGACAGAAGCGCTCGACCATCGCGCAGGTGGTGAAGACGCTGACGGATGCGGGCGCGATGGATTACACCATCGTGGTGGCTTCCACCGCATCTGAACCGGCGTCCTTGCAATACATCGCTCCCTACGCCGCTTGCGCCATGGGCGAATATTTCCGCGATACCAAGCGCCACGCGGTAACTTTTTACGACGATCTTTCGAAGCACGCGCAAGCCTACCGCGAAATCTCTTTGCTACTGCGCCGCCCACCCGGCCGCGAAGCTTTCCCTGGCGACGTGTTTTATCTGCACTCTCGCTTGCTGGAACGTGCCGCCAAGCTCAACGACAAACTCGGCGGCGGTTCGCTGACATCCTTGCCGGTGATTGAGACACAGGCCGGCGACGTTTCCGCGTACATTCCGACGAATGTGATTTCCATCACCGACGGCCAGATTTATCTGGAAGCCGACCTTTTCAACGCCGGCATTCGCCCCGCGATCAACGTGGGTATTTCCGTCAGCCGCGTTGGCGGCAACGCGCAGATCAAAGCCATGCGTCAGGTGGCCGGTTCACTGCGCCTGGACATGGCGCAGTATCGCGATCTTGCAGCGTTCGCACAGTTCGGCGCCGACCAACTGGATAAGGCCACGCAAGCACAGTTGGGACGCGGCCAGCGCCTGACTGAAATTTTGAAACAGGACCAGTACGCTCCCTTCACCGTGGAAAAACAGGTGCTCAGCTTGTTCGTCGCCACTAGCGGCGCGCTCGACAGTATCCCTGTGCCCGCGGTGCGCCGTTTCGAGCGCGAATTCATCGCTTTTGTGGAGGCCAACAATTCCGGCATCCTCAAATCTATCGCCGAGAAAAAAGCGCTCGACGACGCCATCAAGGGTGAAATTAAAAAAGCCGTCGACGCTTTCAAGGAGCGTTTCGCCGCCGACGTGGAAGAATCCGCTGAGCCCGGAGCGCAGGCTGCCGCCGCGCCGGCGAAAAATCAGGGCGGCGCTCCTTCAAAATCGGACTCAGCCGCGGCAAAGCCTGAAGATCCAACCGCGAAGAAACAAGAAACGCCGGTAGCAAAATAATTTTTCTGTAACAAATGTAACGACCGCAAGAATGGCCACACTACTCGATTTCCGGCGCCGCATCCGCTCGGTGAAAAACACCCAGCAAATTACCCGCGCGATGAAGTTTGTCGCGGCGGCCCGCCTGCGTCGTGCGCAGGAAGCCGCGCTGGCTGCCCGGCCGTATGCCGTGGAGCTAGCCCGTGTATTGCGTTCCACCATGGCCCGCATCGAATCGCCCGAACATCCGTTGCTGGCCGTGCGGCCCGAAAATAATATTCTCGCGATCGTACTCACCGGAGAGCGCGGGCTTGCCGGCGCTTTCAACAGCAACGTGTTGCGCAAAGCGCACGAATTCTTTCGCGCGCGCCAGGGTAAGAAGATCACTACTATTCCGGTCGGAAAAAAGGGCCGCGACTCGCTGCGCCGCGCCGGTTTCACCTTTGCCGCCGAGTACGTAAACGTCCTGGCGCGCGTGGATTTCAAAACCGCTCGCGAAATTGCCAACCTGGTGGCCGATTTGTACATCAAGGAAGAAATCGACTCCGTCTACATTATTTTCAGCGAATTCAAAAGCGTCATGACCCCTACGCTTGCGGTGGAAAAAGTTCTGCCGGTGGAATCCATTCGCGACGAAGAAAGCCACGCCGCCGCGCAGAGCGATGCGAGCGGCGCCAAAAAGCCCGGCGAGTTCAAAGAAACGCCCATCGATTACATCTACGAACAGCCCGAAGAGCAAATCCTGGCGAAATTGCTTCCGCGATATGTCGAAACGCAAATATTGCGCGCGATGCTGGAGTCGTCGGCGGCCGAACACGCGGCGCGCATGACCGCCATGGAAGCGGCCACCAATAACGCCAACGACGTGATTGAAGCGCTCACGCTGCACATGAACAAAGTGCGCCAGGCAGCCATTACCAAGGAAATCATTGAAATTGTCAGCGGCGCCTCTTACGGCGCTTAGGAGAAAGCATGGCGGATAAACGCATGGGGCGAGTTGTGCAGGTCATCGGACCCGTCCTCGATATTCAGTTTGAAGCGGGGCACCTGCCCGCCATTTACAACGCGGTGCGCATCACCAGCAAAGGCTTCAACATTCCGGAGCCGCTGGATGTAACCGCGGAAGTGCAGCAGCATTTGGGCGAAGGCCGCGTGCGCGCCGTGGCCATGGAAGCTGTCGAAGGCATGGTCCGCGGCATGCCCGCGGAAGATTTGGGCCAGGGCATCACCGTGCCGGTGGGCCGCGCCACTCTTGGCCGCGTGATGAACGTTCTCGGCAAGCCGGTGGACCAACTCGGTCCCATCGAAAGCCCCACGCACTATCCGATTCACCGGCCAGCACCTCCGCTGGAAGATCAATCCACCGGCCTGGAAATGTTTGAGACGGGAATTAAAGTTGTCGATCTGATGGAGCCGTACGTCAAGGGCGGTAAGATCGGCCTCTTCGGCGGCGCGGGCGTCGGCAAAACAGTTTTGATTCTGGAGTTGATCCACAACGTGGCCATGCAGCACGGCGGCCTTTCCGTTTTCGCCGGCGTCGGCGAGCGCACTCGTGAAGGCAACGACTTGTGGCTGGAAATGTCGGAGTCCGGCGTCATCGTTCCCGGCAACACTGAAAAATCGCGAGCTGCTTTGATTTATGGACAGATGACCGAGCCACCCGGTTCGCGCCTGCGCGTCGGCCTTACCGGGCTAACCGTCGCCGAATATTTCCGCGACGAAGAACACCTCGACGTGCTGCTCTTCATCGACAACATTTTTCGTTTCGTGCAGGCCGGCGCGGAAGTTTCCGCGCTTCTCGGCCGCATGCCGTCGGCCGTGGGTTACCAGCCCAACCTCAACACCGAAATCGGCGAGTTGCAGGAACGCATCACTTCCACCAAGAACGGTTCCATCACTTCCGTGCAGGCGATTTACGTGCCCGCCGACGATTACACCGATCCTGCGCC
>JALYLI010000089.1 GCA_030774335.1 Acidobacteriota bacterium | reverse complement strand
GATCGTCGGCGTGGCGCCGCGCGTCGCATTCTGCAAACCAGCGACACACGTCGCAATGCGCGCAAGGCTCCGGATAGGTGCTCGACCCCGCGCCGTTGTCGCAAGCCTTTTCGAGACGCGCGCGAACATACCGGAAATAAGCCGCGTACTCCGCAAAGCGATAACTTTCGGGAGCGAACGCCGGTCCGGGAGGAACGACATGCATGAATTCCAGTTCCGCGCCTTGCGCTTCGGTCAACAGCGCGGAATAGAGGCACAGTTGCAAAACAGTTGTCGCCTTCGTCTCCCGCGCCAGCTTGCAGTCGTAAACTTCGTACGACCAATCTCCCAGGCGGCTCCGGGTCGCAGCCTTACGCAGCACATCCGGTCGTCCGAACCAACGGCCTATGCCCAACGTGCCTTGCGCGATGACGTCGACGCCGTGCTCCATGCAGCGAAGCGTTTCGCGCCGGGCCTCGCCCTCATCATGGATCGCCCGCAAGTCCTCAAAGGAGGCGTGTTTGCCACGCAGAAATTCCAGGTAGGCGGCTTCGTGCCGCGCACCCAACTCCTGAATCACCACCAGGTCGGGCTCCCGCCATTCCGGGGCCGAACGCTGGCCGCGCGCGACGCCCATATCGAGCGTGGTGACGTGGCGGCACGCCAAGTGACTGCTGAGGTCGGTAGCAGCAAGCCGAATCTCTTCCGAGACCATGTGCATGCGAATTCCTATGCGTCCTCAAGCCGCAGTTTACCTATCTTAACTCCACGAGACTGGGAGCCGACACCTCAACGCCATTCCTTCGCAGACCTGATATTGAGTGTTCGCTATATCCGTTTGGCATTGCGCTGAGCCCTCGAATAAGATGCACACAGCAAGGAGTATTCCATGAATGCATCCGATCAATATGACGCCATCGTCATTGGTTCAGGCCAAGGCGGAAATCCATTGTGTTCCGCTTTGGCAGGCGCCGGAATGCGCACCGCGCTGATTGAGCGCGCGCACGTAGGCGGCACCTGCATAAATGAAGGTTGCACACCCACCAAAACGATGGTTGCCAGTGCTCGAATCGCTTACCTGGCGCGCCGCGGGGCCGACTACGGCGTGGAAGTCGACAATTTCCGCATCAAGATGGAGCGTGTCCGCAAACGAAAACGCGATATCGTGGACAGCTTCCGGAATGGAAGCCAGGCCAAGCTGGAGAAGACCCCTAATGTTGATCTGATTTTCGGCGAGGCCAGTTTTACCTCACCCAAGTCCGTCGCCATCAAACTGAAAGACGGTTCGCGGCGCACTATTTCCGGGGAAAAGATTTTCATCAATGCGGGATGCCGCCCGGCAATTCCCAAGGTCGACGGCCTGGCCGACTTACCCTACCTAAACAGCACCTCGATCATGGAACTCGATGAACTTCCGAAACACCTGCTCGTTCTGGGAGGTGGTTACATTGGGCTGGAATTTGGGCAGATGTTTCGCCGCTTCGGCAGCCGCGTGACCATTGCTCAATCAAGCGGGCAATTGCTCAGTCGCGAAGACGCGGATGTGGCCTTGGAAATAGCTTCGATTCTGAAACAGGACGGGATTGAGGTCCTGTTGAACACCAGAGCTCAACGCGTCGAAAAAACAGGGGCGGAAATCGTGCTGACAGTTCACGATGGCGCTGGAACGCGCACGCTTCAAGGATCGCACTTGCTGGTTGCGACGGGAAGGCAACCGAATACAGAATCGTTAAACCTTGCGGCGGCTAACATCCAGACAGATCAGCGCAACTTCATCAAAGTGAACTCAACATTGGAAACCAGCGCATCGGGCGTGCATGCGCTCGGCGACATCAACGGCGGACCAGCATTCACACACATTGCCTACGATGATTTCCGCATCCTGCGGACAAACATCATTGAGAAAGGTAACGCCACCACGGAAGGCCGCCTGGTTCCCTACACGGTCTTTATTGACCCGCAATTGGGCCGCGTGGGCCTTAGTGAAGTGGAAGCGCGCAAACAAAACAAAAAGTTTCGCCTCGCAAAAATGCAAATGTCGTCGGTGGCTCGCGCGCTGGAAGTGGACGAAACGCGCGGCTTCATGAAAGCCATGGTGGACGCCGAAACAGATCAAATTCTCGGAGCAGCCGTACTTGGCATCGAAGGCGGCGAAATGATGTCCATGCTGGAAATCGCCATGATGGGCAAGTTACCCTATACCGCGCTGCAAAACGCCATCTTCGCGCACCCCACCCTGGCCGAATCGTTGAACAACCTGTTTACCCATTTCGTCGCCTGACCAGCGGTGGGTCGAGGAATTACCGCGATTTCCTGCCGAAATGCACAACCAGTCCGGAGGAAAATTGCAAGTTGTCCTGTCGCAAATCCAAGAATCGCGTCATTAAGTAATCCCCTTGCACGCGAATCGCAAATCGCGGGTTCAAGTTGATATCCACTCCGCCGCCGGCAGCCATTGCAAACTTGAATGCGGACTGAGAAATGCCCAGATATCCCACACTTCCGTGTACCGCACCGAACTGCGCGTGCCCGTAAGGCGTGAATCGCTCAAACCTGCGATAAGAGAAAACCGGCCCGTATGTGATGGTCTGCGCCGAGGCATTTATTCCGGAGACGCCGCCGGTGAAGGCGTTGAACTCAATCCGACCCCCGAACCAGTGATTCAAATTCTCGGTCACCGAAACATTGCCGCCGTTCAAATCAAAACTGCCTCCGGGCCCATTGAGGTTCGCACGTAAGTACGAATACCCGCCATTTATTTCCCAAGCCGGCGTTTCTTGCGCGTGGGCGCCGACACTCAAGAAAAGAATCACAGGTACGAGCCACATAACTCGCTTCATTAGTCATCTCCTCGTTGCAATCAGGCAAATTCTAAGATCAAAATATTGTAATTACTCAACTTGTAAAGTGAGCGTCGTATTGTGTGCCAGAGAGCCGGATGTGGCGACAATGGTGATGGTATACGTACCGGCTTGCGTTCCTGCAGGCACTCCCGTGGAATTGCCACCGCCGCAGCCGGCAGCGACACAAAGGAGAAGCAGCGAGAAACCCATCGTCGCGAAAGCCGGGCGCTTGCGCATTTGCGCCATGACGATGATCAAAGCGAGGGCCGCTAGCAATGCCATGTAAGGTGTAGTGCGAAGAAACGGCCGGTCAGCGGGAGGTGCCAGGCGGAAAGTCGGCGGCGCCAAATTTCTCACAGCCGTGTTGATGGTCACGGTGACTGGCGTAGCTGTGGAACCAGTTGGTGTCACTGGATTCGGCGAAATGGTGCAAGTCGCACCTCGTGGTAACCCGTCGCACGCGAGAGTTATTGGCTGATCGAATCCATTTACCGGCAGAACCTGTAACGTAAAAGTTGCTGACTGTCCGGCAGAAATGGTGGCGCTCGCCAGCGACGATACGCTCACCGAAAAGTCGGGGAGCGTTGAGGTGCTACCAGATAGACTAGCGACCAGGTTTTGCGCCGGCTGACCAGCAACGTCGTCAACGATCGAAATGGATGCGGTACGGGTTCCGGCCGCGCCGGGCGTGAAATTCACGGTGATCGTACACTGGCTATTGGCGGCCAGCATGGCGCCGCATGTGTTGGTCAAGATGGCGAAGTCGCCAGAATTTGGCCCCACCAAGGACACGCTGGTTATAC
Source organism: Acidobacteriota bacterium (assembly GCA_030774335.1). Taxonomy (GTDB): domain Bacteria; phylum Acidobacteriota; class Terriglobia; order Acidiferrales; family UBA7541; genus Acidiferrum. Next base: position 943 of record JALYLI010000089.1, on the reverse strand, counting down.
TGACTGCGGACACCCCGCTGACCAGTGTCAGCGTCTGAGGTTGGCTCGTCGTACCCAACGTCTGGGGAGCAAAAACTAACCCTGTGGGATTGATCGCGATCCCCTCAAGCACACCAACTTTGGAAGCGAAAGCGTCGCAGTTGCCCCCATAAGTCGCCTGTGCCGGGTTTGACAGAGGAAAATCTGAAGAACAGGTTTGCCCGGCCACATAGGCACCCGCCGGAACATTCTGGTCGATCGCGATCCCATTGCCGCTTTCCGTATTGGTGCCGCCGAGATAGCTCGAATACACGAGAGTCGCGCCTGCGGCGTCGAGCTTGGCTATGAATGCGTCGGCATTCCCGCCGCCGTAAGTTCGCTGGAAAGCATCAGAGGTCGTCGCGAAATCGGTGGACACCGTGCTGCCCGTCACATACGTGTTTCCGCTGGAATCAACAGCGATTCCCGCACCTGAGTCGGCTTTGGTGCCGCCAAGATATGTGAAGTAGACCCGGGCTGGAGCTAGCTGAGATGTAGAGTATTTAGCGACGAATGCATCACCCTGGCCGGCCATCGCGGTTTGCAGGACTGCCGCGGTAGCCAAACCAGTGGAGTTCGTGCCGCCGGTGACATACGTATCGCCCACACTATCGACGGCGATTCCATTGCCCTGATCCAACCCAATGCCGCCAAGATATGTTGAGAAAACCAGGGAAGCCGGCCCCGCAAGGTCGGTATCAACTTTGCTGACAAACGCATCGCCCGCGCCGCCGTTCGCGGCTTGGAGGGCGCCAACCACCGGAAAGTCAATCGAGTAGGTGAGACCTGTAACGGAAATATTTTGAGTGTTACCGACCGCAATGCCATGTGCTGAATCTTCGTCGGCGCCTCCGAGATAGCTCGAATAGAGTATGGAAAGTCCAGACGCACTGATTTTCATCACGAACGCGTCATTGCTTCCCCC
>JALYLI010000088.1 GCA_030774335.1 Acidobacteriota bacterium | reverse complement strand
GCAATTAAAAGCTGGAGCGGCCGCTGTCCCCATTACACCTTATGGGAAAAATCCTGATTGGAAAGGGCCGGTCACGCCCTCGGGAGTCTGGGGTGCATCCTTCGACGACACCAATAGAAATCGTCGATGGGATGTGGGGGAGCCATTTATGGTGGATTCCGCCAACACCGCCATTGATGCAAAGAGCGCCAGCCGATACACCGGAATCTATCTTGCCGGCTTCGGGAACAACCGAGTAGCTACGGGCATGCACGACGACTTATGGGCGCGGGCGTTGGTACTGGAATACGGCAGTAAGCGCATCGCTTTTGTGTCGCTCGACCTGATCGGCTATACGCAGGACAGCGGCTATTTTGGTCTGGACCACGCCAAGAGGTTGTTCGATCCCGCGCTCCATATTCAAACAATAGTGCTGACCTGCACGCACAACCATGAGGGACCAGACACCATTGGTTTGTGGGGTGCGTCGGCAGACCGCGACGGCAAGTTCCCTTTGTATCTTCAATTCGTCGACCAGCAGATCGCCAAAGCTATAAGTCGCGCCGCGTTAAGTATTGAGCCGGTGCGGATGAAGCTAGGCGTAACCAATCCATCGTTGTCGCCCGTGCTGGCTGACATGCAGACCCGCACGGATGGCCGGCCACCGCGCATTTTCGATGAAGAACTCCGGGTGATGCAGTTTTTCGAAACGCAACCAGGAAAGACGAACAATGTGGTCGCCACCGTCGTGAATTGGAATACGCACCCGGAATCGCTCGAGGATGAAAACACGATACTCAGTTCGGATTTTCCAGACGCGGTACGCAGCACATTGGAAAAGAAATATGGTGGCACGACAATTTATGTGTCGGGGGATCTCGGCGCGGTAGAAATCTCGGGCGACAATAATCGAAGCACGCGGTCAACCTTTGACGGGCGTGAGTTTCCGGCTATCCCTGGGGATAAAGCTGCCACTTTTTCATTCGCTCGTACCGAGGCAATTGGGCGGGACGTGGCCAAGGCCGCGATCCAAGCGCTGGATCGCGGCGAGTGGTCACCTGTGTCTGGAATCGATGTACGCGAAGCGGATCTAGAATCCCCGATGGATAACCAAGGCTATTCCTTCCTGATTAACAAAGGGGTCCTTGCGCAACCTGCGAAGTGGAGCAGCTCTCACGGCACTAGTGTCGTTACCAAAGTATCCTTGATTACCATCGGGGACGCGCAAATTATCACCGCCCCCGGTGAACTCTTTCCCGAGATTTTCTACGGTGTTGAAAAGTATCGCCGCAAGGGTTGTCCCGCCGCCGACACTGGGCGGGCACCGGAACCTGCCCTTAGACCGCTTATGACTGCCAAGTATAAATTTGTATTTGGACTTTCGCCAGATGAGCTTGGCTACCTGGTGCCGGGCTATGATTTTCACCCCCCGGTGTTCGATCCCGCTGCCGGAATGAAAGAAGCAGTGGATGCGTGCCAGACAGACGGTGTCCCGACCCATTATCACGAAACAAATTCCGCCGGCTCACAACTGGCCGCCGCTTACGCCTGCGCGGCTGCCAAGTTGCTCACGGGAAGACCGGTCACGCAATCACCCTGTAAGGAATTAAACGACGCGGCGCCTGCTCACTGAGAGTCTGGCTAAATTATGTCCGACGATAGTTTTCTGTCTGCTGAATCAAGGGGATAATTTTACTGCGAATCGATTCTTCGCTGGAAACCGGAGCAACTCCATCGAACAACCACCAGTGTTCGACGTGAACAGTGCTTTCGCCAGGTCGTAAATCCACCAGGGGGCCGAGCGTTTCCAGTTCCAGAAACTCCGGGTTCGCGAAAATCTCGAAGTTACAGCCATAGTCTGGATATTGCGCCCCAGCCAGAACTTCCGCTCGTTTCAAAAAGACGCAGTTGCCCCGGGTATAGGCTCCCCACTCGGCGGAATTAAAAAGTCCCGTCATTTGCTCCCGGAATCGTCCCGCGGGTTTTTCGTCGTGGATCAATTGCAAAAAATCCTGCCCAAGAATCCAGCGGGGGTCGGCGAAATCGGTGAAGGACCAGAGAGTCAGTGGCGCGACGGATCGAAAATGATCTTTGTCCATCGCAGCTCGCGGCGGGAAGGGAAGAATCGCGCGCCCCCCTGGCTTCAACACTGTCGGCGCCCAAGGTGCCAACCGTGTTTCTTCCCTTCCGCGATTCGTGATGGTGTGAATCACCTGGACGTGAGTTCCTTGCGAATCCAGTTCCAGTTCAATCTGGCGCTGTAGATGCGTGCCCGGGGGATCGCTTTCAACCGGCGCACAAAAAACTGCTCCGCATTGAGTCTCCTGAAGTGAGACTCGCCGGTTATCCGGGTAATAAGTTCGGTCCTCTTCCGGCCACGCCCACAAGCGGTGGCCTCCATAGAGGCGAAAATCCGTGCCTCCGGTCTTGCCCGCCTGATCCTCAACTTCGTGGAACTGGTTCTCTCCGCCGAAGAAACCATAGTGCGCGATGCGCGGCCCAACATCGGTAAGCACGGTCAACTCGACCGTGGCATTCGAAAGATGGCAGGCGTTTTTCCAGCCACGATATTCTTTTTTTTCGAAGCGAATCAAACCAGCTCTTTCGCGAACTTCTGGATCTTCCGCCAGGCGTCCGCGATCTCGTGCATGTCTTCTTCGTCGCCCAGCAGAGCCGGTTGCGGAATCCAGATGGTTTCGTAAGCGGCGCGGTGGGTGTGGGGATAGCGTGCCTGCAGAAATGCGTGCGCTTCCTTGGCCTGCGAGCCACAAAGACGTTTGCGATACTCTCCGTTTTGAAAGAGATCGAGTGCATGGACCGGTGGATAACTCGCCTGATTGGGAAGCCCCTCCGCATTCATGGCCTGAATCAGGCGCTCCGTACCTACACCCGCAAACTCCTTGGCATTCACATGAAAGATGTAGGCGTACTGACCGTTGCGGGTGCAACGCGCGTCCAGCGCTTGCGGTGTAATCCCTGGGATTTGTGAAAGCAACTTGTCGAGCAAACGCGAGTTCTGGTGGCGCCGCTGTGTTTGTTCGTTGAGTCGCGTCAACTGAGCACTGAGCACCGCGCCCTGCCATTCGCTCAACCGATAGTTTGAGCCGTTGATGAAGTGGCTATAAAACCATTCACCAGGCATGCGGCCGCAGTCGTGTACGCTGCGCGCCTGTTTTTCAAAAACGTCATCATTCGTGATGATGATGCCACCTTCACCGGCGGTCATAAGCTTGCTGGATTGAAAGCTGAAAGTGCCAGCCGTGCCGTGGGCCCCAATTTTTTGCCCTTTCCACTCGGAAGCGTGCGCGTGTGAGCTATCTTCGATCAGAGCTATGCCCTTACGTTTCGCTAGAGCGCCCAGAGCATCGAGGTCGGCGGGGTGCCCACCCATGTGCACCGCAATGATCGCCTTTGTCCGCGAGGTAATTGCGGCTTCGGCAAGATTCACATCGATGCAGTACGTTTCGGGCGAAACGTCAACGGTTACCGGTAGCGCTCCGGCGTAAAGCACCGCGCCGGCCGTAGCCACGAACGTGAAGTCCGGGACAATCACTTCATCGCCCGGCACAATGCCCAGTCCTGACATGGTCACTTCCAGCGCAGCGGTCCCATTGGTAACCGCAATGCCGTGCTTGGCACCATGAAATCGCGCAAACTCTATCTCGAATTGCAGCGTTTTCGTTCCCGGTGTTCGCCACCACACGCGGCTTTCAAGAACTTCCTGGACGGCTTTTCGCTCGCGGTCATCAAATTGAGGCCACAGCGGGAAAGCTTTTTGCTTGGTCTTTTTTCCGCCGGTAATTGCCAGTTCGCCCATGCTCGTCTCCTCTAAAAAACGTCAGTACTGGACAAACCCGGTGGCATATCGAAACGCTTCGACGTAGTGTCCATCTTTACGAGGCTGCTCGGCACGCATTTCTTCCTTAGCTTTCAACTTGTCCGCTGCATCCCAGTCGGGCCGATAGCGATTGACGGCCGGATCGAACTGACTAACCTGCACGGCTCCCGCTTCGAATTTAAGATCGGCAACACTGTTGATATCGACAAAATAGTTAGCCTCCTGAGGTGAAGGATAAAAGAAATAAAGCTCGGGCACCTTATACGGCTGGAGCCCCTGCTGCAGCTTTTGGTTTGGGAAGTACAACCAGAATTCGGCGGCGCGAACCGCGTCTATGGTATTAAACGCCGCCATACGATGGTCGCTCTTGTGCCAACGCTCGTACCACTCGCCAGGATCCACGCTCAACAAAACATCGGGCCGGATTTTACGGATGATCGCAGTGGCCTCTTCGGTCAGCTTCGGCTGCGGGGCATACTCCAGCATTCCGTCGTCGTAGCCCATCCAGATAATATTTTCTTTCGGTGTACCGAGAAGACCCTCGGAAGCCTCCTGCTCGGCCCGGCGGATACGAGCCAGACGCTGAGAGGTCATTTCCGGATCATACGAACCTTTGTCATCATTGGTATACACCACGATAAAAACCTTGTTGTGATTGCGGTTGAGAAGCGCAATTGTTCCTCCAGCACCGAAAACATCATCATCTGGATGGGGCGTGAACAAGAGAATGGTTTTCCCCTGCAGCTCTTCCAATCGTTTCGCGGGTTGTTTTGGCGGTTGTTGCGCAGGGGCTCCGTAGAGCAGCGGAGCAGCCAGCAATAAGAATGCGATCCAGTTCATAAGCGCCTCGGAAAGCAAAAGTGAAATTGATTCTAATTTTATAGATACTTAATTCGAAGATAGACTCGTGCCTATAATTTATATTCCCGCTTGACACAGCACACTACCTGCAATATGAATTCGATTCAACGGTAATCCACGCGTTATCCGGGGGGACTGCGATGTCTTCTAAACTTCATATGCTTCGTTTCTGTCTGACTTTCTGTACTTTGTGCGTTTTCTCCGCTTTGACCTACGCACAGGTCGACCGTGGCGCCATGGTCGGAACGATCAGCGATACGTCCGGGTCCCAAATTGCCGATGCGCAAATTACGATCACGAATCTGGAGACCAACCAGCCCTCGCACTTCACAACGGATGCCGACGGCAATTATTCGGCAGCTCTTCTGAAGATTGGCCACTATTCGGTGCGCGTCGAAAAGAACGGCTTTCAATCCTCGCTCGAGGCTGATGTCGACATCGGAGTTAATCAGGTGGTGCGCGTCGATCTGACGCTAAAAGTGGGGTCGGCCTCGGAGACGATCGAGGTGACCAGTGCCGCTCCACTTTTGCAGACCGAAACTTCTTCGCTGGGAACTATCGAAACCGCCCGGCGAATTACCGACCTCCCTCTGAACGGGCGCAACTTTATTCAATTGGCGTACCTGGGGCCAGGGGCCAACAGCGGACAAACCGGCTCCAATGTCAGCGGCGGCGTTTTCGAGAATGAGCGGGCCAATGAAGCCATCTCGGTCAATGGCTTGCGCGTGTCGAATAACAATTTCCTGCTCAACGGTGTCGACAATAATGAATTTGGGCTGGGCGGCACCATTGTTCTCCCTCCGCCCGATGCAATTCTTGAATTCCGCACCGAAGCCAATTCCATGACCGCCGAGTTTGGCCGCGGCGGCGCGGCAGTCAACGTGGTTACGAAATCAGGAACGAATCAGATCCACGGCGGAGTATACGAATTCCTGCGAAACGAAAAACTGGACGCTAAGAATTATTTCAATACTGACGTGCGGCTGCCCTTTAAGCGCAATCAGTTTGGAGCGTTTGTGGGCTTTCCTCTCCGGAAAGACAAAACGTTTCTGTTCCTGGATTACTCCGGCTCGCGCCTTCGCGAAAGCGCGCCGTTCTTTTCAACGGTGCCGACCGTGGAAGAAAGAAGCGGCGACTTCAGCCAGATTCTGGGCCCCCAGGCCACGGACTCCGGCGGGCAACCGCTCGTGGATGCCCTGGGTCGGCCGGTATTCGTCAACGAAATTTACGATCCTAATTCTTTACGGTCCGTGGGTAATGGAGCGCTGGTGCGTGATGGATTCGGATTTGACCCCGTCACGGGCCTTCCTATCCCCGGCCAGGCAAACATTATCCCGGCCTCGAGCATGGATGCAGTGGGGATGAACGTGGTGAATTTTTATCCGCTTCCCACCGACAACACAACGGCGAGCAACAACTACCTGGCGTCGCAAAAACATACCAACAGCCAGGATGCGGTCGATGCACGCATCGACCATCGCTTCAGTGAACAGAATCAGATTTTCGGGGCTTATTCCTTCGGCGACATTCGCAGCTCCCGACCTGCTTCGCTCGGAAGCTTGGGCGGCTCGGACTGCTGCCCAAGCCAGAGTCAGAGCCGTGCACAGCATGTGGGCCTGGGGTATACGCACGTTTTCTCGGCGCAACTTCTAAATGATTTGCACGGGGGGTACTTCCGGTATGCAGTGAATGCGCTGCCTTTCAATTTCGGTAAAAATCTTGGCTCGCAACTGGGAATTCCAAATGCCAATCGCGGCGATCCGAACTCCTCCGGTCTTACGAACATCGACATCTCCGGCGGCACCGCGCTGGGCGACTCGCTCTTCCTTCCCGAACACGCCTACGAAAATATTTATCAGATCGCAGATACCTTGACGCTTGTAAAAGGCAAGCATTCCCTGAAGTTTGGCGTGGATTTCCGCAGGCAGCAGCGAAATTTCTACCAGGTCACGGCCCCGCGTGGATTCTTCGACTTCTCCGGCTTGTACACCGCGGACCCGACAAGCTTTGCTGGTGGCGCCGGTTTTGCAGATCTCCTCCTGGGAGTCGCTCAAGCAACCGAGCAGGATTTTCTTCCCGGAATTTATCCGACGCGCTATTGGGATCTCGCTGAATTCGTACAAGACGATTACCGGATTCGCTCAAACTTTACCATCAACATAGGCTTGCGATACGAAGTCACCTCACCGGCGAATGGCCGGGTAAGTAATTTTGATCTCGCCACCGGCACGTTGCACAGCAGCTACGGTGCGAATCGCATGTCCCATGCAGGAGTGGACTTCGACAAATCCAACATCGCTCCACGCGTCGGATTCGCATGGTCCTTGCCGAGAAACACAGTGGTGCGCGGCGCGTTTGGAATTTTTTATTCTCCGGAAGCAAATATTTTCGACGACCTGGGACTAAATCCACCGCAACTGACCTTTGTACAAAACATCTACAACCCAGGCGCTGCGGTAAATCCGGCGCAGTTGATCAGCACGGGTTTCCCTGCATCTTTACCGACGTTCGACCCCAACAATCTGCAAGGCCCGCTTAAGACAACTGGCTCCGTGCGCAAGATACCCAAAATACTGGAGTGGAATTTGACTGTGCAACATCAATTCGGTCAGAACTGGGTCGCGCAAGTGGGATACGTCGGCACTCACGCTTATCGTTTGTGGAACCATGAAGCCAGCGACCTCAACCAGCCGTTGGAACCACTGGATACTAATTTTTGCGGGCCGGATCCTTCCAATTGCCAGTTTGGAAATTTTGGGCGTCCGTACTTTGCTCAGCATCCCAACCTGACGGCAATTCTGCCGCTCGATTACGCCGAGCTGCACTTACGCTACAACGCGTTTCAAACATCGCTTAACAAGCGATTCTCAAATGGCTTTAATTTGCTGGCGGCCTACACTTTCGCCAAAAATGTGGGCAACGCCGACGGTAACGTGGGCGGCTTCATCCAGGATTCGCACCACTCCGAGCGAGAGTTCGGGCCGGTGACGCCTGACCTGCGGCATCGACTGTCCATCAGCTATTTATACGAATTGCCAATCGGCCGGGGTCGAACATTTATGAAAACTGCGAATGCCATTGCCGATAGCGTTCTTGGTGGGTGGCAAGTTGCGGGCATCACCACCGTGCAGAGTGGTGAGGCGATCACCGCTAGCCTCTCGGGAGACGTGACCAACACGGGCAGTTTCAGCCCGCGGCCCAATCAAATACATAATCCGAATGATTTCTCGTTTATTCCCGACGCTTCCACCTTCACGGACGTCTATGGTTGCACGCCCAACAAGCAGACCCTTCAGTGCTGGTACAATCCGCTCGCATTCTCCATTCCCGATTTAGCACCGGGCCAGAATTCTGCACATCAATTCGGCAATTCGCACATCGGCAACTTGCGGGGGCCGGATTTGGTCAATTTTGACTTCGTGCTCCAGAAGAATTTCCGGATTCGCGAATCCCAAGGGCTCGAATTCCGCGCTGAGTTTTTCAACCTGTTCAACCATCCAAACTTCGGCCTTCCTGCGAATAATCCGGATGTACCCGGAGGAAACAGTATTACCTCTACGGCTACGGACAATCGCCAGATCGAATTTGCACTGAAGTACACATTCTAAGGCTCGGCAGACTGAGTTTTCATTTCCAGGAGCGTGACGATGTATCGAATTGCATGCCGTATGTCCGGGCTCTCGTGTGTACTGATTCTCTTCTCCATCACCATAAGCGGCCAAACCGTGAAGCTGCACGTTTCCTCCAAAGCCGGAGATCGCATCGGCGCCAAGCCAGATGCTCAATTCTCGGAAGCAAAGGCCGCGCCAGGCGCTACTTTCGAGATCGATGATTCCGTAAAGCTGCAAAAGATGGACGGCTTTGGCGCGTCCATCATGGAAGCTGGGCTGATGACGCTGAATACCTTGCCGGCCGAAAAACAAGAGGAAGTCCTGAGAGCGCTGTTCGACCCGAAAGAAGGCGCCGGGTACACGGCGATGAAAACGCCGATCGCCGGGACCGACTTTCAGTCCGCGGGCCCCTGGTATACGTACGACGACACGCCGGGCGATGTGGAGCTAAAGAATTTCTCCGTCGAGCGCGACTTCGGCCCCAACGGGGTGGGCACCTATATTTTGCGCGCGCAAAAATATGGCCACTTTGCGCTGCAATCGCCGATGGACTATCCGCCAGACTGGATGCTGTTTGATGTAAAGAAGAATCAGGACATTCAGCCGGAGTACTATCCGGTGCTGGCGAA
>JALYLI010000087.1 GCA_030774335.1 Acidobacteriota bacterium | reverse complement strand
TTTCAAGACCGCCGGTTTCAACCGCTCACCCACTCCTCCGCCGTATATTCTACTCTGGGCAAACTCGCGGAAGCAGGGAAAAATCCGCGCAGCAAACGACTTGAGAAAATATGTAGCCCCCGGTAATCGACAATTACTGTTGGTTTTTAATGGCCCAAAAAAGGCTTCTTCTGCGGGCGCGTTTCAGACCGGCACAGGCTCTGAATCGGCGCATCTTTGCTAACGTTTTTGTTGTCAGCAAATCCTGACAATTTTGCGATGGAGTCTTAGACTCGTCTAACAAGGCCAATCAGCTGCTCCTATTGCCGGTGTGTACTGTCACACCAGAAGCAAAGAAAATTTAAAGGAGTAGTGAAGAAAAATGCGTAATAAACAAAAAGGTTTCTCTCTTATCGAATTGCTGATCGTCGTGGCGATCATCTTGATCATCGCAGCCATCGCAATCCCGAACTTGCTGCGCTCCAAGATGGCTGCCAATGAATCGTCAGCAGTTGGTTCAATGCGCTCCATCAACACGGCGGAAGTCTCTTACAACACCGCCTATCCTAACTCCGGCTTCAGCCCGACGATCGCGGCACTTGGCGGAGCGGCGCCTTGCACCGTGGCCAGCACTACAGCGGCTTGCTTGATCGACGACACCTTGGCGAATGCCAGCGGTGCTGCGACCGGCAAGAGCGGCTACTACTTCACCTACGCTCCAGGCGCGGCTGCCGGCGGAACGGTCAATACCTACACCCTCAGCGGCTTGCCGGTAACCTCGGGCACGACCGGCCAGCGCGGCTTCTTCACCGACCAGACCGGCGTGATTCGTTACGCCATCACTGGCGCCGCGACAGTTGCCAGCTCCCCGATTTAATAATCGGGCAGCGATTCACTGGAGGGGGGTCGAGAGACCTCCCTCTTTTTTTGCGCGTGCACCTTTGCGCGCTTCACCGGTTACCCATTGTGTTGGGAGAGCCGTGGCGCCCTTCGTTGCAAGCCTTCCGTGGCAGGCCACTTTAAGAAACTCTGCACGTCCAATTGCATCCAATTCCCGTACTATGAATCGAGAGGTTTCTCACGAGTTCTAGGGTATAAGGATGCTTATTCGCCGACCGACCGATTTGCGCTACGCGGACGTGACACCAAAATGCGTTTATACCAACCGCCGTGAATTTTTGCGTGCCATGGGCATGGCGGGAGGCGCGGCAATTGCCGGCGCGGCCGCCTGGCGCGTGGGGATTTCTCCCGAGGAAGCGCAGGCCACCAGCAAGCTGAACATCGCGTCGAAAAGCCCGTTCAGCACTACCGAAAAACAAACGCCATATAACGATGTGACGCACTACAACAATTTCTACGAATTCGGCACGGACAAAACCGACCCGGCAAAAAATTCCCAGAACCTTCGCACCTCGCCTTGGTCCGTTTCCGTCGGGGGCGAAGTAAAGAAGCCGCGCAAATACAGCTTGGACGAGATTCTGAAGATAGCTCCACTGGAAGAGCGCATCTATCGGCATCGCTGCGTGGAAACCTGGTCCATCGTGGTGCCCTGGATTGGATTTTCTTTCAGCGAGCTTGTGAAGCTAGCCGAGCCCACGCCTCAAGCGAAGTACGTGGCATTCGAAACTTATTTCGATCCGGGACAAATGCCCCAGGCAAAATATTCAGGACTCGACTACCCGTATGTGGAAGGCTTGCGGCTGGACGAAGCCATGAATCCGCTGACCTTGCTCACGGTAGGAATGTATGGCGAAACGCTGCCGAATCAAGACGGAGCGCCGGTGCGTATGGTGGTGCCCTGGAAATATGGTTATAAAAGTATCAAGTCCATCGTGAAAATCCGCTTCGTCAACAAGGAACCGCTTACCACCTGGAATCGCATGGGGCCGCAAGAGTACGGTTTTTATTCCAATGTAAATCCCAACGTGGATCACCCGCGCTGGAGCCAGGCCAAAGAGCGTCGCCTGGGCGAAATTTTAAAACGCAATACGCTGATGTTCAATGGTTATGGCGACCAGGTCGCCAGTCTTTACAATGGCATGGACCTGAAGAAAAATTACTGACGCTCATAAATGCACGCCCTGCTGAATGGTAAGTGGAGCAAACCAGTAGTTTTTTTCTGCTGCCTGATTCCCCTGGCGCTGCTCGGCTGGCGTGCGCTTCATGGCAACCTGACGGCGAATCCCATTGAGTTCATCACCCACGCTACGGGCGACTGGACGCTGCGTTTTCTGATCATCACTCTATGCGTCAGCCCCTTCCGAAAAATTCTTGGGCTTCCGGAGTTGATTCGCTTCCGCCGCATGTTGGGATTGTTCGCATTTTTTTATGCCTGCCTGCACTTCACCACGTACATCTGGCTCGATAAGTTTTTTGACCTGTCGGAGATGTGGAAAGATATCGCCAAACGGAAATACATCACCGTGGGATTCACGGCGTTCGTGCTGCTGATTCCGCTGGCCATCACTTCCACGGCGGGAATGATCAGGCGTCTCGGTGGAAAACGCTGGCAGATGCTGCATCGCCTGATTTATTTCAGCGCGGCGCTGGGGGTGATTCACTATTACTGGCTGGTGAAATCGGCGGTAATTAAACCGGTCACGTACGGAGCTATCGTCGCGGTGTTACTGTTCTGGAGATTATTGGATTCGATTTCGAAGAAGAAACAAACTACCGCGCGGGCTACCGGACCGCGAAGAGTGCCGCTAAGCAGCTGAGTTGCCGCCGGGCGGCTCGTTAAATTCCAGCCCCCAGAATCGCGGCGCGGGCGTCAGAAATTCCACACCCACGCGTTGTCCGCGATCCCCCAATTCCCCAAGGAAAACGACCCGACATTCCTGCTCTTCGAGAGTTTCCGGATGCGTGAGAACCAGCATCTCGCCGTTATCGATCTCGTGCTTCAAAACCAGCAAACCGCCTTGGCCGTTAACGACCACGGTTTCGCACGTTTCGCGAAACTTCTTGCCATTGTGTCCGCGACCTTGCGCCTGCACGCGCATCTTGTGGAAGACACGGCCGCTGCGCCGTTGCGAACTTGCGGTCACTTCGTTCATAACCCAGTTTCGAATGGCCCCTCGCGGGCGTCAATCGCCCCTTCGGCGCCATGTGCTGGAAAGGCAAACGCCCATTCGCGCCCGCCTTGTACCTGGGCGGCCATGCACCATAGAATAGTGTTTGGCAGCCTTCGGATCTGCTCGACCCTTCCGCTCGCCTGCTTTCGCCCTAGCTTCTTTTTTAATATTACGCATACTACTTCAACTGCACTTTTGCGCTTTGGGGATGCTATGAATTTGGCTGATTTTATTGAAAGCCGCCGCGACGAACATCTGGCGGAACTTTGTTCGTTCTTGCGTATCCCGAGCGTAAGCGCCAAGAGCGAGCATAAACGCGATGTTGAGCACGCTGCGCGCTGGGTGGCAGACAACCTGCGCAACTCCGGATTTAAAACGGTTGAAATCATCCCCACGGGACTGCACCCCCTGGTCTATGCCGAGTCTCTGGAAGCGCCCGGGAAGCCGACGGTACTTTTTTACGGGCACTACGATGTCCAACCGGCCGAGCCGCTGGATCTATGGACCTCTCCGGCTTTCGAACCCACCGTGCGAGATGGAAACCTGTTTGGGCGCGGTACGGCCGACGACAAAGGGCAGGTGCACATTCATCTGAAAGCGCTCGAATCGCTGCAAAAAACTTTTGGAAAATTTCCAGGCAATGTCAAAGTTCTGATCGAAGGCGAAGAAGAGGTAGGGAGCGTCAGCCTGTGGAATTACGTACAGCAAAACAGGGAAAAACTAAAAGCCGACGCGTTGCTGGTTTCCGATACCTCCATGCTCGCGAGAGGCGTGCCATCCATCACTTATGGCTTGCGCGGGTTGAACTATTATCAGCTTGAATTGACCGGCCCGGCGCGCGATCTCCATTCCGGAGTGTATGGCGGCGCAGTCCCGAACCCGCTGACGATCTTGACCGAACTCTTTGCAAGTCTGCATGACAAGAATTTTCGCGTTACCGTGCCGGGTTTCTATGATTCCGTGGCCACCGTGCCCAAAGCGGAACGCAAGGCCTTGAACGGGCTTCCCTGGAAAAGGAAAGATTTTGAAAAAGCAGTAGGCGCCCCAGCGTATTTTGGTGAGAAGGGTTACACCACCGTGGAACGGCTTTGGATTCGCCCAACCCTGGAGCTCAACGGCGTCTGGGGAGGCTATGACGGCGAAGGAGCAAAAACGGTTATTCCGTCCAGGGCTTGCGCAAAATTTTCTACTCGCCTAGTGCCCGACCAGGAGCCGCATAAAATTGCGAAACTCGTGGAAAAGCACATTCGCAAACTACTTCCCGACGCGGTGACGTGTAAATTTGAAGTGTTGAGCACCGGCAAGCCGTGGACCGCGTCCTTTCAAGCGCCGATTTTCAAGAGGGCGCAGGCGGCGCTCGAAAAGGGCTTCGGAAGGAAAGCGGTTTTCATCCGCGAAGGCGGCTCCATACCGTTCGTCACGCAGATGCACGACACTTTTAAAGTTCCCTGCGTGCTGATGGGCTTTGGATTGCCCGACGAAAACGCTCACGCTCCCGACGAACACATCGCGCTGGAAAACTATTTTGGCGGAATCAAAGCCATCGCGCACTTCTACGCCGACCTGGCCACCCTTTAACGCAGCCGAGCTCCGTTCCTTGTATCGTCCGCGCAGGGAGCGTACCATGCTCAAGTTAAGACCTTCGAACATTCAACCCGGAATACTGTAGGGTTTGTTCGACCGGAAACATCCAAAAATCATGCAAGGTGACCAACAAATGTTGCGAATAAACGACGAAGCTCCCAATTTCACTGCGGAAACTTCCCAAGGCACCATCAACTTTCACGAATGGATCGGCAACGGCTGGGCCATTTTGTTTTCGCATCCCAAAGACTTTACGCCGGTGTGCACCACCGAACTGGGCTACATGGCCGGGCTGCAGCCTGAATTCGATAAGCGTAATACCAAGATAATTGGGTTGAGTGTGGATCCGGTGTCCAGCCATCAAAAGTGGGCCGCGGACATTGAAGAAACCCAGGGCCACAAGGTGAATTACCCCATGATCGGGGATCCGGAACTTAAGGTTGCCAAGCTTTACAACATGCTGCCGGCACAAAGCGGAGACACCTCCGAGGGACGAACCGCGTCCGACAATGCCGCGGTGCGTACAGTATTCGTGGTCGGTCCAGATAAGAAAATCAAACTGATGCTCAGCTATCCGATGACCACGGGACGAAACTTCGACGAGGTGCTGCGCGTTCTCGACTCCATCCAGCTCACCGCCAAACACAAGGTGGCCACGCCGGCGAACTGGAAACCGGGTGGTGACGTAATCATTGTGACCTCGGTGTCTGACGCAGAGGCGAAAGAAAAGTATCCCGGGGGCTGGAAAGCGCCGCGGCCATATCTGCGCATCGTTCCGCAGCCGAAGTAACGTCCGCAAAAGAAGATGGTGGAGCTTGATCTTTAAACAGTTCTATCTGCAGTGCCTGGCGCACGCTTCCTACATTATTGGAGACGAGCAGACGGGCACCGCAGCGGTTGTCGATCCACAGCGGGACGTCGACCAATACATTTCGTTTGCCGGCGAACACGCGCTTAAGATCCAGCACGTTTTCCTCACCCACTTACACGCGGATTTCGTTGCCGGCCACCTGGAGCTGCGTGACCGCGTGGGCGCAACCATTTATCTGGGCGCTGCCGCTAAAGCCGAATACGCGTTCACTCCCATGCGCGATGGCGACACGGTTGAATTTGGACGTGTGCGCTTGAAGGTGCTCGAAACGCCGGGCCACACTCCGGAATCCATCTCCATTGTTGTTTACGATCTGAGTTCCAGCGGCACGAACCCCCACGCGATACTAACCGGAGACACTTTATTTATCGGCGACGTCGGCCGGCCGGACTTGCGCGCCGCGCTGGGCTGGACGGCAGCGGAACTTGGCGGTTTGCTGTTCGATTCGGTGCACAACAAATTGCTGACGCTGCCGGACGAGAGCCTGATTTATCCGGCGCACGGCGCCGGTTCGCTATGCGGGAAGGCTATCAGCAAAGAAACCGTTTCAACGCTAGGAGAACAGCGACGATTAAATTATGCGCTGCAGCCCATGAGCAAGGCGGCGTTCATAGACGTTGTCACCGCTGATCAACCGGAAGCTCCCGCATATTTTACTTACGATGCGGTGCTCAACAGCGAAGAGCGGCCTACGCTCGACCAGGCGCTGGCTCGCGAGATGAATCCGCTGGCACTGGACGAGGTGCTGGCGTTGCAGGCGCAGGGAGCGCAAATACTCGACACGCGCGATGCTGATGAATTTGCGGCGGCGCATCTGAAAGGCAGTATCAACATTGGACTGGCCGGCCAGTACGCGACGTGGGCTGGAACAGTGCTGAATCGAACGCATCCGATCGTGATCATCGCCGATCCTGGCTCCGAGAACCAATCCGCCATTCGTCTCGGCCGTATCGGGTTCGATCACGTGGCCGGATATCTGAAGGACGGATTGCACAGCCTCAAATCGCGGCCGGAACTGATCACCTTCACCGAGCGCCTGAGTGCGCCTTTTGCCGCGGAACTTTTATCATCAAACAAGCCGCCGCTGGCTATAGACGTGCGTGCTCCGCGCGAGCGTGAGCAGAAACACATTGAAGGCAGTGTGAGCATCCCGCTCAATCATCTGGAAGAAAATTTGAAAACCCTGCCGGGGGATCGGTCCCTGCTGGTTTACTGTGCAGGCGGCTACCGGTCATCCATCGCCGCGAGCCTTTTGCAACGGAACGGACTTGATCACGTGGGCGAGATCGCCGGGGGCATCGCGGCGTGGGAGTCGGCAAAGTTGCCGGTTCGCAGCCCGCAAGCCTAGATTAGACGGTAGACAGCGTCTGGCGGCGATCAATGGCGTAATCGCTCAGCGCGGCGTTGGCGCTGATCACCACGTCGAGCGCGTCAGCGATTGCTTTCAGATCTTTTCCGCGCACAACAAAATACATTTCATCTTCCTTGAGTCCGGTGTAGACGCGGTTGCCGATGCAGCCCAGGCTGAAAATCGCACCGTGCGCCAACGACGCCGGCAAGGCCATGCACGTCGGACGGCCAAGCGCCGGCGCTCCGCTAGCTACGCCGGCCCGGTTGGATGCTTCGTTCAAGAGCATGGCGGAGCGTGGCTTGCACGCAAAGAGCACCACATCAGGTGTAACCGGAGCATCTCCAAGCGGCGAATACACCACCACCGCCGGCGCTTTGGGCAATCGCGGAATCTGCGGGACTTCCTCGGGTTTCACGTAGCCCAAATCGAACATAAACTTCAGCGTCACACTGGTTTCCTGCGCGCGCTCGGGCGAAAGCGTGATGTTGTGGGTGTAGGCGCCCACGGCGCAGTTGAAATGATTCTCGGGAACGGTATAAAAAGTCTTGCCATTAGCCGCCAACCGCCAAAAGCTGCAACCGGATGGTTCGCTGCCCTCAAATTTTGCTACCGAGTCAGGAGCGGCATCGAGATAGGCAACGGCGACCGGCCGGCGCTCAAACTCAACGGCATTTTTGAACCTGGATTCAAGCGCACTCCAGCTGGCTTCTTCACGCATAGTGTTCTCGCTCCGGTAGATGGATTTTGCAGCATAACACAGCGAGGATTTCGATTTGGGCCGAGGACGGTTGTTGAAAACCCTTGATTCATGCGGTTATTCACACGCGATGTGAAAAAAACAGGCTTTTTATCAGCGTATTTCAGCCTTTCCTCTTGCGTTCTGTGTATAGCTTGGCTATAGTGCCCAACGGCCCGGACTTTTTTCCTTTGCAGTATCAGGACAAAAGGCTCACAGCCAGCCCCCGATCACTCGGGAACGAACGAAAAAAATCAGGAGGATAAGCAGACTAGATGGCAGCCAAGCCTTTGAGCAAGACGAAGATCGTTTCACACATGGCCGAAAAAACCGGCACATCAAAAAAGAACGCAGTGCTTTTTTTTGATGAACTTTTCAAACTCGCAGTAAAAGAAGCGAAGGGCGCCGCCGGGAAATTCGTAATCCCCAACATCGGCCGCGTGGTAAAGGCCCATCGCAAAGCCCGCTTGGGCCGCAATCCCCAGACCGGCGAACAGATCAAGATCAAGGCCAAGACCGTAGTTCGTTTGCGTCCCGCGAAGGCGTTCAAGGACGCCGTTCTGAAGTAAATTCCAGTTACGGGTGAAGTTGGTTTGGAAGTTCGGAGCAGCACGTTGTAAGGTCGGCCGCGCCCAGTGATTCTGCGGCTTGTATCAATCCTACGGCCAGCATTTATCCTGGGATCGATGGCCCGCCTCGGGCCAGGAATCTAAGAAAAGTGACCTCCGGTCAGATGGCCAATGCCGTCGCCGGAGGTTTTTTCTGCGCGGAGCACGCAGCTAGCTATTTGTGTGTCTGGATTCTTTGCGGTGCTTAGACCAAATCATCCAGCTTCAACTGCGAAGTTCCGCCCTTCCAGGACGCTTCGAACTGGCTCTTGATAAATCCGGCGTCATAGTCGCGGTGCTGTTGAAGCAACGCTTCGTGGAGCCCCCACAGCGAACGCGGATTGCGCGGTGTGCGTTCAAGGTCCTCCCTGAAAACTTTCTCAGCGGCACTGGCGTCACCGTTTTTCAACAATGCCGCGCCCAGTGATTCGCGCACCGGAAAAAACCAGTCGGCTGGCTCGTTGTAGTGCAGTCCGTCCTGAATAGCCACGGCCTCGCGCAAGCTCTGAATGCCGGCGTCCATGTTCTTCCTGCTCATGGCCAGTTGCGCGCCCAAGACGTTCTTTGCGATCTTCAGAATGTCCTTGGTCTTATTGTTGATGGGCATTTGAAAAATTGCGTCCGGAGGGGTAGCGGCTTCGGCATCGGCGACAATCTTGTACTCCGCTTCAGCTTCTTCCACCTTTCCGGTGCCCGTCAGGGCCATACCACGCGCGAAATGCCAGAACATTGTGGCCGTCTTGAACTGTGCGCCGGGCTGCGGCGTTTGCAATATCTCATTCCAGTGATGGAAGCGAACCTCCACCGCCAAAGGGATGGTGGTAAATCCTTCCAGCGGCATGTCCTGCACGTGCGGCTTGATGTTGCTCATCAAAAGATCCGCATTCTTTTTCGCTTCCGCATAGTTGCCGTTCATCGCGGCGCACATGGCGATGAAATGCAGATTATGGCTGTAATACATCATGGGGTAGATGCCCTGGGCGGCGGTCGCTTTGATGTACGCGCGATCGGTGATGGCGGCCTGCTCGTTGGCTTTTACGGCAGCTTGATAATCCCCGGTACGAATGAAAACGTGCGCCGGCATGTGGACGATATGACCCGCGCCGGGAGCCAACGTGGGAAGCCTGTTCGCGGGGGCCAGAGCGCGTTCCGGTGTGGCGGAAGCCTCCACCGCGTGGATGTAATAGTGAATCGCGCCCAGATGATTGGGGTCGCGCTTCATCACCGACTCCAGCGTGGCGACGATTTCTTCCGTGCCAGCTTCGGGCGTTCCGTCAATGTGCCACAAACCCCAGGGGTGCAAATTCATACCCGCCTCGGCGGAAAGCGTGGCGGCGTCGAGGTCGTCAGGAAATTCATGAACCACCTGTCGCATGGCGTCGCGATAGTCTTCCGCTGCTTTTTTCAGATCGGAGTTGGGATCCGCTGGAAAGCGTTTCGCCAGGGCGCGAATGTAAGCCTGATCGCTGGGGGAGGCATCGCTTGAGAGTTCAACCGCTTTTTGCACCGCGTCATGCGCCCGCTTGAAGCGCTCGGGATCGGCGGGATCGTTGTAGTTGGGGCCGGTCGCTTCTGCAACACCCCAAAAAGCCATGGCCAGTTTGGGATCAAGCTCTGCGGCATGCTGAAACGAACGCGCCGCTTCGTCGTGATTGAAGGCGTAAATAAATCGCAGGCCCTGGTCGAAAAATTTCTGCGCCTGCGGACTTTTGGTCGAAACCGGGTGATGAAGATTTCCCAACCCGCTCATCAGCGTAACAGGGCGACTCTTGGGACTCTTAGGACCCTTAGGAGAAGCTGCGTGTTCTTGGGCGCCGATAGACGAACCTAGGAGTGCTGCGCCGAGGATGAATGCGAAGGTTCTCATGTAGACCTCCCGGAATTGAATGCGGGATTTGTTGCAGCTTATTGCAAATCACGGTACTTGCCAACTATGCCTGCTGTCCTGGCGGGAAATTGTTAGCTTTATTTCTGCCACATACTTTGGAGTAGTATTTCGAGACTCGATGTCTGGATTGACGGAGAGGACCATTCGATGACCACTGACGAAAAAAGGAACGAGGAGCGGCAGGTTTCGCGGAGGCAACTGTTCAAGACCGGAGTCGGACTGATTGGCGCGGGCCTCGCGATAGGCGACCAGCCTGCATTCCCGTCAGCGCAACCGTCACTGCCTGCGACGGGAAACGAATCGATGATCGGAGTGAAGTTCGAGCCGAGAGAAAAGGTGCGTATCGGCATCATCGGCGTCGGTGGGCGTGGCACCGGAATGCTGTCGAATTTTCTGGCCATTGAACATGTGCAGGTAAACGCCATTTGCGACGTAGTAGAAGAAAAGGCTCTCCACGCACAGCAGCTGGTGGAAAAGGCCGGCGGGAAACGGCCGGAACTTTACCACAACGGAGATCACGACTTCGAAAAATTGTGCCAGCGCGAAGACCTGGACTTTATCTACATCGCTACGCCGTGGGACTGGCACGCACCCATGGCCCTAGCGGCGATGAATGCCGGGAAACACTGCGGCCTGGAAGTTCCGGCGGTGAACACCCTGGAAGAGTGCCAGGCGCTGGTGGACACTTCCGAGAAGACGCGTCGCCACTGCATGATTATGGAAAATTGCTGCTATGGCTTTAACGAGCTGTTGGTCCTCAACATGATTCGCGCCGGCCTGCTGGGCGATTTATTGCATGGCGAAGCCGCTTACATTCACGATTTGCGCTCGGAAATTTTCGGCGACAAGGGCGAAGGACTATGGCGGCGCGCGCCGCACACCACCAGAAACGGCAATCTCTATCCCACGCACGGCCTCGGCCCGGTCGCCAACTACATGGGCATCAATCGCGGAGATCGCTTCGATTACATGGTGTCCATGAGTTCGCCGCAAAAAGGATTCGACGCCTACCGCGCCGCGAATGTTCCCAAAGGCAATCCCAAGTGGAACGAAAAATATGTTTGCGGCGACATGAATACTTCCCTGATCAAGACCGTGAACGGACTAACCATTATGTTGCAGCACGATGTAAGCAATCCGCGCCCGTACGACCGCATCAACCTCATCAGCGGAGTGAAAGGCGTGTTTCGCGATTATCCCGAGCGGATTTACCTGGACGGCCAGGCCGGCGAAGAAGCGTTCACGGGAATTGAATCCTACAAGGAAAAGTACGCGCACAAGCTTTGGAAAGAAAAAGGCGCCGCGGCCGAGGGACGCGGCCATGGCGGCATGGATTTTATTCTGCTGTACCGGCTGGTGCAGTGCATGAGAGAAGGACTCGCGCCAGATCTGGACGCATACGACGCGGCAAGCTGGAGCGCGCCTGCTGCTTTGAGCCAGGAGTCTGTGGCGCAAGGCAGCGCACCAGTAAAGTTCCCTGATTTTACGCGCGGACGCTGGAAAGAGCGAAAGGGAGCGTCGCTCTAATGGACGTCGCGCCCTCCGTCACCGGAACGAGCACGGCCCGCAATGTCGCCCTTGATGCATACCGCGGATTCGTGATGCTGCTGATGATGGCGGAAGTGCTGCGTTTCCCGGAGGTGGCCAAATCTTTCCCGGAAAACTGGTTCTGGAAAGTCTTGAGTTACAACCAGAGTCATGTGCCGTGGGCGGGCTGCTCGCTGCACGACACCATCCAACCCTCGTTTTCATTTCTGGTAGGCGTAGCTTTGCCGTACTCAATCGCCAGCCGGCTCGCCAAAGGCAAAAGTTTCGGCAATCAGTTGGGGCACGCGATCTGGCGCGCCCTGATTTTGATTGTGCTGGGAATTTTCTTGCGCTCCATGCACCAGCCGCAAACCTACTTCACATTTGAAGATACGCTGACGCAGATCGGGCTCGGCTACGTGTTTCTTTTTTTGCTGGGCTTCGTGGTGGAAGAAAAATGGCTATGGGTTTCGCTGGGCGTGATTTTATTTGGATACTGGCTGGCCTGGGCGCTTTTTCCATTGGCCGGCCCCGGATTCGACTGGCAAGCCGTGGGCGTGCCTTCCGACTGGACTCATCACTACAGCGGCTTCATGGCGCACTGGAATAAGAACGGAAATTTTGGAAACTATTTCGATCAATGGTTTTTGAATCTGTTTCCCCGCACCGGCCCGTTTGTCGCCAATGAAGGCGGCTACTTGACGCTCAGTTTTATTCCCACGCTCGGCACCATGATCCTTGGATTGCTTGCGGGCCGGTGGCTGCGCGTCACAGCGCCCAGTATTCCTTTCCGGCGCTTGCTGATCGCGGGGGTTGCAGGTCTCGCGTTAGGCTGGCTGCTGCACGTGTCAGGCATCTGCCCGGTCGTGAAACGCATCTGGACGCCGAGCTGGACAATTTTCAGCGGCGGAATTTGTTTTCTGATGCTGGCGGCTTTTGAATGGATTATCGACGCCAAAGGATTTCGCAAGTGGGCCTTTCCACTGGTAGTCATTGGCGTAAATTCCATAGCCGCGTACCTAATCGCGCATCTCTTGCCCGATTTTCTGATTTCCACCTTTCGAATTCATTTGGGGACAGGGGCGTTTGCGTTCGGCGGGCTCGAATTACAACCGCTGTTCGAAGGCGCAGCGGTGCTGCTGGTGTGCTGGCTGATACTGTTGTGGATGTATCGCAAAAGACTTTTTCTGCGGATATGAGTTTTGGCGTCCAGCCAGTCGCCGAACGCTAGAGCGTCTTGACGTAGGCCACTACGTCCTTGATTTGCGGAGCTTCCAGCACTTCTTTAAACGGCGGCATGAGCGTGTCGCCATTTTCGATCCACGTTTTCAGGGACTCGTCGGTGACTTTATTGGTGTTGACGGTAAACGTTCCACGCTTCGACAAACCCTTTAATCCGGGGCCAATTTTCTTCGCGTCGCTATCTGCGTAATGGCACACCGCGCACTTTTTATCGAAGACTTCCTTGCCACGAAGCGCCGCGGCTGCCGAATTTTTGGCGCCGCCGGCTGGCGCGGACTTTTTCGCAGGCTGCTCCTGCGCAAAGGCTAGTCCGCACAGTGCCAGTGCGGCAATTCCGATAAAAACTTGAGTGCTTTTCACGCTCTCCCCCAATGTTTCGGCGATGTGATCCGATCTATATTCTACATTTATTGGCGCTGATTTCACTCGGGCTTAAACACGATACCGGCACAAAGTACAGGTTGGCACTTCGCGGCGGCTGGAACCTTCGTACTTTTGACCACTCACTTACCGTGTGCTAACAATCAAGAATCATGAGTCAGGAAACCTTAATGCGGGCTTGGGAAGTGCTTCAGGATGCGTATCAGGCGCAAATGGAGGGCGATTACGATCGGGCCGTGGAGCTTTATCAGTCCTCGCTGGAGCTGCATCCTACCGCTGAAGCACACACTTTTCTAGGTTGGACCTATCATTTTCAAGGCAAGCTGGAAGAAGCTATCGCCGAATGCCGGCGAGCCATCGATATCGATCCGGAATTCGGCAATCCTTACAACGACATTGGCGCGTATCTGATCGAGCAGCGGCGTTTTGATGAAGCCATTCCGTGGCTGGAGCGCGCCGTGGAGGCCAAGCGCTACGAGCCGCGCCATTTCCCGCACTACAATCTTGGCCGCGCCTATTTGGGAAAAGAAATGTACGCGCGTGCGGCGCGATGTTTTGAAGAAGCCCTGGAAGTTGAGCCGCGTTACGGCCTGGCGCGAGAAGCGCTGGATTCCTTGCGGCGCCTGGTGAATTAATTATTTCCGCGTATTATTTCGCGGCTACGACCGCGCCAGGCTTGACGACGCGGTCGTACACATAAAGCAGGAATGCGGTAAGCAAGCCGATCGCTATCACCACCCACCATATCAGTTGCGGCCGGTGCCGCACTTCGCCGAAATGATGCAGCAGAAATCCTCCGAGCGGCCCCGCGATCAGCGAACCGATACCGATGGGAAGAAATGCGAAGCCCATGTATGTTCCCTGTTGGCCGGCGGGTGCCAGCCGCGAGATATATTCATAATAACGCGGTGACTGAATGATTTCTCCCAGCGAGACGGCGATGAGGGTGGCGATTACCATTGCCGGCGTAGGGTGCACAATAATAAGGATCCACGCCAGCGCCGAAACCAGCGTTCCCAGGGTGATGGCCCGAAAAGCTGGCATCTTCTTCATCGCGAAACTCACAATCAATTGCAGCGCGATCACCGTCAACGGCCCGGTCACCAGCATCAACTCAGTATCGGTGCTGGAATTCACGTAGTCGTGCACATAAATCGGGAGCACGATAAATTCTTGCCAGTACACAATCCAGTAGCCCGAAAAAATCAGAAGAAAAATCATAAAACGTGGATTGCTGAGGACCGTTAGGAAATTGCGGCCGGCCTCGGCCGCGCTGGCGGTTTTGACTTCGTTGGAACGCCGCGGCTCTTTGAAAAACAGCAACACACCGAAGAACATCAGGAACACGCTGAGCGCCGCCACGCGAAACACGTTCTCGACGCTCATGTGCTGATGAACCCAGGAAGCCATATAGGGCCCGGCGGCTCCGCCGATATTCACCAGCGTGTAGTAGATGGAATAGCCGATGGAGCGGACGTTTTCTTTCGATGCGCGCGCCGTCGTTCCGACCACGCACGGCTTCACGAGCGCGACACCCAGCGCCGGCAGCATCAGCACAAAGCCCACCAGCAACCACAAGGGAACCGCCGAGCGCACCGGCGCAATCCATGACGAGCCCAGAGAGCCGAGCAGAAAATACGAACAACTCAAAATAAAATATGCCAGCGAAAGCGAGCGGCGAAATCCTAAGCGATCCGCGAGTGTTCCGCCAAACGCAGCGAGAAACCACACCAGCCCGCCAAATAGGCCGGTAAGGCTGCTGGCTTGCGCAGCTGGAAAGCTCAAAGTCTCGTGCAGATAACGCGCCAGCGACGCGAAGGCCGCGTAGTAGGAAAGGCGTTCGAACAGTTCGCTGATGTTGGCGACCCAGAAGGGGCGCTCGAAACCGTCGCGAATCTCCGCCATGCGACCGCCAAAACTCATTCGTCCTCCCGCCCGCGTATGCGGCTGTTTGGTGCGCCGCGATTCTAATGGAATAGCGCCGTTTTTACACGGCGATTAGTGATGACGACAACATGCGAAAAAGGGCCTTCAATGTAAGGTAAAATAGACGCTCCAGACAGCACGCAGACGAAACTAAACCTGAACCGTAAGAATCCAATGGATGTGCCGCAGCAACTGAGGGAACAAAACGTGAATAAGAATCGCAACGTAATCAACAAGGCCGCCCGGGTGGCTCCGATATTAGTTATCGTGCTGGCCTTATCGTTCAATACTCCACGCGCCACCGCGCAAAACCAGGTGATGGGCGAGATTAAATTTGAGGGCACCACCAAAACAGAAAAGGAAGCGGGAGTGTGGATCGACGGGCAATACGTCGGCTACTTGAAGGAATTGAAAGGCAGCAAAAAAATCATGCTGCTTCCCGGGTCGCATGAAATTTCTGTGCGCCAATCCGGATACGATGATTTCAAGAAAACAGTGGTGGTGGAACCCGGTCAAACGCAAATTGTCAGCGCCGTGCTTCTGAAAAGTCCGCGTGCCATGGCGCCCGGGGTTACTTCTACATTAAAGCTGAACATCGAACCGAAGCGCGCCGCGGTATTTCTGGACGACAAGTACGTCGGACACGCCAGCGAATTCGGCGGTGCATTTCGCTCCATGCTCATCAGCCCGGGCAAACATCGCATTAAGGTGGAGCTGCCCGGCTATCGCACCTACGACACGGAAATAAATCTGCTGGCTGGACAAAAAACGGAAGTAAAAACGGTGTTGGTGCCGGGAAGCATCGAACAAGCGGGGCCGCTGATCAAAAAGCCCGATTGATCGCTCGCGGAGCGATTCGCAAGCTGTAGACTCGAGAGGGCCACCAACTTTCGGTGGCCCTTTTTTTTAGTTTTAAAAAGTTTTACTTCGCATCGAACAATAAACTTGAGCACGTCAGTCCGGACTCCGCCTTCTGCAATTCCGAGATATCCAGAGGCATTACTTCGAAGCCGCGGTCTTCAATGCGTGCCCGCGTGAGCGGAAACGACGCCGGCAAGATAGCCGTGCTGCCGAACGCCAGCGCATTCGCCGCGTGCGGCTCTTCCGGCGCAACGTCGATCCACTCGAATCCGGCCATGAGCGAAGCGTCGATCCAGTCGCGATTCGCCAGCAGCGTGTTGCGCCCCAGAAAAGTAACGGCCGATTTCAGGTGCAGGCAGCCGGTAACCGGCACGCCCGTCACGCTGTAGTGGAAAGGCTCCACGATCATTCGCAGTTGCCGGATGCCTTCTTCATTGGTGCGCTTCGAAAGACCCACGAACAGTTGCCTGCCGACGCGCAGGACGTCGCCGCCTTCCACTGTGCCCGGCAACTTCACATGTTTCAGCGGGCGATAGGCGGCGATAGCCAGGGCGAGGGATACGGCCTCAGCCCTGCGCGACTCCGTGCCCAGGGGAAAAATCACCGCGAGTTCATCCAGGACAATCGCCGGATCTTCCACAAACATGGAATCGGGCAAAGCGTTTTCCGGCGGCAACGATTGCAACCGGGCGCCAAATCTTTCGAGCAACCGCTCGTAGGCGTGGTGCTGCTCCACGGCCTTAGCAAGGTCAATCGGTGCGCGATGCACAAACGTCAATTCGCAGTTCACGAGCGCGGAACTTACTCCACGCGTGATGGCCGTAAGCATGGACAGGAATTTTACACGGAATCAAAACAGGAAGTGCGCGGCTTTGGGGCAAAGCAATTAGCGCTGCCTCCAGCTCCACTACGGCCAGCGCGATACCGGGCCCATGTGCGAAATCCAGAAGTGTGTCATGGCCGCGCCAATGAGCATCCCGGACACAATCAGTCCAATCACGCCAACAATGATCCAAATGGCAGCTTTAGATTTGGTTGTGCCGCTCGGAATGGTCTCCGCTTCTCGAGTCTCAACACGCGGCGGCGTGATGCCTTTGGGGGCTGCGGATATCTCCGGCTGCACCAGCAGGCAATAGCCCTTACGGGGTATGGTTTCGATATAAACAGGTTTTTCGGAGGAGTCTCCCAGCGCGAGCCTCAGCTTGTTAACAGTGGTGTTAACGTTGGCGTCATAATTGACGTGGGTCTCCGCCGGCCATAATCTCTGGCGAATCTCATCCCGGGTAACCACTTCGCCCGGCTTCTCCAGGAGCGCCATCAGCACCTGGTAAACCTTACCCTGCAACTTGAGGCGCTCGCCATTCCTGGTGATTTCCTGGCGTTGCTGGTCAATTTGAAACGGTCCCAGCTGGATATAACGCCCGGACGAAAGGATATTGCTAACCGTGCTCGCCGGTTCGTAGTTTTCCTGCATGGGGACCACTCCCAGTGTCATTGACCTCACCCGTATATCTATAGACGCAAGCCACCTCATTGCGTTTGCATTAGATACGACAGATTCTGCGCAATGTTTCATGCCTTGCGGAATTCGGAGGAGATTCCGTCGACCGGGACCTGTCCGAATACCTGGGCCAACATGTTTTGTGTGTAAACTGACCTAAATTTACAGAGGTATGTAGGGTACCTTCAAGAAAAGTCACTTTGGCTTGTTGTGAGGGCACGCAGAAGCTAGTTCTATAGCCCGGCGAGCGGCGACTCTGCGTCAAAACGGCTGTTTAGGGCAGATCCAGATCCAGGGCATAAATATCCGTGAGGCCGCGCTCCACGGTTACGTAAAACGAGCCTTGAGCGTCCAAACCGCTAAAAAGGTAGCGCGCCGGACTCTCTACCACGTCGCTAAAGCTGTGAACGCGGTGACTGTCTCCGAGCGTAGCGCCCACCCGGAAAACGGATTGTTCTTTCTCCAGTTGATCCTGAAAGTAAATGGCCACGCTATCGTCGGACCAGTACGGAATACCGAGCAGGCCGCCCTCCGCCAGCGGCCTCCATTTTTCGGTTTGAAAATCGTAGAGCACCAGATGGCGGTTATCTTCGCTCAACGCGGCAATGTATCGCCCGTCGGGAGACCACCGTGGCTCGGCAAGGCCTCGCGATTCGGGTAAGAGCGTGAACTCACCGGTCTGAGGCTTGAAGAGATAAATCCCAAACTTTGGCTGGATTTTTACATCGCGCATGCTGACCACCAGTTGGGTGCCGTCCGGGGACCAGTCCGCGGAAGTTCCCTCGCGGCCTTCCGGCAGTACAGCGCGCAAGGCGCCCCCATCTATGGACTGAATATATATTTGTCGCGCGTGGCCGGCCTGCGTGCCTGTAAACAAAATGCGTTTACCGTCACGAGACCAACGGGGCGCGGCGGCCACCAGTGGGGCATTGGTCAGTCGCAACTGCTTGTTGGCGTCCATTTTGCCAAGCCACAAGGCTCCGTCAGGCCGGTCGATGTACAGAAGAGATTGTCCGTTGGGAGACACCACCGCCTCGTTGGCACGGATGTTCGGCATAAGAAACGTCGAAGCACCGGTGCGGAGATCAATTTTCTTGAGTTCGCGATGCGATCGCAAACTGAATGCAAAGACCCGCGAGCCCGTTTGTCCGGGAATAGAAACGTGCAGCGAATCCGGTCCTCGCGTTAACTGCACCGGGCTCGAGTGCGTTCTGCGAAGCCAGTTCCAAGCCTCGCGGATGGCCCAAAGGTTGCAATCATTGTTTTCGCATCCCGAAAATAAAAAATATTTTCCATCGGCGGTCCATTGCCCCGCGGACTGCGAAGTTGGATGAGCCACGTTCGCGAGGAAGCGGTGGAGCTTACTCCCATCGGCGTTCATTTCCCAAACGGAGGCGGTGTTGCCGCCGCCATTATCCGCGTGGAAGCGGATGGTAGCGCCGTTGCCGGACCACGCCGGCGCATGTGGTTTGCCGCTGGGCCGCGCAATCTCGTGCAATTGCGTTCCGTCGGGATGGACTACATATAGGCCGCGTTCGTGCACGAAAACAATTTGGCTGCCGTCGGGCGACCAAGCCGGATCGCGGCCGGTGGCTTCTCCGAGGCGCCGCGGCGCTCCACCCTGAACGGGCCACAGCCACAGTGGCATCTCATCATCGGGGCGGTCGAATTCGCCGATCAGAAATTGGGAATGATCCGGCGAAATCGCAAACAGACGGGTGTTTGCGAAAGGAGCGGCCACCACTTCCGCGTTGCCGCCTTCCACGGAAGTCTGCATCAGGTGCCAGCGGCCGCCGAAGCGCTCCAGGAAGAAAATGCGGCTGCCGTCGGAAACGATGCCGCCGCTCTCATCAATATCGCCGGCGTTGGTGATGCGCACCATGCGCTGTACACTGGGATGCGGGACAGGGTAAACGATATAAAAGAGCAGCCAAGACCCAAATAAAATGGCGGCGGTCAGCAGCGCGATGTCCGCCCATTTTCGGGTTCGTTCATCGCGATGGCGCGCCTTTTGCAGCTCCGCAGCTTTCTCCGCTGAAAACTCCGGCTGCATCGACAGATGGATTTCACCATCTTCACTGTCAATAACCGGGATTTGGACTAGCCCTCGGCTCGGATTGGCGCGAGCATAAATCTGGTGGACCGGGGCGAGAAAACGGTAGCCTTGGCGCGGCACCGTTTCGATGAATCGGGGATTCTCGGCATCGTCCTGCAGGCAGGAACGCAATTTTTTCAAAGCGGCGTTCAGGCTGCCGTCAAAATTGACGTGGGTGCCTTCTTCCCAAAGAGCCTGGCGCAACTCTTCGCGGGTGACGAGTTCCCCGGGTTTCTGCAACAGCATGGTCAGGATGCGGAAAGGTTGGTCTTGAAGCTTCAGCCGCGTGCCTTGACGAGACAACACGCCATGGATCAAATCCACATCGAAGAGCCCAAAACGAACTCCCAAAACGGGTTGGACTTCCGGTGCCAAGTTTATAACCTCTCGAAATTCTGCGGGACTATACCATAAATAACGGGTCATTGAACATGGTAAGTGATTACTACTCCTAGCTTTATTAAGTCACGTGAAGGTCTTTTGACAGTCCGGTGGAGTTAGGATATCCATCTTGCCATCCGGTGTACCGCTTTCCCATTTGAGGGGGGTGCCCGGCAGTCCTCTTATCTTGAGAAGGAGGCCTTCGAGAAAAACATTCTCTAAGCCCATTAGTCCCAAGAACCATCGACGCCCGTGTTCAATAGGAACCATTCGGAAGGCAGTTCACCGAGATGCTCCTATTGGGCGCGGGCTTCGATTTTTTGATCACCCACGACAGTTTGATGCCTGATTATCCCTAAGGCCTTATCTCAACCTTGGTGCCCACCGGAACCAGCGGCCATATTTCTTCTATCTCC
The DNA here is from genome assembly GCA_030774335.1 of Acidobacteriota bacterium. Taxonomy (GTDB): domain Bacteria; phylum Acidobacteriota; class Terriglobia; order Acidiferrales; family UBA7541; genus Acidiferrum. The sequence goes on along the minus strand of JALYLI010000087.1, from coordinate 12,856 downwards.
GTGTTGGTCACCGCGATGCAACCATCTGTCCAATCCAGTTGACGGTGCAGGCCGGCGACCCATGCGTACTTGTCGTCCAAGCCATGAATCTCGATATTGCCGCCAGGTTTGAAGCCTGACTTTTGCGCTCTCTTCCGGTCAGTTGCGTTGGGATACGAGATGTGTAAAGCGAGATGAAACCGGCTGTGGGGGTTCTTTGAATCAATCGTGTACTCACCTTCCGGGACCCTATGATCGCCTTCGCGTTCCTTTCTTCCTACAGGCACGCGGCTTAGCGCCACTTTGTACGTTTTGAGAACCTTGTCACCGCTCATCAATGTCATCGTTCGTGCGGACTTTTCTATGATCAGCTGGTCCGCCGTTTTATTCGCGGTGATTTCTGCTTCTGTCGAATGAGTGGCAGAAGACAGCAGGCTTATGGCGAGACCGAAGCGGGAGATGCTCGTAATAATTTTTGTTACCTTCAAATGAAACCTCTTCACGCTTGTTGCTCAGTTCGGTAAGACGGAAATTTCTACGCTCGAGGGGTGGGATTTGGAGCGGTAGATGTTTTGCGTGGCATTCTGGTAGTCATTGGCCTGGGCTTCGAAGATGTTGGGCACGAATTTTTGGGGATTGCGGTCGTAGAGCGGGAACCACGTGCTTTGCACCTGCACCATGATTCGGTGTCCCTTTTTGAAGACGTGGTTGGCGGTGTGCAGATCGATGGTGAAGGGCGTAATTGTGTTGGGCTGCAAGGGCTCGGGCTTCTCCATCGATTTTTGAAAGCGGCCGCGGAAAATCTCGTCGGCGATCATCAGCTCGTAGCCAGATAATTTCCAATCCTGCGGATATTTTTCCGGATACACATCAATTAGTTTGACGACCCAGTCGCTGTCAGTGCCGGTGGTCGAGGCGAAAAGTTTAGCGGTCACGTTGCCCGCGAGAGTGAGGTCTTCTTGTAGTTCTCCGGTCTGCCAGGTGAGCACGTCGGGGCGCTGGTCCACGAAACGCTGGTCCTGAACCAGCCAGGTGTACCAGGCGCCGGGATGATCCTGCGGATATGTCGCGTCCACCGGACGGTGACGGTTGGGTACAGGGTGCGCAGGATCGCTGACGTAGCTGTCGAACTCTGCTTTGGAATCGAACGCCGGCGCATCGAAGGAGAGCTCGCCATCCTCATGGAAATATAGGTTGCGTGTTTTAGCTTGCCTGGGAGGCCACGAGTCGAAAGAGGTCCAGACGTTGCTGCCGGTCTGGAACAGCAGCGCTTCCTTGAGCGGCAGTGTGCCTTTATCCTTCAGCCAGTAGGCGAACCACGGAGCTTCTACCTGCTGGCGAAAATATACTCCGGTGTCACCGCCAAAAGGTATTTCTCCCAGTGTGTTTCCCGGGCCGTGGGCCCAGCCGCCGTGATTCCACGGGCCCACCACGAGATAGTTAAGATTTTTCTGGTCGGCTTTTTCCAGGTTTTCGTAGGTGAACATGGGGCCGTAAAAATCTTCCTGGTCCCACGACCCGGCCACATTCAGATTGGGGACTTTCGCTTCTTTCAAGCCGTAGGCCACCGCGTGCTTTTTCCAGAATTCGTCATAGCTGTTATGGGCTACGAAATTGTTCCAGGTCGGAATGGCGCCGTGAAAATATTTATTGTTGGCGTTGGAAAGCGGGCCGAGGCGCAGATACCAGTCGTAAACATCGAAGCGGTCGAACTCGAAACGGAAATTCTCTGTGGAAGTTTCGAGCAATGCGGAATATTCAAAACCATAGCCGAGGCGGAACGCGCCGTTATGGAAAAAATCGTCACCGAGAAAAGTGTCGCCCATGCAGGCCTGTTCGGAAACGGCTTTCAGCGCGGGGTGCGGATTGATCATGCCCATGGTCACGAGAAATCCGTCGTAGGAAATGCCGTCCATGCCCACACGGCCATTGTTGTGCGTTACGTTTTTCACCAGCCAGTCAATGGAGTCGTAAGCGTCGGTGCTTTCATCCACGCCATTGGCGTCGGAGGGATCATGAATAGGACGGTTCATTACGAAGTGGCCCTGCGAGCCGTAGCGCCCGCGAATATCCTGGAAGGCAAAAATGTAGCCTTCGGGAATCATGTCGGCGTAGCGGGTCAGCATGGTGGTGAAACCCTTGTCCGGTGCGGAAATACCATAGGGTGTGCGCACGAAAATAATGGGCAATGGCTCGGTAATCTTTTTTGGAGTGTAGATTTCGGTATGCAGCTTGTTGCCGTCGCGAGCGGAAATCATCACCTCTTTTTTGTCGAATATTTCGGTATAGGCGACCGGTTTTGATTCTTGAGCCAAGCTGGCAACGGCGATCAGCGAAGTCGTGACGAGGAGCAGCAGCGTTTTTGCAGTAAGCGGAGTACGTCCAGACAGCATTAACACCTCGACGTTGTGCAGGCGATATTTTGGGTTACAGGGCGCAGAGTTTACCACGCGAATTGGGGATGCACTTGAGCGATTTGGTGCGTCGCGAGAATGTCGGCGCGCCGACAATTGAAGTAGTACTTTAAATTTAGTTAGCTCTTAGTAACAAAAGTGCTATTCGAATACCACTTGTTCTCGAAAACATTTCGTTCGAAGGAAAACTCGCGTAACTCCATGGCTGACCGACATAAGATGATTTCCGCTTGTAGAGCAAAATCGCCAATCGGGAGATTGGAGCTCCCAGGGCGGTTTACTCCCATACTGGTTTCACGTGGAACATCGGGGTGGCGATAAGGGGCGGCGAGGGCCTGCATGCTGGTTACCCGGGGTGTGGTCTGATAAACTGGGGTGGCTCGACCACACCTGAGAATACGAGGAGAACCGTCCGGGCTGCTGGTTGTTACAGCAGCTATTTTTGTCTTTACTGACTGGCCGCCGTGCGGCTACACGAAGCTAAAATTTTATGAGTGAGAACATTCGCAACATCGCCATCATCGCGCACGTAGACCATGGAAAGACCACGCTGGTGGACGCCATGCTGCGGCAGAGCGGAATATTTCGCGCCAACGAAGCACTGGTGGAACGCGTCATGGATTCCAACGACCTGGAGCGCGAGCGCGGCATTACCATTCTGGCGAAAAATACCGCGCTTTTTTTTCACGACACCAAGATCAACATCGTGGACACGCCGGGCCACAGCGATTTCGGCGGAGAAGTAGAACGCGCGCTGCGCATGGTTGATGGAGTGTTACTGCTGGTGGACGCCAGCGAAGGTCCGCTGCCGCAGACGCGTTACGTGCTGCAGAAGGCGCTGGCCGCCAAGTTGCCGCCGATTGTAGTGCTGAACAAGATTGATCGCGTGGATGCTCGCGCCAAGGAAGTTTTGGACGAAATCTACGATCTGTTTATTGACCTGGACGCCACAGAGGATCAACTGGATTTTCCGGTCATCTATACCAATGCGCGCGACGGCGTGGCTTATCGCAAGCTGGGAGAAGATTCCAAGGATTTGCTGCCGCTGTTTGAAGCTATTGTGAAATCCATTCCGCCGCCGCCGGGCGATCCGACTGGCATTCTGCAGATTCAGGTGATGAACCTGGATTACAGCGAATTTCTGGGACGGATTGCGATTGGTCGTGTGTTCAACGGCACGTTGAAGCGCGGAGAAGATGTGGGGATTTACCGGCTGGACGGGAAGCTGACGTCCACGCGCATTACCAAGCTGTACACGTTTCGCGGATTGGAGCGCGATGAGGCCGATGCGGTCGGTGCCGGCGACCTGGTGGCCATCGCGGGAGTGGAGGGAATTCAGATCGGAGAAAGCATTACGGATCTGAATTCGCCACTGCCGCTGGAGCCGCTGCTGATTGATGAGCCCACGCTGGCGATGATTTTCACGGTGAACAGCAGCCCGCTTTCCGGGAAAGATGGCAGCTACCTGACTTCGCGCGATTTGCGCGACCGGCTGCAGAAAGAGCTGCTCACCAACGTTTCCATTCGCGTGGAAGACACGGACACGCCGGAATCTTTTCGCGTGCTGGGGCGAGGGGAACTGCAACTGGCCATTTTGATTGAGACCATGCGGCGCGAAGGGTTCGAGCTGATGGTGGGCAAGCCGGAAATTGTGGTACGCAACGAGAATGGCAAGAAGATGGAGCCGCTGGAACGGCTGGTGATTGACGTTCCGGAAAACTTCATCGGCATCATCATGGAAACGATCGGCAGCCGGCGCGGTGAAATGCTGAAGATGAGCAACCATGGCTCCGGGCGCGTGCGCATGGACTTCAAAATTCCTTCGCGGGGATTGATAGGATTGCGCAGCCAGTTGCTGACGGACACGCGTGGCACGGCGCTGATCCACTCGATTTTCGAGGGCTGGACGGATTACGCCGGAGAAATGGCGTTGCGGCCTACCGGCGCGCTGGTGGCGGACCGCAGTGGGCCGTCCACGGCGTTCGCGCTATGGAATATCCAGGAGCGCGGTGAATTGTTTATCGGGCCGGCGATCGACGTGTACGAAGGGATGATCGTGGGTGAGAATTCGCGCGAGCAGGACATGGACGTGAACGTCACGAAAGAAAAGAAGCAGACGAATATGCGTTCTTCGAGCGCGGACGAAGCGATTCGCTTGATCCCGCACCGGGAATTGAGCCTGGAGCAGGCGATTGAGTTTATTGCCGACGATGAGTTCGTGGAAATCACGCCCAAATCCATCCGGTTGCGAAAGAAAATTTTGCAGCAGAACCGGCGGCCGCGTAGATGGCAGGAGATCCGGGCTAGTCAGGAAAGCTGACAAATTAAAGTGCGAATTCCGGGGTGATTTTGTCCAGAATGATGTATCTTCTACCGCTTGCCACCCGTGCCTAAGAAATACTGCACCCAATGGAGTTATGCGGAATTACGGCGACCATTGGGGTCACGATTCGTGCCACACTTGAAGCTACAGGGGACTCGTTGAACCTCACCGACGCTGCAGAGCAGGCTGCTCCCTCACGTCATTGCGTCATCGCTGCGACGGCGACGGCATTGCCTCCACACACCATTACACGCGAAGACGTGAAGTACTACATGGGACGGGTGTTTGATATTCCGGAGCGCAAACTCGAAGCGATGATGAGCATCGTGGACAATGCGCGGGTGCACCAGCGGCATGCGATTTTCCCCATCGAATACACCGTTGAACCGCGGGCGCTTTCCAAGACAAACGAAGAGTACATGGAGCACGCCATCAAACTGGGGCGTGAAGCGGCGGAGAAGTGCCTGGAGCGCGCCGGGCTTAAACCCTCGGACATTGATCTGATCATTACGGTATCGTGCACAGGGTTCATGATTCCCTCGCTGGATGCGCACCTGATTCACATGATGGGCTTTCGGCCTAATGTGCGGCGCATGCCGTTTACGGAGCTCGGATGCGCGGCGGGAGCGATGGCACTGGGGCGCGCGGCGGATTACCTGAAAGCGGAACCCGGCGGGAATGTACTGATCATCGCAGTAGAACTGCCATCGCTGACGTTCCAGCGGAAGGATATTTCCCAGGCCAACCTGATTTCTTCGATTTTATTTGGCGACGGCGCGGCGGCGGTGGTGGTCAGCGGAAAAGATGCGGTGCGCGGCCCGAAGATCCTGGTTTCGGAGACGTATACGTTTCCGGACTCGCTGGGGGCCATGGGATTTGATTTGCGGGATTCGGGATTTCACATCCTGCTGGCCAAGGATGTCCCGGAAATGATTGGCGCGAAAATCAACGAGCTGGTGGATGGGTTCCTGGAACGCTGTGGAAGGAAGCGCGAAGACATTAAAGGATGGATTCTGCACCCGGGCGGAGCGCGGCTGCTGGGCAACGTGGAAACGCAACTAGGGCTGACGCCATGCCAGACGCAACCTTCGTGGGACATTCTGGCGAAAGTCGGTAATTTATCGAGCGCTACGATTCTTTTTATTTTGCAGGAATGGCTGGAGAAGCGTCCGCTAAAGTCCGGTGAATATGCGCTGCTGGCGGCGTTTGGTCCGGGATTCAGCGCGGAATTTTTGCTGCTGCAATGGACATAACTGTTATCGGCTTTCTGGCGCTGCTGGTGGGCGTGGGCGCTTTGCGGATTGTGGAGCTGCAAATTTCGCGCCGGCACCAGGTCAGCATGATCGCGCGTGGCGCTTCCAAGGTGGTAGAGCCACAATTTGGGTGGATGGTGGCGCTGCATACCGCGGTGCTGATCGGCGCGGCCGTGGAAGTGGTTTTTCTGCATCGACCATTTATTCCGCTGCTGGCGGGAACAATGTTCGCCATTTTTTTGGCGGCGAACGCGGTGCGCTGGTGGGTGATTCGCACGCTGGGCGAACACTGGAACGTGCAGGTGGTGGATTCCACCAAGCTGGGGGTGATCGTATCGGGACCTTTCCGCTTCGTTCGGCATCCTAACTATGCAGCGGTGTTTACGGAGATGCTGGCGCTGCCTTTGATTCACACGGCGTGGATCACCGCGCTGGCGGGTTCGATAGTGCACATTGCGGTACTGACGCAACGGCTGGAGATGGAAGAACGCGTATTGTTCGCCGATCCTGATTACCGATCGGCCATGGGCGGCAAACCGCGATTCCTGCCGGGATTGTTCTAGCTACATACTGAAGATCTACCGATGAGCAGCTTCGCAAAACGGGATACGGCCATGTGGCTTTTGTTGCTGGTGGCGACCGTGACGCTGACATCGTCCGCCAGCGCAGGCGCGACAGAGAGCAGCGTGGCGCCAGACGCGATGGCGCCGTCGTTCACGCCGATCCCCGAATTGACTTCCGGCTTCGAGATGCTTTACACGCAGAAATTCCCGGAAGCACGCGTGAAATTCAAGGACTGGGAAGTGCAGAACCCGCAGGAACCTTTTGGAGAAGTGGCCATCGCGGCCAGCTACTTGTTCGAGGAGTTTTACCGCCAGGGCGTCCTAACCAGCGATTTTTTCCTGAATGAGAAGAAATTCCTGAGCGGCATTGACGGCAAGCCCGATGCAGAGCTGATGAACAAGTTTCAGGGTGCGCTGGTGAAGACCAGGGCGCTGGCGAATCAGCGATTGAAACAAAATTCCGCCGACACCGAGGCGCTTTTCGCGTTGACGCTGGCGGCGGGCATGGAATCCGATGCGGACATGATTTTGCGCAAGGAACGGTTGGAGGCGCTGAAACTTTTGAAGCTGGCGAATGAATACGCGAAGACTTTGCTGCAGCAGCGGCCGGATGCGAACGATGCGTATGTGGCGCTGGGCTCGGCAAATTATATTATTGGAAGTCTATCGGGCGGGATGCGCTTTTTGTTGACGTTTGGCGGCGTACATGGGGATAAGAAACTGGGAATGCAGCAACTGGGAAAGTCTGCGGATGGAGGACTGTATTTGCGGCCGTTCGCAAAAATAATGCTCGCGCTGGCGGCGCGGCGCGAGAAACAGGATGCGCTGGCGCAGAAACTTTTGCATGAGTTGAGCCAGGAGTTCGCGGCGAGTCCGTTGTTTGAAGCGGAGTATGCGAAATCGATGGGGCGGCCGGTGCCGGCGACCATGCATCCGTAGTTTTGGTGGGGAAGTTTTTCAGGCACAAAAGAGACCAGGTCCAAAGCGCCACGCGAGTGTGGGGCATCCTGGGCGTCTCTTAAACTTTTGAGGTGGCGAGTGTTTGCGCCGCGCCCATCGAACTGAAAATTCGCGATCGAACGATCGAGTTAGAAGTGGAAGACGAGGCCGGCGGCGGCTTGGAGGTTGTTTTGCCATTGGCCGAACAGGTGGGTGGCGACGTAATCTACTTCCAGGCGTACGGAGAGGCGCGGGGCGAAGCGGTAATCGGCGCCGCCGCCAGCCTGTAGGGAGAAGCCGTTCTGGCTGTGTCCGGCAGTTTGCGGAAGGGCGTGCGTGCCGCCAACCAGGGCGTGAAGCCACGGCTCCCACCGCGGGCGCCGCCAGGTAATCCTTGGACCAACACCGTAATTGACGAGCTTGATATGCTCGCCACCCCAGATCGTGGGAGCGAAAAAAGTCGACACATTCCCTTCCGCACCGAACCAGTCATTCAGGAAATAACTAAGACTAGTGTTGCTGCCCACGGCGCTGGCGCTGTAAATCGAAGATCTGAAGCGCTCGAAGGAAACACCCAGGCCCAGTTGCCAGCGATAGTCGTCGCGAGAACTATAAATAAACCTGGGGGCGGGCTCGGGTGAGGGTTTAGCGGAGGCGGGATCGGCGGCGTCCATGGGGATGGCCAGTGCGGTGGTGAGGGTGGCGGGAGCGGACAGGTTAGCGGCCGACAGATCGCGTGCATCAGCGATGAAAACCGGACCGGCCTGAGGGAAGGGCTTCACCAGGGGCACGCGGGCGCCGCTGGTGGCACTAAAATTTTCCGCGACATTGGTTGCCGGCGACGCGCCGGCGGAGACGTTTTCCTGGGCTCGGGCCGCGCACACACTCGCGCACAGCAGCAGTGACGTAACTAGCAGCCTCTTCATGTGATGTTCCCCTTGAGGGCTGACCCCACGCTGGAATCAGACCACTGGACTACGGTAAACAACCCGGTAGCGGTTTGTCTACGGCTTTAACGGGTGCGAATGATGAATGCGCGACGGCAGTTGGGTGCGTGAACGGCTAGCGGCCGTGCCGGAGGTAATCATCAGTTTTGTTGAGCCAGTCTTCGCGTGGCGGATCAAACACGTCGAGGTCGATGGTTTCTTCCAGGGCCCAGGCCTCGTGAGGCATGTTGGGCGGGATACACAAGACTTCTCCGGCGCGCACCACGATTTCCTTGCCGGCGACGTGGAATTTCAGTGCGCCTTCGAGGATATAGGTGACCTGTTCATTGTGGTGGTGATGCAGAGGGACGTGCGCGCCTTTTTTCATGAGCACGCGCGCGAGCATGATTTTGTCGCCGACGACCATTTCGCGGTCTATCAGTGGATTCAACTTTTCGCGCTCGACGTTTTTCCAGGCCGTGTACTTCAGTTCAGAGGCGCTCATTGTTTGGCTCCATAAAGTTTGGCGGCGTTGTCGTGCAGATAGAGGTGCGCAAGTTCCAGCGCCTTGGATTCGGTAAGGGCGTTTTCGGCGACTAGTTCGGCGAGGGCTTCGGCGACAGCGGTGCGGGCGGAGCGGACGGCAAGCCAGAAAGTTTCTTCAGCGCCGACAGCGTCATTGAAGGGGAAAGCGTCGGAACCGAACATGATTTTTTCGGGATAGAGAGAAATCCACTGCTTCAAAATATTTTTTAATTCGGAGGGATAGACGTAGTAGCCCATCAGCGAGGAATCGGTGTAGACGTTTTTGGCGGCGGTGAGCCAGATCATTTCCAGATTGTGAGGATAGCCGCCATGGATCAGGACGAAGTTAGTGTTTTTGTAACGCGGATCGCGGAGAACGTTTTCGAGATTAAGAGGATTGCCGTTGGTGAGGCTGAAATAATCTCCGATGCCGACGGCACTGTGAAAATGGACGGGGAGTTTGAGCTTGCCGGCCTGATCAATGAGCACGCGGAAGATGTAGTCCTGAAAAGTGCGGTATTCGTCTTCGGAGGGGACGCCGCCGGAGTGATATTGGGCATAAATGGCTTCGGCCTTTTCGCGCGGAGGGTCGCCAAAGTACAGGGAGCGGAAATAGGCGACCTCAAACTTCATGGCCACGGCGCCTTTTTTCTGATTGTCGGCGAGAGTCTGGCGGACGAAGGATTCGTAAGCAGCGAGGTCGGCGGGGAGGCCACTGACGTTTTCCTGTTTTTCGTAACGCTGAAGAACTTTTTCCTGCAAGGGGATGTAGACACCCATGTCGCCGTTTTTTCCGGTCTGGTCGCGATTGTCGAAGGGGAAGAGGAAAGAGTCCACGAAGAAAACCCAGTGGAAGCGCTTGGGATCGAGATAAGGGGCAAGGGCCACGCGATTGGCGAGGCAGGTTTCGATGTTGAGCTTGTCGAGGATGCCGTCCCAGTACGCGGTGCTGCCGGAGGCCTCGGCGGCTTTCTTTTTGTCGATCAGCCATTTGGCGTGCTCGGGCGAAAAATCGTTGTAAGGATAGCCGAAGAGAGATTTGGCGGCGGCGACGAATTCAGGATTGGTGTCACGCAGGCGCATGACGGTGCTTTCGCCGGGAGGTGAAGCCTGGGCGTCCATGTCGGAGTCATCGGGAAAAGTGGCGTGGGAATGATTGTCGTAGATGGCGATTTTGTCGATCTGGGGAAGCAAGCGATCGTAAATTTTGGCGACTTCGGCGGGAGAAGCGGCCGGCCGGGCCTGAGCGGCTGTAGAAAAAGCTGTAGCCGCGACGAGAAAAATCGAAATAGTGAAGTGAATCAGATGTTTCATTTTTGTGGTGACTCCGTATTTTGACGCGCGGGCAGAGATTTAGTCATGGATAAGACGCTATCGGAATTTCTAGCGCGCAACGGCAACCCGCCAGCGGACGGACAGGCGCTCAATGCGGTCAAGGGCTTCTTCAAGCAAATGACGGGCGCTGACTAAAGAAAAGCGCACATAGTTTTTCCCTTGCGCGCCGAAAGCCGCGCCGGCGATGCCGGCGACGCCGACTTCTTCGAGCAGCAGGCGGGCAACTTCTTCGGCGGGCAGGCCTGTGTCTTCCACATTGACCCAAGCGTAAAAGGAGCCGTCGGGAACCTGGCAGCGGAATCCAGGGATGCGATTGAGGCGAGCGACGAATAGGTCGCGGCGTTTGCGATATTCGGCGACCATAGCGTCCACAGCGCGAGTGGAATCGCGCAGTGCTTCGATGGCCGCGACCTGGGTAAATTCGGCAACGCAGGTGAAGGTGTTGAGGACGAGCAGATCCATGGCATCCACGATGTGTTTGGGAGCGACGGCATAGCCGAGGCGCCAGCCGGTCATGGCAAAACTTTTGGAGAAGCCGTCGATGATGATGGTGCGCTCGGCCATGCCGGGCAGAGAACGGATGGACAGAAATTCGCCATTAAACACGATACGCGCGTAGATTTCATCGGCGATGACCCACAAGTCGTGTTTCACCGCGAGGTCGGCAAACTGCTGAAGAGTCTCGCGACTGAAGACAGTTCCGGTGGGATTGTTGGGCGAATTAAAAATCAACACGCTGGTGCGCGGCGTGATTTTTGCCGCGATTTCCTGAAGATCGGGCTGGAATTTGTTTTTTTCTTCCAGTGCAAAGGGAATGGCAGTGGCGCCGAGACCGCGGGTGAAAGACGGATAGATAGGAAACCCCGGGTCGGGATAGAGAACTTCGGCTCCAGGCTCGATAAGCGCCATCATGGCGAGAGACAAGGCCATTTTGCAGCCGGGGGCGATCAGCACTTCTTCGCTAGGGACTTCGAGGCGGCGCGTGCGCTTGAGATAACTGGCGACAGCGGCGCGCAATGCGGGGATGCCGCGCGTGGAAACATAGCGATCGCGGCCACCGGCTACGGCGTCACGCAGAGAATCCACGACGGGCGCGGCGGGATGAAAATCGGGCTCGCCAAGTTCGAGATGGATGATGGAGTGGCCATCGCGCTCGAGTTCCTTGGCGCGAGAGAAGACTGCGAGAGCCCCTTCACCGGTGAGATGTGATACGCGTGTTGCAACAGGTCGCATAGGTCGGATTGTCCGCGGAGAATATTATCACTTCGCCGCGGTAAGTGGGGCGGGCGTGGTGGGAATCTGAAGGCCGTCAATGAAGCGCGGGAACATTTCGAAGGCTGCCGCGGTGAGAAATAATTCGACTAGTTCGGGTTGGATAAAAACGGATTGCAGCTGGCGGTAAAAAGCGTCGTCCACCTGGCGGCCACCGCCATGAAGACGGTCGGCAAGACGGAACCCCAGTTTTTCCTTTTCGGAGTAGGGACCATTTTCAAAATCGCGCACGGCGGCGATTTGCGCCTCGGTGGCGCCTTTTTTTTGCGCGGAGATGGAGTGGGCGCGAATGGCGTATTCCGATTCGCACAGAATGGAGATGCGCACGGCGACGAGTTCTTTGTACCAACCCTTCAGGGCGCTGTCGCCGAGAAGCGGCTTGAGGAAGCCGGCTACGCCTTTGGCGATGTCCGGGGAGTAGGCGAGAGCTTTGAACATGTTGGGGACGACGCCTCGTTGAGCAAGCAGCGCGTCGTAGAGGGCGGCGGCTTCGGGGGTGACGGCGTCGCGTTCGAGTAATTTGATGCGTGGGTTTTCGTTGGTCATGTAAATTCCTCGATTTTTTATATCTCACTTCAGCCAGAAACAAAATCCCCACACGCGACGGCGGCGTGTGGGGCACCCAACTACAAATGAGAAAATCAAAAGATGCGCTGCGACTAGAAAGCGTAGCGCAGAGAGAATTGGATCAGGCGCGGAGTACCCACGGTAGAGAAAATTCTGCCGAACGCGGGGTTGGAAATTTCGGTGGAAGAGGGATTGGCGAAATTCGCGTGATTCCAGATGTTGAAGAAGTCCGTAGTGAAACGCAGTTCCTGGCGCTCGGCGATGCGGAAATTCTTGATCAACGAAAAATCCCAGTTTTGCTGGAACGGCCCGCGATAGATGTTACGGCCGAGGTTGCCAAACGCGGTGACGCAGGCATTGGGGTCAGCGGCGCAACCAACAGGGTCTGCGGGAGGCGCAAAGGTAAAGTTATCGGGGTTCAAGTAACCATTATCCACGAGCGTGTGGATGTCGCCGCGCGCATAACCAGCGGGGATGGAACCGCCGTCGACGAGTTGCGCGCCAGCTACGCCGGCTTGCAAGCCGCCGATATAGGCGAATCCTGCGGAGTTATCCAGAACGGAGAAGGGCGTGCCGGACTGGAAGATAGTAATGCCGCTGAGCGCCCAGCCACTCAAGGCTGCGCGTCTCCAGCCTTCCGCATCGCGGAAGAACGGTAGTTCGTAGCGGTAGCTGATGACAAAGCGGTGCGGGCGGTCAAAGTCGGACAAGCCGCGTGAACCATCCAGGGAGCTCTGATCGTTGAACGCGGTGTTCAACG
>JALYLI010000086.1 GCA_030774335.1 Acidobacteriota bacterium | reverse complement strand
TTCAGCCAGTTATCCACGCTTTGCGCCATGCGGTAGTGCTTGCGGTGCGCCAGGCCGGTCAGTTCGATACTGCGGCCCATGTTTACGGGATTCACCGCGGAAGTCGCCAGTTGATACATGCGCGCGTTGCGTCGCGCAAGTACCGCTGCCGCGATTAAACTCATTCCGCGGCAAACCATGTCCACCGGAATCACGTCCAGGCATTTTCGCGCATTGGTAGGCAATTGCCGGAAATTTGTTCCCAGCAGATACGAAAGCGGGCCCGAGGTGTTGATGCCCTCGTTCCATCCCGAAAACGGAGAGCGCTCGGAGCTTTCCACGATGGACGGGCGCACAATGGCGATCGGCAAATTCTGGCCGCGCGTCGCTAACACGGATTCCCCCAGGCTTTTTGTAAACGTGTAAGTATTTGGCCAGCCCAAGTGCTGCGCGCGACGCATTCCAATGCGCACCAGCCGGTTGCGCGCCCAGCGAATGCGGTTGCGCCGCAACACGCCATCCAGTTCTTTCGCAGGCACCACCGAATCGTCCACGCCGCGTCCGAGCGCCTGGCGCTTTAGGGCTTTGATCAGTTCCACGCCTTCGGCGCGTTCTTCCACGCTGCGGATGGTTTCGCGAAGAGATTCAATTTCGCGCTCGACGTTAAATTCCGGATCGCCTGAAGGGTTGTAGTTCGGTTTCAGCTCTTCGGTCACCCGGCCGTCGCGCATGCCCACCACGTAGCAGGTCGAAAGATGCATCAGACCGGCATGCTCGCAGCGGCGGATAAAGTCCAGCAAATGCGCCGCGGAGTCCACATTCGACGACAACGCCTCGCGCAAATCCGGATTAAAGTCCGTCAGCCCCGCGCTGTTCACAATCAAATCCAGCGATTTCGTCAGCCGCGCCTGGGTGGCCGCGTCCAGTCCCAGTCCCGGCGCACTCACGTCGCCTTCCACCACCTCAACTTTTTCTTTCAGAAACGCGCCCAGGTTCCGTCCATAGCGCTCCTGCAGCGTGTCGAACGTTGGCGACTCTTCCACAATTTTTTCAAATCGCCGCTGCGCTGAAGTGGTGCGATTCCGGCGGATCAGCAGCGTAATTTTCCCGATGTCCGGAATATTTTCGAGCAGGTTCACCAGCCACACTTTGCCGATGAATCCGGTCACGCCGATCAGCATGATGTTGCGGTTCGCCAACGTAGCCCGCACCGAAAGCTTTTCCACTCGCGGGCTTTCGCCAAAAAGCGCCACGGCTCTGCCGCAAGGACCAGTGGTTTCTATCGGTACCGGCGGCCGCTGGCTGCTTTGCTCCGCCGCGAGCGGCAGCGCCGCATTGCGGGTCCAACCCAGTTGCTTCACTAGTTTCTCGCGCGTGATGCGCCCGTCGGTGGATCCGCTCGCCACCCACGCCAACGGTCCTCGCGGCCGCACCACCGGATCGAGCAGCCTGCCGGTGGCGATCCCATCGCGAAACTCCAGGCGGTTCGCGATGATGGACGCCACTCCAAAATGTTTCGCCAGCGGTTTCAAGATATGTTCCAGCAGCTGGCTGACCAGCACCACCTGTTCACCGCCGCGAATGGCCTCCACCAGTTTTTCTACCGCTTCGCGCCGCATCTGCGGCTTCAACACATACTGAAAGTATTCCTCGCCGAGGAGGTCCAGGCGGTCGCGGCTCACGCCGCGCAGTAGCGTGTGCAAAAATCTCGTCGCAAACGTGCGGCTGGCGGCATAGGTAAAAGGACGCACCAGCGCCATGCCGGCCATGCCCGCCCGGCGCGCCCAGCGCTCCGCATAACTCCGCGAATTCCAGGTAAAAAACAACACGGGACGCAGCGCCCCCAACTCCAGCAGCGAGCCCTCCACGCGCCAGTACGTCACCGCTTTATCCGGGTCGCCGCCGGCATCAACACGAGATTCTGGGCGCACGCGGGCACCTCCGCTATTACGTATGGGCAGGTGCGCGGCGTTCGAATTTTTGCGTGAAGTTAACATGCAGGTGAGTATTTAACTTTGCCCAGACGCAGCCAACAGTTGCTACGGCAAAACCTTATCTGTGCACACCTTAGAAGGAGCGGCCCGGAGCGGTCGTCAGCCGCACCAAACCCGCCAGCAGACACGCCAGCGCCAAAATACCGCCTAAAAGTAGCACCCCGCGCCCATCCCAGGCAAGGCGTGCCGGCAATTGAAACTACCTGGCACGACTTCGGAACGGAGGAGGAGGAAACCGGACGAGCGGGATTTTCCGGACACGAAACCAGCACCTTTAGAGGTGAAAAGTGCGGCACCCGAGCACCCGATTAGAGTCAAAATGCCCATGTGCGGTGGCGGCACATCGGGCAGCCGGACGGGAGCTTGGCGGTGCGTGAGCGTTCGAACGCTGAGGTGCCGGCGCGTTGACAATCGAACAAAATGTCCGCGTGTCAACATCGGTACCAAGTGTTGGCGCGTCGACATCCAGCAAAATGTCGGCGTGTCGACAAGTGAACAAGAATCGGCGACGATTAAATAATTCAATGATTTTATAAACTGGTAAATTATGGTTTCACGTGAAACGCCTGATTTGGTTTCACGTGAAACGAGCAAAAACATGTTTCACGTGAAACATTAGTGCATTCGAACGCGCAGCTGATTCGAATGCTCGGTGCTCAAAGAAAACTGATGGCTGGTGGTTGTTAGCGGCGCAACGCGACAAATCTCAGCGCAGCGACCAAATTTTTAGCTCGCTTTTCGCGCCACTGGTCAACAGCAGACGTCCGTCGATTAAAAATTCTCCGCCATTGGGCACCATCCCACTTTCCAGGATGCGTTGCCGCTGTGTTTGCGTCGCCAGGTCCCAGATCAAGACAGGAGCGGGTATGCTTGGATCGTCGGCATTGAAGTACGCCGCAGCGAGTAACTTTCCGTCCTTCGACGGGGAAAGACCCAGCAGCGCATCGCTTTGTTTGGGAAATATGCGGAGCACTTTGCCGCTATTTGGATCAATGACCGTAATGGTCTTGTCGCCTCCGCCGGTAAATATCTGTTGGCCGTCAGTGGAGTATGCGATGGTCAGGGGCTCCAGCAGCAAATCGTCAGCGGTGCTTCGCAGCGTGCCGGTGCGCGCGTCATATACGCGGACATCGGTATCGCCGTCGGCGGTGGCGAGCCACTTACTATCCGGCGAAAAAGCCACCGCGGAGGTTCCGCTGAAAGGCGCTCTCATCCTGGCGATTTGTTTGCCGGACGACAGGTCCCACACTTCCACAGCTTCTTCCAATGGCGCCGTAGCCAGTAGTTTCGCATCCTTCGAAAAAGCCAGCGCATGCACTTCGCGTGAGCTGGTAAATTCGAACTTCAGCTTTCCAGATGGAATTTCAAAAATTCTTACGCGGCCATTGCCTCCGCCGAGCGCAAGCAATTCGCCGCTGCCCGAAAAATGTGCGCTGGTAATTCGTTCCCCGCTCAACTCCAACGTCTGCGACAACGCGCCGGACCGGGCCTCCCATACTCGCAATTTCTGATCGCGGCACACCGCCGCCACGAAATCGCCTGCGGGAGAAATGGCGGTGTAACGAACCGCGACATCCTGCAGGGGAATGGTTCTCTCCAGGTGCGGCCCCTGGGCCGGCAATGCTTGTGGCGCCAGCACCGCGATGGCGATTCCGATCAAAGCGCGCTGCACTAGAGGCGCTCCAGGCACAGCTCGAACTTTACCGTGGCGTGAATATCTTTGGGATCGCCGACCAGCATGACCGGACGCACCAGTTCGCGGCTATGGATCAGCGGATCACGATTGAAATTCTTATCGGGGTCGCCCTCGAAAACCGGATCCGTCGCAAAATAAAGTTGTGTGACTAAGGGCTTGTGTCCCGGCGCAGTCACCAGATAGTGAATGTGCTGGCACACCCGATCCGGATAGTGCCCGGGCATAATCGTTTCGAATTTGTAGGCGCTGGCGCTATCCGCGGAAAGCTTCGCGCGATAGCGGTAGCCGTCCAGGTCGTAGTGGCCCAGATGATCCGTTTGCCAGATCTCGACAGCAGCGTTCGAAAGTTTTTCTCCCCGGGTGTCCAGGATTTCGCCGGAAACGGAAAGCGGCATGCCGGGATCTCCCGCCGCGCGCAACATCGCTCCTTCGGGGGCGCGCTTCTTGTAAAACGGCCCCAATTCATTGGGCGGCGTCGGCTTGCGCATTTCTTTCTCTTCAAACGCCAGCAGCATCGCCGCGCTGTGGCTTGCCGAGACGAGCGTTACGGAACCAAGCGCCAAACACCTTTGCAAAATTTCACGACGGCTGAATTCACTGTATTCAGGCACAGATCCCCCTCACAACGTGGCCATACAATACTCCTCAGCTACGCGATTCTCTAGTGTTTGGTTTTCTATAGATGATTCTTAAATGTCTGGAATAGCAAAACGATGATGGAGAGTTCCCGGCGGAACTGGCTGCGCGTCGCGTCCCAGTGCTCGTTTGTCTCTGGGTAACAACACTCTCTAGTAATCCGAAATGAACTTCTATAAGCTTGCGCCGACCTGAATTGGGGGATGATAAATATGCGCTTTCGACTCGCCGGGCCCTTTCTTTTTGCCGCATTACTATTTAATTCGCCTTACACTTCGGCGCAAACAGTCGAGGTCAACCGCCAAAATCGCACCATCGAAGTCATCGTTACCGAAACTGTACGGGTCGAACCGGACGTCGCCAATGTCACCGTAGGTTGTATTTCGTACGGAGAAACTCATGACCAGGCCTACCAAGCCAACCTGGCCACGGCGGATAAAGTGATCAAGGCCTTGCTGGGCACCGGCCTATCTAAGGCTCAAATCGAAAGCGGCTCCCTGGAATTGGGCGAAAATAATTCCGTGGAAAACTCAGACAAGAATCCTGCTCTCCGTAAGGCACGTAAGTTCAAAGCTCATCAGAGTTGGAAGATTCGCGTGGCCTCTGGTGCGGCGCAAAAATTGATTGATGTTGCGGTTCAGGCGGGCGCGAACGGCTTGGAGGATGTGGGGTGGGAAGTGGCGGACGAAGAATCCCTGGAAGCTAAAGCACGAGCCGCGGCAATCGAAAAGGCCCGCAAAAACGCGGGTGAGTTGGCCAACTCTGCGGGCGCAAAGCTTGGCGCCCTGCTGTACGCCAGCAATATGGCGAATGGCACGATGTTCGCGCTCGCCCATCAAACTGTTCAGACCTCGACAGCGACAATTGAGGTCTCAGCTAGCCGCTCTTCCATCCCAACGTTCTCCCTCACACTTTTTCCCGAAAAAGTCTCCAAGCAAGCCACCGTACGGACAGTGTTCGCCATCGATTAAATATCAATTTAGATTTGGAACGGAATCACCGTTGATATGCTGCAGGCAGAACTTGCCGAACCGAAAAAGCCAATTTCCTCGGACCAACTCCGTACCCCGCTACGGATTTGCTGGCTTCAAATGCGGGGTGTAACCAGTGCCTTGCCAAAACTGTTCTGGCATTTTTAGTTCCGGTTTCCCGACCCAACCACGTTCCACCTCAACGTAATATTCTGTGCGCTCCGCATTTGGGTAGTAACGGACGTTTTGCAAAGCTATTTGGTCCCATTGGCCCGCAAATTTTATGTCGGACAATGAGTCAGGATACTTTCCGAATCGCACCTTGTGCAGCTCTATCAACGCGACCGCTGTCTTTAAATGCTGGTCTCCAAATAAATTATCGGGACCTCGGGTAATCCCGGAAGCGATGATGGAATGCATCGCGAATGCACCACCCGCAAGAACCACCACCCCGATTAGAATCAAAATCGTTAGTGAATTCTTCTTGGGGCGAGGCTCCGGAGGTGGGGGAACAGGCATATGGTCGGCGTTGTTTCCAACGAATCAGACGGTTGCGAGGCGAATTTAACCTTGGTTAGGAACTCGTGAGAGTTCCGACTAGACGCCCCAGCCGTAACGCTCGGCATGTTCCAGCGTGCGCAGCATTTCTTCGCGCAATATTTCCGTAAACACTGAGCCACTCACCGCGCGGGCTCCCGATTCGGCAATGTCCGGGGTGCGATAGCCGGCGCCCAGGACGCGCAGAAGGGATTGCTCCACCCATTCGGCCTCCAGCGATAAACCAAAGCCGTCGCGCAGCATCATGGTGGCGCTCAGGATTGAGCCTATGGGATTCGCTGAGTCCGTGCCCACCAGCGACGGGGCGGAGCCGTGGATAGGCTCGAACAATGGCGCGCTCGAACCAAAGCTCGCGGAGGGCACCAAGCCAATCGATCCTACCAGCGCCGCGGCGGCATCGCTCAAAATATCGCCGAACATGTTGGTGCTGAGGATGACGTCAAATTGCGTGGGACGCAGCGTCAGCTGCATGGCCGCGTTATCCACGTACATGTGTTCCAGCTTCACATAGGGATAGACAGTGCTCAGCGCCGATACGGTGCGGCGCCAAAGTTGCGAGCTGGTGAGCACGTTGGCCTTGTCTACCGAGCAGAGACGGCGCGAACGATTTTCGGCGCGCGCGAATGCGAAGGTGGCGATGCGCTCGATCTCCGTCGTGGAATACGACTCCGTGTCCCAGGCGCGCTCGGCGCCTTTTTCCGTGGCGTTGCCACGCTCGCCGAAGTACATGCCTCCGGCCAGTTCGCGCACAATCTCAATGTCCAGGTCGCCCAGCCGCTCCGGCTTCAGAGGCGAAATTCCGCGCAGCGGCTCCCACACTTTTACGGGCCGCACATTTACGTACAGACCCAGCCCGCGCCGCAGGTCCAGCAACCCGCTCTCGGGCCGCTTCCCTACTGGCAGCGAGTCCCATTTCGCTCCGCCCACCGCGCCGAGAAAAACGGCGTCGGCTTTGCGGCAGGCATCCAGAGTTTCGTTGGGCAGCGGGGTACCGGTGGCGTCAATGGCCGCGCCGCCGATGGGATATTCGCGCATCTCGAACTGGTGAGAAAATTCCTGGGCGCACTCGCGCAAGACCGTGGCTGCGGCACGGGTGACTTCCGGGCCGATGCCATCTCCCGGCAGCAGCACGATATTTTTTTTCATGGAGAACTCCGGTCCGGCTACTTTCTCCTGGGGTAAAAGGCGCAGCGCCAAGATCGCCGCCTTAAACCACGGTGGACGCATCCGCGGTCAATACCGCAGGACGCCGCCGCAACACTTCATGCGCGATGGCCACCAGGTCGCGCGGGCGCACATTTTTCGATTGGTCCGCCAGCGCATTCACCCGCTGATAAACCTCCGCCAGTTCCGCATCACTCGGCTCATATCCTAAATCGCGCAGGCTCATGCGCAAGGCGTTTCGTCCGGAGTGTTTCCCCAGCACCATCAGGCGCGAAGGCACGCCCACGGATTCCGGGGACATAATTTCGTAAGTGAGCGGATTCTTGATGATGCCGTCCTGGTGAATCCCGGCTTCGTGGGCGAAGGCGTTCGCGCCGACGACCGCTTTATTGGGCGCCACCTGCGCACCGGTAATTTCGGTGAGCATACGGCTACTGGGAAACAGTTGCGCCATATTGATGTTGGTAGTCACGCCAAAACTTTCTTTGCGCACGGCGAGGGCGACGGCGATTTCTTCCAGTGCCGCGTTTCCGGCGCGCTCGCCGATGCCATTGATGGTGCACTCTATTTGACGCACGCCGGCGCGCACCGCCGCCAGCGAATTTGCCACCGCCATTCCCAGGTCGTCATGGCAGTGCGCGCTCAAGGTCACGCCGTCCGCGTCACCCAGGCACTCGCGCACGCGCCGGAACATCTCGCCATACTCTTCCGGCACGGCGTAACCCACGGTGTCGGGCAGATTCAAAATCGTCGCGCCCGCTTTTACGGCCACGCGGCAAACCTCGCACAAATAATCTATGTCCGTGCGCCCGGCGTCTTCCGCGGAAAATTCCACTTCGCCGACGCTGTTGCGCCCGAGTTTGACCATCGCGGCAATCGCTTCGAGGGCCTGCTCGCGGGTCATGTGCAGCTTCACTTTCAAATGCAGATCGGAAGTCGCCAGGAAAATGTGCAGCCGCGGAGCCGCCGCCGGTTCGAGGGCTTCAATGGCGGCGTTCACATCATCTTTGCGCGCGCGAGCCAGCGCCGCAATCGGCACGGTGCGAACTTCCTGCGCCACTTTGCGCACCGCTTCCAGATCGCCGCGAGAAGAAATCGGGAATCCCGCCTCAATCACGTCCACGCCCAGCGCCGCCAGTTGGTGCGCCATGCGGATCTTTTCGGGTGTATTCATCGAAAAGCCCGGCGACTGTTCGCCGTCACGCAGGGTGGTATCGAATATGTGCACTACGTCCATGGGGAGACCCCTGAGTAAGTAACGCATCCGGGCCGCCGCTAGTCAAATTTATCTTTATTCTGCTTTTGATAAACCTGCCTTATACTTGATTTTGGGGTTTTTCCGTGGACCTGGGCGAACTTCAAGTCTTTTTAACCGTGGCCAAAGAAGGCAGTTTCTCGCGCGCCGCGGAACGCCTGTACCGCACTCAACCCGCCGTCAGCCTGGCAATTCGCAAGCTGGAAGACGGCTTAGGGCAGCCGCTCTTCGTGCGTGGCTCGCGCCCCGTGCGCATGACGGACGCGGGCACCCTGCTGAAGGATTACGCCGAGCGGCTCATAAACCTTCGCGATGAAGTAAAAAAGGGCCTCACCGAACTCGAAGGCCTCGAGCGCGGCGAACTGTCCCTCGGCGTCAATGAAAGCTCGATTCACGCGCTGCTTCCCGCTCTGGCCATCTTCCGCGAAAAGCACCCGGGAGTGCAGGTCCGTGTACACCGCATGTTTTCGCGCGACATCCCTCACGAAGTCCTCAACTATCGCCTAGACCTGGGCGCCGTTTCCTACGTTCCGCGCGACCCGCAGTTGCAAGCCACGGAAATCCTGAAGGACGAGCTATGTCTCGTCGTTCCGCCCAAACATCCTCTGGCGCGCAAACGTGAAGTGGACGTTGCCGATCTCGGCGGCGAAGTCTTCATCGCGCACATCGTGGAATCCCCGTTTCGCCGCCGTGTCATCGAACTTTTCACCCGTCATCACACCGAGCTAAACATGCCCATCGAAATGCCCACGATCGAAAGCATCAAGCGCTTCGTGCAGATGGGCATGGGCGTAGCGATCGTGCCGCGCATGTGCGTGCAGTGGGAAATCGAGCACGGCTGGATGAAGGAAGTAAAAGTGAAGCAGCTCAACATCCCCCGCCACGTCTACCTGGTAGGCCGCCGCGGCGCCCGCCTTCCCCATGCCGCTGCCGAGCTGATGCGCATCCTCCGCGATCCCGCCCCCTCCGCTGGCTAGTGCAATAGTTCAAATTTCGCTAGCCGTGAACTCTCAAAAAAAAGCCCGCTGTCAACAGCGCAGCGGGCGAATCATTTGTCAGCAATCTTTCCTAGCGGCAGGGAACCTATTCGAGTTCGACGTAGTCGCCGGCGTGAATATCGATGGAGCTCGAAGTGATCAGCACCGTTGAAGAATTGGGACTTTCGTTGATCACGATGCCTTCGCCGACCACTTCGCGCGGCAAATCTTGCCACTCATATTTTTCGTGCGTGCTGCCGAATCCATACATTTTGTACTGGTAACCCTTGGTCTGCGGCACCGTTTCCGCCAAAGTACCCTGGTAGCGGAAAACGCGGAAATAGTCGCCCATACGCACGCTCTGATTGGTGCCCAGATTCACGTACACCGCGCTGTGCTTGCCAAACAATTGGGTGTAATCAGGGCCGGCAACGATCATGGCCACGCGCTTGCCGCTAACGGGTGCAAAGTGATCGAACGCGCCATCCTCCTTGAACGGTGGTGAGGGCCGCTCCACAAAAGGACGCACGATATCGCCGCGCTGCAAATATCCGCATGAAAAGCCGACTTCCGCGATGGCCACGTTAGGCTGCACGCTGACGACGCGAATCTGTCCGGCGTCCACATAAAGCTGGCCCATGGCCTTGATCAATTTGTGCTGCCACTTGAACCACGGCACGTCCATCGGATCTTTCTCTGGCCGGATGACTGAGAAGCGATCGCCGACTTGCACACCCTTGTCGCGGCCGCGATTGATATAGACGTAGTCGCCGTGCGTGAAGGTGATTCTGGGATTCGATTGTTCGCCGGAAATAACGTGGATTTCGTCGGAAACTTGATCGCTTACGAAGCCGGAGCAGTTCACGGCCGTATAGTCGGGCGAATTGCCCGCCGAGCCCGCGGGCGCGGCGTCCTGCGCTGCAACGATTGCGGCTGAAAAAAACAGCGAGAAAGTTAGTGCTGCGAGCTTGGCGCGCATGGCGATACTCCTTCTTGAAGACACGGCATATGGAGGAACCAGAACGTTTCTAGAGCGAAATTAGCAGGGGCCAGGAGTGGCGTCAACAAATTGGCCAAGGTTGCTTTACAAGTTTGATACTGCGACTATACGGCGTGCTAGTAGCCGTGTTTTCAACGGCATGGCGAAGGCCGGGAGGCCAGGTGGGTCCCTTCGGATCGGGCAAAAGCAGGGTTTGCGCGGTGGTGGCGGCGCCCACGGCCGCCACCATGACCCGACAGGTTCGCGCGGCATGGCGCGAAACTCCTACCATAGAACTGCGCCTGGACTGGCTTTCGCGCGATGCCGAGCGCGCCAAGCTCCTGCGCTGGGTTGCGCGGCAAAAACTTCGAGGCAAACGGCTACTCGCCACTTGCCGGCGCGTGGCGGCCGGCGGAAAATTTCGCGGGTCCATCGCACAGCAATTATTCTGGCTAATGAAGGCGCGGGATGCGGGCTGCTCCTGGTGCGACGTGGAAGTGGAAACGTTGCGGGAATTGCCCGGCAAGTCGGTGCGCGGATACGCCGTGCCGTCGCGAGTGCTGCTGTCGATGCATGACTTTGAGCGCACGCCGGCGTTGCCGCGAAAAATCAAAGTCCCCAATCACGGTGACGTGGACGCCATAAAGATTGCCGCGATGGCGCGTACCGTCGGCGACAGCTTGCGGCTCCTGATGCTGGCGCGACGCTCGCGGAATTTTGTGGCCTCCCCCATGGGCGAAATTGGCCTGCCCGCGCGAATTCTCGCGCTGCGCGAAGGAAGCGCGTTGGCCTACGCGCCGGTTGGGGAAACCACGGCGCCGGGGCAAGTTTCACTGCGCGAAACTATTCACCTCTACCGCGCGCATGAACTGACGCGGCAGACCCGAGTGTATGGAGTCATCGGCGAACCGGTCGGGCATTCGCTCTCGCCGCTGATGCACAACACCGGTTTTATCGCGCGAAACTTGGACGCCGTGTATCTGCCGTTTCTGGTGCATGAGCTGAAAGATTTTCTTGCCGCCATTGCGCCGCTCGGAATTCGCGGATTCAGCGTAACCATTCCACACAAACAGACGATTTTGAAATATTTGGACGACTGCGATCCGTTGGCGGCGGAAATTGGCGCGGTGAATACCGTGATGGTGCGTGGCGACGGATCACTGTTTGGGTGCAATACAGATTACGTTGGCGTGCTGGACGGGCTGGCGCGGAAATTGCAACTGCCCGGCAGCCACGTGCTGATTTTGGGAGCCGGAGGAGCGGCGCGGGCCGCTGCCTTCGCGCTGGCCCGGGCGGGCGCGGTCGTGACAATTTGCGCGCGCCGTGAAAATCTGGCGCGGGAGCTGGCGCGCGCGATTGACGGACAGGCGCTGCCACGGCGGGCGCTGCGCAGTGAGAAATTCGACGCGATACTGAACGCCACGCCATTAGGCATGCATCCGCATAGCCGGATTTCGCCGCTGTCGGCGCGGGAGTTAAACTGTCGCATGGTGATGGATCTCATTTATCGGCCGCAGCACACGGAACTATTGAATCTTGCGCGAAAAAAAGGAATTGTTACCGTTTCGGGAGTGGAGATGTTTCTGTCGCAGGGCGTGACGCAGTGGGAATTGTGGATGGCAAAACGCGCGCCGGAAGCGGCCATGCGGAGGGCCGTCCTGCAATCGCTGCGCGCCGAGGAAAAGCGCGCCGCTCCCACGCGACGGGGCCGCGCATGATCCAGCCGGACTTCCGCGAATTTCAGCGCCTCGCCAAGCAAGGCAATCTCGTTCCCGTATACGACGTCTTTTCCGCCGATCTGCTCACACCCGTCAGCGCCTACCTGCGCATCGCGCAAGGCGCGCGTTACTCGTTTTTGCTCGAGAGCGTCGAAGGCGGCGAAAAAATCGCGCGGTACACCTTCGCAGGCGCGCATCCAGAAGAAATCTTCCGCTTCGCCAATGGCGCCTGCGTGCTGGAAAGCCGCAACCGGCTGGTCTGGGAAGAGCGCGATCCGGTTACTTTTCTACGCGAGCGCATGGAGAAATTCCACCCCGTGCGCTTGCCGGGTCTGCCGCCGCTGGTTGCGGGAGCCATCGGTTATTTCAGTTACGACATGGTGCGGCTGATCGAGCGATTGCCGAAAAGATTGCGCGACGATATCGGTTTGTACGATGCGGTGCTGATGTTTTACCACGGCATCCTGGCCTTCGATCACGTGCAGCATCGTTTGTGGGTAGTGCGCAACGTGTTCACCGGGGGCCCTGGAACGCTGCGCGCGAAATACCACGCCGCCGTGCGCGAAATAAAACGTACCCGCGCTCTGTTGCAGCAGCCGGCCCCTGCCGAACACCCGCGCAAGGCTTCCAGCAAGAAATCGCGGCCACTGAAAGTTATTTCCAACTTTCGCAAACCGGAATATCTTGACGCCGTTCGTAAAGCCAAATCCTACATTCGCGCCGGCGATATTTTTCAGGTGGTCATCAGCCAGCGATTTTCCGCGCAAGTGCAAGCCGAGCCCTTTGAGATTTATCGCGAGCTGCGCGCGCTGAATCCTTCGCCGTATCTTTTTTATCTGCACATGAACGATGTGGACGTGGTAGGTAGCTCGCCGGAAATGCTGGTGAAGGTGCAGGGCCGCGACGTGTTTTACCGCCCCATTGCCGGCACATTGCCGCGCGGCCGCGATGAGGCCGAAGACCAGCGCTTCGCCAGGCAAATGCTGGCCAGCGAGAAAGAGCGCGCCGAACACGTGATGCTCGTCGATCTGGGACGCAACGATCTTGGCCGTGTCTGCGAATACGGAAGCGTGAAAGTGGAACAGCTCATGTCGGTGGAAAAATTTTCGCACGTGATGCACCTGGTTTCGAGCTTGCGCGGCCGCTTGCGCGCAGACGTGGACTGCTTCGATGCGCTGATGGCCTGTTTTCCGGCGGGCACGGTTTCCGGAGCGCCGAAAGTTCGCGCCATGGAAATCGTCGAGGAGCTGGAACGCACCCGCCGCGGAATTTATGCGGGCGGAGTTTTGTATCTGGATTTCGCGGGGAACCTGGATTCCTGCATCGCTCTGCGTACCATGGTGATCAAGAACGGCATCGCGCACGTGCAGGCGGGTGGCGGTCTGGTTGCGGATTCCACGCCCGAAGGGGAATATCAGGAGACGGTAAACAAATCGCGGGCCTTGCTGGCGGCTCTGGAAGCGGCGCACAGTAATCCAGAAAATATCCCGCGAAGAGCCGCGGGCGCCCGAAAAAAGACTGCGCCGGCGACAAGAAGAGGCCAAAACTAAAGTGATTTTGCTGCTCGACAACTACGATTCTTTTACTTACAACCTGGCACAGTATCTCGGCGAATTGGGATGCGAGGTGGAGGTGCACCGCAACGATAAAATTAGCGTGGAAGATATCGCGCGCCGCAAGCCCGAGCGCATCGTCATCTCGCCAGGTCCGTGCACGCCGCAGGAAGCGGGAATTTCCGTGGAGCTGATTGAGAAATTGGCGGGAAAGTTTCCCATTCTGGGTGTGTGCCTGGGCCACCAGGCCATTGGCGCCGCGTTTGGAGGCAAGATCAAGCGCGCCCCGGCGCTGTTTCACGGCAAAACCAGCGAGATTCATCACGACGGGAAAGGCGTGTTTCACAAACTGGCGGACCCATTTACCGCGACGCGCTATCACTCGCTGATTGTGGAACGCAAGACTCTCCCGCGCGAGTTGATCATTACCGCCGAGACCGAGGACGGCATCATTATGGGTTTACGCCATCGCCGCCACAAAATTGAGGGCGTGCAGTTTCATCCCGAGTCCGTGCTCACGAATTCCGGCAAGGAGTTGCTGAAAAATTTTTTGGGGATGTAGCACCGTCAGTAGTGTGCGTTTAGCCTCACCAATTCAGGTCCGCCAGGATCGCTCCGTAAACTTCGATGCCGCGCCACAGTTGCCCGAGGCGCAGGTTTTCGTCAGAGCTGTGCTGGTGATTGTCGTAATTGACGATGGGCACGCCAATCCACGGGATTTCCAGTTTTTCAAAAATGTACATAGGTACGCTGCCGCCCAGCATCGGTGCGACGACCGTCTCACCATTTGTGGCCTCCTCGACTGTTTTGATGAGCGCCTGCGACACCGGCAGCTCCATGGAAGTGCGCGACGCCGGGTAGTTGGAGGAATCCTTTACGACGCGGGCAATCTCGGGATGCGCCAGGCGTTCTTCTTTCGTGGGCTCATTCGCCGTGACGTAAAAACCCTGTTTCCGAATGTGATCTAGAACCTGTTCAAACTTTTTGTCCGGGTCTTCGCCTTTTACCAGGCGGATATCTATGGCCGCGGTGGCCTTTTCGGGCACCACATTTTGTGACTGCTCGCCGACATACGCGCTGCGCAGCCCGCGAATATTTAGCGAAGGAAATTGCAGCAGCTCGATAAGGCGTCGCCCGCTGCCTTCCGGCTTGGCAAATTGCAAATCTCGCTGCAGGTCCGCGTCATTGTTGGGCATGGCCGCGAGGGCCTCTTTTTCAGTGGTGTTCAGTGGGACGATGTCATCATAAAAGCCGTCAATCAAAACTTTTCCGTCCGCGGATTTCATCGAAGTGAGCAATCGCGCCAGTGAAAACCCCGGATTAGGCGCCCAGTTCCCGTAGTGGCCGCTGTGCAGCGCTCGAATGGCTCCATAGGTCGTGAGTTGAAAACCGAGGATGCCGCGATTGCCGAAGAAAATTAGCGGGCGGCCACTTTGATGTACGGGACCATCTCCGGTGATCAGCAATTCGGCATCGAGCAGATTTTTGTGCGCCACCAGCACGCGCTCGAGATTCGGCGAGCCATCCTCCTCTTCGCCGTCGAGGATTACTTTCAGATTTACGCTCAGCGTAATTTTGTTGGCGCGCAGCGCGTCCAGCGCCGCGAGCAGCGCCACGATGGGCGATTTGTCGTCCGAAGCAGAACGCGCATAGATCCTCCAGTCGTCATTGTATACGGCGGGATGCTGCGCGCTGTTGACGGGCAATGAAATGCGCTTGCCGCCAGACTCGATGGACCCGCTGCGCAGCGCCGGTTCGAAGGGCTTGCCGTCCGTCCACGCCGACGGATCCACGGGCTGGCCGTCGTAGTGCGCGTAAAAAATTACCGTGCGGCGAGCGTTGGGCGCGTTCAGCTTTCCAAAAACCACCGGGCCGCGCCCGGTGATGGGCAGCAGATGCGTTTCGATGCCACGAGCTTCCAGCATGGCCTGCAGGTGGGCGGCGTTCTTCTGAATGTTGGCGGTGTCGCTGGCCACGTTAGGAATAGCCAGAAATTCGGCGAGCTCGCGAATGATGCGATCTTCGTTGTTCATCCGGTAATCGCGAATTTCTTGCACCACTTGTACGGGTTTCAGCGCGGAGGAAGGCCTGGACGGAATTTGTTGAGCTTGTGCGCGACAGGCGAGCAAGAGAACCAAAATCACGACGGAGAGTAGTTGCTTCAATTTTCCTCCGGCACGGGCTGCTGATTGCTGAAGGCTGCCAGCGCCGCTAGTTTTTGTTTTGCTGCGCCGGAAGAAATGGCGCCGGCGGCGAGGCGTGCGCCCTCTTGAAAATCTGTCGCCATTCCCGAGACCACCAGCGCCGCAGCGGCATTCATTACCGTGATGTCTCGTCGCGGCCCAGCTTCGTTGTTCAACACGCCCCGGATTAAAGCGGCGTTGTCCGCCGCGTCGCCGCCGCGCAAGGTCTCAAGAGGTGCGCGCTCAAGGCCGAAATTCTCCGGGGTGAGTGTGAATCGCCGGATCTTGCCGGCGTGAATTTCCGCGACTGCGGTCTCACCACTCAGCGAAATTTCGTCCAGGCCGTCGGCTCCGTGCACCACGAAAGCGTGCTGCGCGCCAAGTTCAGCAAGCGTGGCAGCCATTACGTCGAGTACGCCTTCGGAATAAACGCCTACTAGCTGTGAATGCGCGCGAGCAGGATTGGTCAACGGGCCAAGCAAATTAAAAACCGTGCGCACGCCCATTTTCTTTCGCGCATCAACAGCGTGGCGAGTGGCCGAATGCGCCGCCGGAGCAAAAATAAAACCGAGACCCAATTCGCGGATGGCATCACCGCAACGCCGCACCGGAAGATCCACGCGCACGCCCAGCGCTTCAAGCACGTCAGCGGACCCGCAGCGCGAACTGGCCGCGCGATTGCCATGCTTGGCGACGGCGGCGCCAGCGGCCGCCGCAACAATCGCAGCCGCCGTGGAAATATTAAAGGTGTCGCAGCCGTCTCCTCCGGTACCACACGTATCCACTAGGTGAGCCGGGCGCAACCGTTCATCGGAAAAAACCACCGCCGCGTGGCGCCGCATCGCCACAGCGAAACCAGCAAGTTCCTGCGTCTGCACTGGTCGCGCATTCATCCCGCGCAGCAAGCTCACAATTGCGACCGTGCCGGCGCGGCCGGAAAGTATCTCCTCCATGGCTTCTTCGGCCTCCGCGCGCGTTAAAATCTCCCCATCTTCCGCGCTGTGCATCCGCGAAGCCACCATGGTCTCCTTGCTTCCGTTCCAGCCTTCAAAGTAAACTTTACTGTTCAACGAACGCAAAATTCTATCACTGATGGGAACTAGATGAAGATTCACGAGTACCAGGCGAAAGCCATTCTCGCGCGTTATGGTGTGGCAATTCCGCGCGGCGAAGTCGCTTATCGCAAGGAAGAAGCGCGCGGAACGGCGCAGCGCCTCAAATCCAATATCGTAGTCGTCAAAGCGCAGATTCACGCCGGTGGGCGCGGCAAAGGTGGCGGCGTGAAACTGGCGCGCTCGGCCGATGAAGCCGCCGAAATCGCCAGCCAGATTCTGGGGATGAACCTGATCACCGCGCAGACCGGCCCAGGCGGCCGCATCGTCAAGCGCCTGCTGATCGAAGAAGGTCTGGACATCAAGCGCGAACTTTACTTGAGCCTGCTGGTGGATCGCGCCACCGGAAAAGTTATCTTCCTCGCCAGCACGTCCGGCGGCATGGAAATCGAAGAAGTGGCCAAAGATAATCCCAAGGCGATTCTCCGCGAAGTTATTCAGCCCGTCGTCGGCCTCCAATCCTATCAGGCCCGCAAGCTCGCTTTCGGCATGGGCCTGCCGATGGATGCGGTAAACAACGCCGTGCCGTTTTTGTTGGCGCTCTACAAAGCGTTCATGGATACCGACGCGTCCATGCTGGAAATTAATCCCTGCGTGCTCACGGGTGACAACAAACTCGTAGCCCTCGATGCCAAAATGACCATCGATGACAACGCGCTCTTCCGCCATAAGGAATTGCGAGAGTTGCGCGATCTTGATGAGGAAGATCCGCTGGAAGTGGAAGCTTCCAAGTACGGCTTGAATTACATCAAGCTCGACGGCAGCGTGGCCTGCATGGTCAATGGCGCCGGCCTGGCCATGGCCACCATGGATATCATCAAATACGCCGGTGGCTCTCCCGCGAATTTCCTGGATGTCGGCGGCGGTGCTTCCGCGGATCAGGTAAAAAACGCATTTGGAATTTTGATGGCCGACCCCGCGGTGAAAGCCGTATTTATCAATATCTTTGGCGGGATTCTGCGCTGCGACGTTCTCGCCACCGGTGTCGTGGCAGCTGCGAAAGACTTGCAGTTAAAAGTGCCGGTAGTGGTGCGCATGGAAGGGACCAACGTGGAGCTGGGCCAGAAAATTCTGCGCGACAGTAAATTGAATTTCACCATTGCCGACGGCATGAAAGATGGCGCTACCAAAGTTGTGGCCCTCGCGGCGGCTGCGCGATGAGCGTACTCGTCAACGAAAAGACCCGCCTCCTCGTGCAGGGTTTCACCGGGCGCGAAGGAACTTTTCACGCGCAGCAGATGATTGAGTACGGCACGCAAGTGGTCGGCGGTGTCACGCCAGGAAAAGGCGGTACCAAGCATCTCGAACGCCCCGTCTTCAACACCGTTTCCGATGCCGTCAAAGAAACCGGCGCAAACGCCTCGGTAATTTTTGTGCCGCCACCTTACGCTGCAGACGCCATTCTGGAAGCCGCCGACTCTGAAATTCCCCTGGTAATCTGCATCACCGAAGGAATCCCGGTTCTGGATATGGTGCGCGTGGCTTCCGTGGTGGACTTCAAAGAAACGCGCCTGATCGGGCCGAATTGCCCGGGAGTTATTTCGCCCGGGAAATGCAAAATCGGAATCATGCCTGGACGCATTCACAAGCAAGGCCATGTGGGTGTAGTGAGCCGCAGCGGAACGCTGACCTACGAAGCTGTGGATCAGTTGACGCGCCTGGGCATCGGCCAGTCCACTTGTATCGGTATCGGCGGCGACCCTATCATCGGCACCACCTTTCTGGACGCCATGCAGCTTTTCAACGAAGACCCCGACACGCATGCGGTCATTTTGATTGGGGAAATCGGTGGTGACGCGGAAGAGACCGCCGCGAAGTGGATCAAGACCAACGTGAAGAAACCGGTGATTGGATTTATCGCCGGGCAAACCGCGCCTCCGGGCAGGCGTATGGGCCACGCCGGCGCCATTATCAGCGGCGGCCAGGGCACCGCGAAAGACAAGTACGCGGCCATGAGCGC
This sequence comes from Acidobacteriota bacterium, assembly GCA_030774335.1. GTDB lineage: Bacteria > Acidobacteriota > Terriglobia > Acidiferrales > UBA7541 > Acidiferrum. The sequence goes on along the minus strand of JALYLI010000086.1, from coordinate 244 downwards.
GGCGGGAATTCGCTGCGTGGAAACTCCCGCGGACCTGGGCTCGACCGTCGCAGCTGCGCTCAAGTAAATAACCTTTAAGAAAAGTTTGTAAGAACAAACGGAGGATTTTCGTGGCACTGGAACGCACATTTGCAATCATCAAGCCCGACGCGGTAAAAGCCGGGCAACAAGGCGAAATTCTTTCGCGCATTCACAAGGCCGGCTTCAAAATCGTAGCCATCAAATCCATGCGCCTGACCCAAGA
>JALYLI010000085.1 GCA_030774335.1 Acidobacteriota bacterium | reverse complement strand
GTGAGGCGGTTGCGCGGAGCTCCCTCGGGAAGCTTGGGAAAAATTGCGGGCACGTCAGGGCCGAGATCTGGGCCAACTTTGTTCAGGAAACTGCCGCGCTCGAATTCCAGCGTCGTCCTTCTCTCGTAAGGCTCTTCTTCCGCCATCACGGGAACGTAAAAAGTGGGGATTTTGGCCAGTTTCGCTTCGAGATCGGTGAGGCGCTCAATAGATTTCACCCGCGCCGGATCTTGAGCGAGAGAACTCCATTTCGGATCGCTACTCGCCGACAAGCGTAGTTGTCTGATGGGCGCCGGCTTGTAGTCGATTTCCCGGGTCTGTTTGAGAGAAATTGCGATTCGCGCGGCAGGCGAAAGTCGCAGTGGTTCGGCGAGAATTCCTACCATCCAGCGCGTGCCGAAGAGTTTTGGGTACGCGGAAAATCCGTCGGCGATCTGCTTTTTCTCCCTGGGATGTTTTTTTGCGTTGGGGTCCGGGGTCACCGAAGCTTGCAGGTTCTCCTCCGCGTCATGGATGAAGGAGCGAAATGCGATCTTCATCTTGGGATGGCCGGACTCCAGAAGCCAGGCTTCTGTTTGCTCCACGAAGAAGCCGTCTTCTGGTGTGTGACGCGCTTTTTCAGGTTCGAGAGGCGGCACTTCTATGCGAATGGCGGTCACCATAGGAAGTGCGCTGGTGGCCACCAGTTCGTAATAAGACTGTCCCGGAACCTCTGGATCAGCGAAGGCCACGCCATCGCGAATGTGAAACGTTTGGGCAGGTCCGCTGCGGGCCTTGGCGGCCGCCAGCAATCTCTTGACGTTGGCGATGGCGTCGACTTGGTTGGAGATGTCTACAGCCTTCAGGTCGGCGGGCGTATCTTTATTTTTGCGAATCTGGCGCAGATATTCTATGTCTCCCGGGAGTCTCTCTTCAATGGCCCGGGTGTCGTTAGCAACTGCGGACTGAATGGGCAGTGGATTCCATTCAGCACTTTCAACGAGTGGACGGTCAGAGGCTTCTACGGAGTGCACCAGCGACGCAATCTCTTGCTCCATCTGCGCGACTTCCGAATAGTGCTTTTTGTCTTTTGCATAACGAAGGTTGGGAAAATCATCGTCCCGGTCCGCATCACGCGAAGTGTTGAAGAAGGCCAAAGACTTGTAGTAGTCCGGATGGCGAATTGGATCGTAGGGATGCGAATGGCACTGCACGCAATTCATCGTGACGCCATTCAGCACCGACCAAGTTGTGGCCACACGGTCCATAACCGCCACCATGCGGAACTCTTCGTCGTCTGTCCCGCCTTCCTGGTTGTTTGGCGTTTGCCGATGAAACGAGGTGGCTATTCGATCCTCGTAAGTAGCGTTCGGAAGCAGATCGCCCGCTAATTGTGTGGTTACAAACTTGTCATAAGGCAGGTTGCGATTTAAAGCGGCGACGACCCAATCGCGATAGGCCCACACCCCATGGCGGATCAGATCAGCCTCATAGCCCATAGAATCCGCGTAACGCGCCAAATCAAGCCACATCGACGCCCATCGTTCGCCATACGCCGGTGAAGTTAGCAAACGATCCACTTGTTTTTCGTAGGCATCTGCGGAGTGATCCGCCGCGAACACAGCCTGCTCTTCCACCGTCGGCGGGAGGCCAGTGAGGTCCAAAGCTACGCGACGCAGCAGCGCGGACTTGTCTGCCTCCGGAGAAAACCGGAGTGATTCTTTCTCCAGGCGAGCCAAAACGAACCGGTCGAGGGGCTGGCGCACCCAGTCGGTGTGCTTCACTGGCGGCAACGCCTGCGGTCGCGGTGGAACAAAAGCCCAATAGTCGGACCAGTTCGCGCCCTCTTTGATCCACCGCCGCAGCAATGAAATCTGTTCCGGTGGAAGAGGAAGCCCGTGATAAGGCATGCGCGTTTCCGGATCTTTCGACGTTACCCGAGCAATCAACTCGGAAGCATTGGGGTCGCCCGGGACAACTGTGGGCCGGCCTGACTTTCCTTTCCCGAGCGCTTCTTCACGGAAGATGAACGAAACCCCGGCTTTTTGCCGGACTCCGCCATGGCAAGCCGTGCAGTTTTGATTGAATATCGGACGGATGTCGCGGCTGAAATCGAGCTTGTTATGCCCACTAAAATGCGCTGGGCCCCACGCTATAGCAGCAACAGTGGCAATCGCGAATGCTGCAGCCATGTACCGACGAGATTGCGCTTTCATAGGCACTGAAGGGTGTCAACATCCCGCCATCGATGGTAGTAAGCTGTGAGTCTCACTGTCAAGATTGCATTCTAAACTGGGAAGCTGCGCCACTGCTGCCTATCTCCCTTCCGACTCCCGCAGCATCAATCGCCTCTCAGCATTCACCATAAAAATTCTTCTACAGAATGCCCGTCCCCGCCGCGATCGCCATGATAATGCTTCAGTGCCGCGATTGAACCTTACGGTTGAAGAGCATCGCCATGGCAAGTGTGCGAGCACAGCGATTTTGATGGCCGGCATAGGCGCGCTGCGCTTAAAATGGTGACGTCCTGACGATCTGGAAAGACGCCGCGATCAAGCTATGTTCTCTTTTCCGACATTCTCTCGCAGATCGTTCGTACGTGCCGTTTCGCTTGTCACCGCAGGGATGGCGATTCCCCGGCGTTGCCTTTCTGATGCGTTTGCCACTGTGGCCTTCCAGCCGCCACTGGAGCAGTTCGGCTACAACCATGTCACCTTGCACAGCGAACCTCACGAACGACAATTGCGAGAAACTCACGCTGTCCTCATGGAACTGAACGAGGACAGTGTCCTGAAACCGCTGCGTCAGATGTCCGGCCAACCCGCTCCCGGCGACGATCTGTCAGGCTGGTATCGCTACGGCTACGATGAAAAGCTGGGCAAGGAAACTTCCGGCTATGCTCCTGGCTGCACATTTGGACAATGGGTGTCGGCGCTGGCCCGCATATACGCGATCACTGGTGATCGGCTAACCCGAGAGAAAGTCCTGCGCCTGAACCGCTTGTACGCCAAGACAATTTCCGGCGAGTACTACGACCGCAACCGTTTCCCCGCTTACTGCTACGACAAGATTCTGTGTGGACTGATCGATTCACACCAGTTTGTTGGCGATCCGGATGCTTTCAGGATTCTGGATCAGACCACCGATGTCGCGATGCCGCACTTGCCGGGCAAAGCCATTGAAAACGGCAAGCGATGGCGCATGGATAAAGACGAGGCTTTCGCCAACGACGAGTCCTACACCAATTCGGAAAATATGTTCATCGCCTTCCAGCGGGGAGCCGGGAGTCGGTACCGCGACCTGGGAAAGCAATATTTATTTGACGAATATTATGATCCCCTCAGCAAGGGCGCCAATGCCCTGGCTGGCTGGCACGCCTACAGCTACATCAATTCGCTGAGTTCTGCCATGCAGGCATATCTGACGCTGGGCAGTGAAAAGCATTTTGGCGCCGCTAAGAATGGCTTTGACCTGCTCACGGCACAAAGTTTCGCGACCGGCGGTTGGGGCCCCGATGAACAATTGCGCGCCACCGGCAGCTCCGACCTCTACGACAGCCTGACCAATACTCACAGCAGCTTCGAGACCCCCTGCGGTTCCTACGCTCACTTCAAGCTGACGCGATACCTGATGCGCGTGACTCGCGAGTCGCTTTACGGCGACAGCATGGAGCGCGTAATGTACAACACCATTCTCGGTGCCAAACCTCTGCGGCTCGACGGCAGCACGTTTTACTATTCCGACTATAATTCCAAAGCACGAAAGGTTTATCGCGACGATAAATGGCCTTGCTGCTCGGGCACCCATCCGCAAGTGGTGGCCGATTATCGCATCAACACTTACTTCCGCGATCCCTCCGGTGTTTGGGTGAACTTATACATACCATCCACCGTGCGATGGGAGCAGGGCGGCGCCGACGTTACATTGCAACAAAATGGCGACTACCCGTTCGACAGTGTCTTACAATTCACCGTTAAGATTTCGAAGGCGAGAAATTTCGCCATTAATTTTCGGATTCCGGCATGGGCAGATAAAGCCTCGCTTTCCGTAAATGGCCGCCGCCTGCAGACGCCGGCGGCTCCCGGTAGTTTTGCGGCGATTCATCGCCAATGGAGTAATGGCGACCGCGTCGAGCTGGAAATACCCATGACCCTGCGGCTCGAACCACTGGATTCGCAGCATTTGCAAACTGTAGCGTTAGTGTTCGGACCGGTCGTGTTGTTTGCGATCACAGATAATCAACCACCCCTGACCGGGCCACAGTTGCTGGCCGCTAAGAGAATCGATCGGCGAACGTGGCAAGTCAGCACGTCGAGTACGCCGATGAAGCTGCTGCCTTTTACCGACATCGGAGATGAACAGTATTCAACCTACTTGAACGTTACAACAGACACCAGAACAGTTGCAGCTTAACCTCACTCCCGTTGCGGCCCATCGCTCCCCTTTTTCCGGTCCGCTTCAAAAAGATGAAGAATTCGAACGGCGGTATCAACGTCTTCTATCTTCACTAATCACATGCGTATAAATTGTTTCTGTGATTCGTGAGCTGTCAGCATGGCCCCGTCTCTGTTGACGCAATTTCTGCGATGCCCCAAAACTGCTCATGAGAGTTGCATTCGCCTGACCGATAGCATGAAAGCCGTTGTCGCGTGGCATGGTGATGCCGAACGTTCGCAGCAAAAGTTTAGTGCCCGCCTTACCGGGGAGAGGTAACCCGCCACGAGCAACGTCGAAGGAGAAATTGAACGTCCATCAGAATCCTTGCTACGCGACGACCGTCGGTTACCGTTGATTCCCGCTCGCCGCCCGGTCCTGTTCAGCGCCACTTCCCCGCACCGCGGTTTCAATGGCGGCAAACAATTCTGCCGGCCGAATCGGCTTGCTTACGTAACCTGTCATGCCCGCCGCCAGGCAACGTTGCTTATCCTCTCTACAAGGACTGCTGAATAAGTATTATTTATTTATGTTACTCTTAATATATAAATGAAATCTGTACACAAAAAAACCGCTAGATAATTGAAAATTCCGCGTTCCAGTTACGTTCCAGTTAGCACAATTTTGCCGTTTTCTGCGTTTTGGCCGACTCGAAGAATCAATAAGTTGCGTGTTTTCAATAGCTCTGAATATTCCGAATCCTCTGGAAGCCTCTGGCCGATCAACATAACCGATGCCCCAAGCTTCGCGAGATCATCGGCGACGGCAAGATCTTGAGACCGCATTTTCTTCGAGTCGATCCAACAGCAAAAGCGCATTTCTGGAACAACAATTTCCTGGGGTCCATGGCGAAACCCACTGGTGCTCATCGCCGTGGCGGGTGACTTTGCCCCTTCCTCCCACAGGTGCCTCGCCTGGTAGGAGCTCGCGAGACTTGAACCCCGCGCCAGGAAATAGTAGGTGCCGTTGGGGGTCAGTCAGTTTGAGGCTGCGATCCGCTCGTTCCAGGGTTCCATCAAGTTATCCGTTTCTTCAAACGCCCGCGACAATGACGGCGCCAGTGCTTCAAAACTGGCAGTCGCGGCGGTCGCCAAGGTGCCAGCGCCCAGCGCCAAAGAGGAATACGTGTTTACCGAAATGGCATGATCGAGCGCGACAGGGATTACGATGGGGATCGTCGCTTCTTTTGCCAAGGCTCCTTCTGCGGAATTGGTGATGTCGATCACCGACCCGCCGCTCTCGCGAATCTTGGCCAGCAGTTGCACAATCTCAACACTTCGGCCGGTCCGAGACACCACCATAACTACTGCACCTTGGGGAATGGTCGTAGAGTGCAGAAGTTCCGAAGCTTCCTGTGTAAAGACCGGACGACCTGCTACGGAAAAAAGTGTGCCCGCGGCCAGGGCCGCGTTCCAGCTCGCCCCGATGCCAGTCAAGAAAACATTTTTAGCATCACGCACGGCAGACGCTGCCCGCTGGAGCGCGGCCTGACCCGCGCCGGCGAGAAATGCAATTGACCGGCGCAATTCAGCCGGCTGGCGAAATATGTCTTGCAGAAAGTGGGTTGAGGCTGGCATCCAGTCGGCCCTTTGCGAAGACACGCGATGCTTGGCCCGAGTAGGCGCCTGGAGCGACCCTCCCGGTCCGGGGTGCAATCATACATCAGTGACGAGTCACCCTCCTTTGGATTTATTGTGATCCAGCACTAACTGAGCCAAATAGTGACCATTCATCACGGTTCGAACTGCCACCAGACATCGCGGGCAAGAGCTGGATTTGAGACCCAGGCAAAGCGATCGAAATCTTGAACTGCTTGTTCGTAGAGGGGGCGCCCACGCACGATTCCCAGCCGGGAATAGTCGACGGGTCGCCGTACGTCGAGGTTTGTTGTCCTATAGCAAGGATTGGGCAGCCACTCGATGCCGCCGTTTGAGGTCACGAGTGCATACCAGGCAAGGCCCTTACGTTTCTTGATCTCCTCATATTCGAAACCGTATTCTCGATCACAGAGCGCGCCCAGAGTCATGAAATCGGAAGGGTCCGCACTTATTGCTGCGTGGGCCCAACCCGGCGGCACGACCACGATGTCGCCAGGACTGGCGAGAATCGCATAGCAGCGGCCAGGATTGTCTGCAGCATGCTCCTGCATGTAAATGAAGGCGGCTGCCCCGTCCCAAATCTCGTACACTTCAGGCGGCGACCAGCCGCTGTGCAGGGAGACGCGGTGCACGTGGCCCTGGCTGCGTACAGGTTCTTCGCCGAGTTTTCCCGATGCATAGGTAACCACCCCGAAGAGAAGCATCCTTTGCTCAAGGTCGGTTCGAATCTCCTCGCGACCTACATCCATAGCGATGGCATACACGGGATCGGGCCCTGGACAGGCGGGGTTTCGCAGACTAGGCCGAATCGCGTCGAGCGAGCGCCTTTCGGGTTGCGGGCCGAACACGCCTGGTT
>JALYLI010000084.1 GCA_030774335.1 Acidobacteriota bacterium | reverse complement strand
ACTTCCGCTAGCCCGCTCCGGTATTCGCGCTCCGGCAAAGTCCGCAGCAGGCCGTAATCCACCAGCACCATTCGCGGCGGATAAAACGCCCCCACGAGATTTTTTCCCTCCGGCAAATTCACTCCCGTCTTCCCGCCAATGGAGCTGTCCACCTGCGCCACCAGCGTGGTAGGCACATGCACCAGCGCCACGCCCCGCAAATAACTCGCCGCCACATATCCCGCCACATCTCCAACCACCCCGCCCCCCACCGCCACAATCAGCGCCCGGCGATCCGCGCCCGCGCGCGTCAACGCCCGGCACAGCGACTCCACCGACCGCATATTCTTCCGCGGCTCCCCATCATCAAACACATGCAGGCTCAACGCGCCCTCCCGCGCCATCCCCCGCTGTACGCTCTTCCCCACCGCTCGCCATACCTTCGGTGACGACACCACCTGCACACTCGAAAATTTCCCCAGCCTCGCAATCTCCCGGCCCGCGCGCCGCAGCACACCCGCGCCACACAAAATCACGTAGTCCCCACTCGCCGCTTCCACTCGTATGGTTTTTATCTGCATGCCAGCAAAACGATATCAGCTATCCACAACGATTCATAAATGATTGATGGGCGGGAGCGCAAATTCCTCGGAGGATGGTGGGCTTTTTCCGAATTACTTATGATGAAGGTTAGGCTCAAAATGTTCACGGGCACAAAAAAAAAGCACGGAGGGTGCCCCACCCTGAGGTTTTTGCAGGGCCTGCCCGCCGTGGCGGGCCGGGTCTTTAGCGTGGAACCACCGCAACTTTCAAAGTGAAACGCTTCAGCGTTCCGTGGTCACAAGACTGTCAGCCAACCGCCCAGACTTGTCATTCCGACCGAAGTGGGCCGATGCTTTTTCCTCTCCTTCGCTCCTGTGAAGGAGTCGGCCTACGCAGTGGAGGAATCTCTCTTCGATTCGTCGCGCAAGCCAACCCCATCTGACGGCGGATCACTTCTGCAATTCCTTCACACTCTCCAAAAAAACATGCCCCGTAATCGACAAACTCTTCCCGCTAATCTTATCCAGCGTATCCTCGGCCGTATGCCAGAACGCCACATCCCCGCTGCGGTCCAGATCAATCACATCCACCACCGGCACATTCCTCTTCGCAAAAGAATTATGATCGTCCTCAATCGGAGCCGACTGCTCCAAAAAATGTTCGCTATATCCCAGCCTGTCCGCCGTCTTCCACACCACGTCCGTCAAACTCTTGCTAGTTGGATCGCGCATAAAATGTAGCTCCCGGCTACCCACCAGGTCCGCCAGCAGAAACGCTTTGATCTTCGAAATTTCCCCGCTTGCCGCCAACCGGGCCGCCATTTGTCTGCTCCCGTAGCGACTATCCGTCTCGCTCCACGCCTTCATCGCCTCTTCCCCGTCAAAAAAAGCAATCCACACCGCTCGTTTGCCGCGCGTAGGGCAAAGCAGTCGCGCCATCTCCAGCATCACGCCCGTAGATGACCCGCCATCATCCGCGCCCACAAACGTAATGTCGTTCCGCAGAACCGTATCGTAGTGCGTCCCCAGCATAATGATAGACGGCTGTTCCCCGGGAATCTTCACCACGATATTCTTCATCGCCAGCCGCCCCACGGGAGTGTCCGCGCTAAACGCATCCACTTCCGTCGTGCATCCGAAGTTTTTCAATTGCAACAAAATATATTCCTGCGTCTGCGCAATGGCCGCCGACCCCGATGGCCGCGGCCCGAAGCTCACCTGCTTGGCCACATGCTCAAACGCCCGCTTCCCGTCAAATCCCCCGGTCTTCTCCGCAGCAGGCGCGTCGTTCATCCCGCCCTGTTCAGCTGCGGTCAGCTCCAGCTTGCCCGCGGCGCCATTCGTTTCAGCCGCCTTCGCCGCGCCCTCCACGTCATCGCTCTTCGCCTTACATCCCGTCAAGCTGAACAGCCCCACGCACGCGCACAAAATCGCCTGCCCCATAGACTTTCGAGTCGCGCGAACCTTCCATCCAAACTCATCTCGCGTCATCAAATCCACTTAGCTTGCCTCCACGGCAGCAGTCAATTTCTTGTTCCTTCTGCCCACCACCAGCGCCGACACCCCAATCCCCGCGAAATACAAAACAATCATCGGCGCCATCACAATCAGCATCGTCAATGCATCCGGTGTAGGAGTCACAATCGCCGCCAGCACCGCGATCACCAGAATCGCGTACTTGGAATTCACAAATAGGAACTTGGGCGTCACAATCCCGAACAACGTCATAAAAAAAATCAGAATCGGCAATTCAAATATCAGTCCCGCGCCCAGCAGTACCATCAGCGTCAAATCAAAATATTCATTGATGCTGATCAGCGGCACCACCGGCCCCTGGAAGCTGATTAAAAACTTCAGCACCTTCGGCAGCATCATGAAATAGCCAAATCCTATGCCCGCCAGAAACAAAAATACCGTCGAAACCAGAAACCCGGTCGTCGCACTCTTTTCATGCTTGTACAAAGCCGGCGCCACAAACAGCCAGAACTGGTACAGCACAATCGGCGACGCCAGCACCAGCCCCAGATAAATCGAAAGCGTAATCAGCAAATTTAAATAACCGGTTGGATTCGTGTACACCAATTGCTGCGTCAAATGCTGATCCGCCAGCGCCTTCAACATCGGTTTGGTCAGCCACGAAATAAAATACGGCGCCACGAACCAGCCCACACCCGCGCCAATCCCCACGGAGATCAGCGAAGTAATAATCCGCTTCCGCAGTTCCACCAAGTGTTCAAAAAATGTCATCTGCCCGCCGGGCTCATTCTCCGGAGCCGGAGCCGTCGGCGGCATCATCGTTGCGTCAGGCAGGTTGCTGATCATGAGGGAGGTCTACGCCGCTCGCTGCGCCTTCATCGCTCTTCACATTCGCGTTGCTCGAACTTCCGTCGCCATTACTGGAAGCGCCATCCGCCTCTGTCGCGCCGACGCCACCGCTAGGCACACGAGCTTCACTCGTCTCGCTCGTCTCATTCGCGTGCGCTTCAAAATCCAAAGAACCCGCTCGCGCCACCGCTTCCGCTACAGGGGTCACCACCAACTCCGCCGTCCCCTCCGTAACCCGCGCATCGAGCGGCTCCCCAAAGGCGTCCGCTGTCGCGTGATTCACCGCTTCAACCTCGCCGGAACCACGTGCCTCCCCAGAAACCGCCGCGCCGTCCCTCGCCTCAATCGCCGGCGTCTCCGTCCCCGCTGCCGTAGCAAACGTCGCCGCCTGCACGGGAGCCTCATTCGCAGCGTTCGCCGCCGCCTCGGCAGCTTTCTTGCGCTCCACTTCCCGCGCCTGCCGCTCCAGGTCCTTCATCTCTTCTTCGAACGCGCTCTTGAAATCCGTCGACGCCTTGCGAAACTCCGCCAGCATTTTTCCCAGGCTCCGCGCGAGCTCTGGCAGCTTTTGCGGCCCGAAGACCACCAGCACAATCACGAACACCACCAGCATGTGAGGGATACTTAGCATCGGTTACAAGTAGCCATTTTCGCGGCTCTTGGCATCATAGAGAACGGTGTTAAACACTGTCAAACGCGCGCTCGCCGCGTCCAACACTAAGAATACGCTGTGTTATAATCTTTGGATGCCCGCCTTTCCGAGGTCAGCATGAAATCACAGTTTCGCGGCCTGGTGCTTGTCGTCACTGTACTCCTCTTATGTGCTGTCCTTGGTGCCGCTTACGGCCCCAACGTACGCGCCACCAGCAACTCCTCCGACGACTACCAGTCCGCGGTGCACGATTTTACCCGCGTCCTTGACGTGGTGCAGAACAATTACGCCGATCCTGTTGACGTCGACAAAGTCGTCTACCAGGGCGCCATTCCCGGCATGTTGCGCATGCTCGACCCGCACTCCAATTTCTTTGACGCTAAGCAATTTGCATTACTTAGAGAAGACCAGCGTGGCAAATATTACGGCGTCGGCATGGTCGTCGCTCCCCGCGAAAATCACACCGTGGTCATGGCTCCTTATGTAGGCGCTCCCGCCTACAACGCCGGCCTCCGCCCCGGGGACGTCATCATGCGCGTGGATGAAAAAGCCACCGACGGCCTCACCACCAGCGAAGTCGCCGACCTCCTCAAGGGTCCCAAGGGCACCATCGTAAAAATCACCGTGGGCCGCGAAGGCTACGCCGAGCCACTCGTCTTCATCGTCACGCGCGATGAAATTCCCCGCCACTCCGTGGACATTTCTTTCCTGCTCAAACCCGGCATCGGCTACATCCGGCTCTCCGGTTTCAACGAAACCACCGACCGCGAAATTGCCGAAGGCCTCAAAAAACTTAACACCTCCCAGCTCGATGGACTCATCTTCGACATGCGCGGCAATCCCGGCGGCCTCCTCAATGAAGCCGTAGCCGTCGGCGACATGTTCCTCGACAAAAATCAGCTCATCGTTTCGCATCACGGCCGTACTTCCCCCGAGCGCCGCTATTACGCCGTGCGTGGCAATCAAGGCGTCACCGTGCCGCTCGTCGTTCTCGTAAACAACAACTCCGCGTCGGCCAGCGAGATCGTTGCCGGCGCCGTGCAGGACCACGACCGCGGCCTCATCGTCGGCGAAACCACTTTCGGCAAAGGACTCGTCCAGACCGTAACCCCGCTCGCCGAAAACACCGGTCTCGCCCTCACCACCGCGCGCTACTATACCCCCAGCGGCCGCCTCATTCAGCGCGACTACAGCAAAATTTCCTTGTACCAATATCACTACGAGCGCAAAGTCCCCGAGCATCCCACGGAGATCAAGCTCACCGACAGTGGTCGCCAGGTTACCGGTGGTGGTGGCATCACTCCCGACATCGTCGTCCCCGCCGCGAAGCTCAACAAGTTTGAAGAGGCCCTCTTCCGCGCCGACGTTTTCTTCCCCGCGGAAACAGGAGTTGGCGGCTTCACCCGCTACTACCTCGGCACCAGGCCCGCCGTCTCCAAGGATTTGGAAGTGAACGACACCCTGATGAAATCCTTCCGCGACTATCTCAGCAAGCACAACGTCCACTACACCGAACCCGAACTCGCCGAAAATCAGGACTGGATTAAGCGCAAAATTAAACAGGAAATCTTCATGTCCGCCTTCGGCCAGCAGGAAGGCTTCAAGGTCCTGCTCGAAGCCGACCCTCAAGTCCAAAAAGCGGTCGACAGCATCCCGCAGGCCCGCGCGCTCTACCAGAACGCCCGCAAAGTAGTGGCCCAGCGCACCGCCTCCCCCACCGACCAACCGTAATTTTCTTTTCGTCCGGCGTTGGTCGAAATTTCTCGAATTTCATGTTGTACGAAATCTCGCGAATCTCAGGAGCCGGGGACTTCAGTCCCGGCGTAATCATCATCCGGGGAAATGGGCTTTAGCCCCTAAAGTAGCCTTATTCCAATCTATGAATCTTCAGGGGTATTTCGAACCTCCAGGTTCGAATCTCTACCCTCGAGCTATGTTAAAATTTATCCAACTACTCGTGGGCGAGTAGCTCAGCTGGGAGAGCGCATCGTTCGCAACGATGAGGTCGCCGGTTCGACCCCGGTCTCGTCCACCAAATCTCCACCCTATCCTTCGAACCTCCAGTTTCAAACTTGGAATCTCCAGCCCACGTCGCATCCGTTTCTTTCAGGCGATATCTGAACCCCGCTTTAACCCGTTTTTGCCGCCCTGAGTATTCCGGAAATATTCTTCCAGGTCTTACCTGTCCCTTAGATCAGGTACGCGTCAAAGCACGCGTCTGCGGACG
>JALYLI010000083.1 GCA_030774335.1 Acidobacteriota bacterium | reverse complement strand
AGCAACGCCCGTGTCGGCATTGCTGGAATTACGCAAATTATTATCAGCGCTAAACTGTTCCGCACGTCTAAAGTCAGGGGGCTCGATGAACATGATCGTTGTGATGGCAACAGCATGGTATCTAGCAGCAACGCCGGCATCTCTTCAATCACAATCCGCCAAAGAGAAAAACCCCGCAGCCCCGATCCACGACATGCGTTTACGCCCCATTAAAGAGCAACACACGCACATGAACGAGCGGGGCGCAGTGGGGATGGGCTTCTCACAATCGGCAACCGCGCACCACTTTCTGATTCAAGCGAATGGCGGAGCGATTCAAGTGGCCGCCAAAGACTTGCATGACGAGGCGAGTCGCGACAGCATCCGGCACCACCTCAAACATATCGCTCACGCGTTCGCGAGCGCGGACTTCGACATTCCCATGTTTGTGCATGACACCACGCCGCCGGGAGTGCCGGAAATGAAGAACCTCAGAGGGAAAATTTCTTATACTTTTGCGGAAACGCCGGGAGGGGGGCAGGTTCTGATTCGGACTTCCGACCCGCAAGCGTTGGCAGCGATTCACAAATTTCTTAAATTCCAGATTGAAGACCACCAAACTGGAGATCTGGTCGTCGCGCCAACTGACAAATAGACTCTTTTCTACTCTCCCGCGGTTTTGGTTTTCGGTTGATCGGGCGGCCGCGCAGGCGCGGAGTCGCCTTTCACATAGTGGTTGTACCAGGCGATGTAGCGCTCCAGCCGGTCCTTTATATGCGACGGCATGGAGAACTCGTGGTACTCGTCCGGGTACACGACCAACTCCGTAGTTTTTCCCAAGCTTTTGAGGGCCTGGTACATCTGCTCGCCATTGATGATGGGGACGTTCCAGTCAATGTTGCCGCCCATGATGAGCGTCGGCGTGGTAATGCTGGCCACACGATAAAAAGGAGATATTTTGTCCCAGAGAGCTTTCTTCTCCCAGGGCCGTCCCAGCTCCGTTTCCCAGTCGCGTTGATAGTGATCGTGACCGTAGTTAGTGGAATAGAGAAATTCTCCCGCGCCGGAGATGGCGGCCTTGAAGCGCGTCGTCTGAGTGATGATGAAATTCGTGGAGATGCCGCCGTAAGACCAGCCGCCAACGCCCAACTTGTCCGGGTCGGCGATGCCCTGCTGTATGGCGTAATCGACCATGGCCATATCGTCCTGAAAATCCTTGTTGCCCCAGTCGGCGAAGATGGCCTGGGCATACTTTTGCCCGTACCCGGTCGAGCCGCGCGGGTTGGGGTAAAGAACGGCGTAGCCGTTTGCAGCGAAAAACTGCGCGAGATGCGCAAACTCCGAGTAGTAGGCCCACACCGGACCGCCGTGTGGCCGCAAAATCGTAGGCACTTTCGTACCTGGCACGTAGTCCAGCGGCTTATAGAGATACCCGGCGACGTTGGCGCCATCCTTGCTTTTGAAATGAACGTACTCGCCATGCGACAGCTTGAGCTTTGCAAACAGCGCGTCATTGATGTGGGTAACCTGCGTAAGTTTTCCGCCAGGGACGATGGTGAAAATCTCGTCAGGGCGATCTATCGTCGCGACTTGCGCGGCGATGGCGCCATTTTTCCCCACGTCGTATCCATTAACCACCAGCTTCCCGCCGACGGGCCGTGTGATTTCTCCACCGGTTGCCGGGATGCTGCAAAGGTTCAGTGTCCCATCGTCATCCGCGACGAAATAAATGGCTTTGCCGTCTGGAGAAAAATGCGGATCAACAACCATGCGGTCAAATGAGTGGGTCAAAACTTTGGGCTCCCCGCCGGAGGCCGAGGTCACTGCGAGATGCTTGGTGCCGTACTCGAAGACCGCAGAATCCAGACGCGTGGTGTAGGTGATCCATTTTCCGTCAGGAGACCAAGCCGGCTGGCGGTCTTCGCCGGGACTCATCGTGACCTGCGTGATATGGGCTCCTTTAACCGTGTTATCAGTGGTGACCACCCAAATATCCGTGTTGTAGGTAGCGTCCGGATCCGGCGTGGAGCGATTGCTGACGAACGCCAACTGGTCGCCGTCCGGCGACCACGCCATCTGGTCGTCATCGTAATCGCCGGAAGTAATTTGCGTCAGGCTGCGCTTGGGCATGTCGAAAATGTAGGCATGGGTGCGCCGGCGGTCCAGGTACCCGATTTCGTCCTGCTTGAACTGGCGGCGGTCAATCACCCAGGGCCGCTGACCTTTGGGCTTTTTCTCTTTGGCGTTCTTATCTTTGTCGGAATCCTTGTCATCCTGATCTTTGAAAGCCTCAAGCTCCTCTCGGGAGGCGTCGCGCATCAGTAAAGCGAGTCGCGTGCTGTCGGGAGACCAGGCGAGTTCATCAATATCCTGAGGCGTGTAGGTCAGGCGCTGAGCTTCGCCGCCCAGCCGGTTGAGCAACCACACCTGAGTCTTGCCGTCGTTGCGGGCGGAGAGATAAGCGATGTACTTCCCATCGGGACTCCACCGCGGGTGCGAAGAGGAAGCGCCTTCAACAGTGAGAGCGATGGCTTCACCGCCCGCCGCGGAAATCATCCAGATGCGCTCTTCGTTCTTGTCATCTTTCAGCAGCGGTGTCTTGACGGAGTAAGCGATCCACTGCCCATCGGGGCTGACTTGCGGATCGTGCACTTCATGAATCTGGAAGTAATCCTCAATGGTGATGGCGCGTTGTGCCTGGGCGCGCGATGCGAAAAACCCCGCGGCGGCGGCCAGCATTGCTACCCCAGAAAAGACACGAAACGTGTGACGCAGACCCATGAATACTCCTAAGTAGATGAAGTGTGATGGCGAACGGCGGAGTTTAGCACAGCGCGGGAGATGCAAAGTTTTAAGCGCTCTCACCTCATACCCGACTCACAGTACGAAGGAAAAATAAATCTGAAAGATGCATATTATTCTTGCATGCGGCGACGGCTCTTGTATGCTTCGATTGCGAACTCGCTTCACCGCCGCGCGAGAGTGAAGATCGCTCAAGGAGGACGAAAGTAAAAATTGAGTTTTTTGTCGCTTCCTACCCAATATCCCTCACACGCAATTTCCATCCCGAAAAAGCGAGTCGCCAAGCTGACGCTATGGCCACTTGTCGCGGCGACCTTCTTCATGGTGTCGGGCGGCACGTATGGCACGGAAGAAATTGTGAACGGCGCGGGCTATGGCCATGGAATTTTGATCCTGTTGTTTTTGCCGGTGCTGTGGTGCCTGCCGACGGCTTTCATGATCGGTGAATTGTCGAGTGCGCTGCCGGAAGAGGGTGGTTACTACGCGTGGGTGCGCCGCGGTCTGGGAAATTTCTGGGGATTTCAAGAAGCTTGGCTTTCGCTGGCGGCAAGTATCTTCGATATGGCCATTTATCCGACTTTATTTGTTTTTTATCTCAAACAGATGTCGCCGTGGTTCGGAGTTGGAAATCATGGCGTGCTCGCTGGCCTTTTTGTGGTCGTCACCTGTGCGGCGTTGAACGTCGCCGGAATTCGCGTGGTGGGCATCACTTCGCTGTGGCTGTTCTTTATGCTTTCCGCGCCGTTCGCGCTGATCGTGGTGCTCGCTCCCATGCGTGCGAGCGCGCTGGGGGGCGTTCACGCTTCGGAAACCGGAGCGGGACTGGGATTACTTGGCGGCGTTCTGGTAGCCATGTGGAACTACATGGGCTGGGATAACGCCTCCACGATTGCGCAAGAAGTAGAGAAGCCGCAGCGTACATATCCAAAAGCGATGATTGCCGCGGTGGTGCTGGTTTCGCTGACGTATGTGTTGCCGTTCTTGGCGGTGTACGCGATGGGCGTGCCTGCATCTACCTTCGCGGAAGACGGGTCATGGGCTACCGTCGCCGGGCTGGTCGGCGGAAAAATCATGGGTTTTGAGTGGCTGCGATTTCTCGTCGTGCTTGGCGGAATGATGAGCGCGTTTGGAATGTTCAACGCGCTGGTAATGAGCTACTCGCGCTTGCCGCTGGCGATGGCGCGCGACGGCATGTTGCCGAAAATTTGCCGAGACCAGGGCGGGCACCAAGGCACCCTGGGTGGCGATTATTGCCTGTGCGACATGCTGGGCTCTTTGCCTGGGCCTAGGATTCAAGAGGCTGGTGACGCTAGACATCATGCTTTACGGCGCGGCGTTGATGCTGGAATTTGTGACACTGGTGGCGTTGCGCATTCGCGAGCCGAATTTGAAGCGCGAATTCCGCGTGCCTGGGGGATTGACAGGTGCGATTCTCGCCGGCCTATTCCCGTTGATCCTGCTGAGTATCGCGATGGTGGAAAGTGAATCGCAATCCGTGCTGGGAATGAATGGACTGCTCTTTGGGGTACTGATCATGGGCGCGGGCTTTGGTTTGTACGCTTCTACTCGTAAGCTGCGAAAGCGCCTGTGCACGGAAGCGCGTGCTGAAGTGGGCGAACGGGCATAACGAGATTCCGCGACGATCGCGGGTCGCGACGATGCGCAGAACGCGGCACGCGTGGTACAAAAAACAAATCAATGCCATCTAAAACTCCTTCAGGTTACCGCTGCGCACGCTGAGATATACTCCGCCCGTGCGAATGCTCTTATACGTGGAGACCAACTCGTGATCACGCGACGCCGCCTTTTATCCCTGCTGACATTTGTACTTATTTTCTGCGCCGCACTGATCGCTCTGCGTGTGCCGCCTTCCCGGGGACAGAATCCCGCAGCCGGCTTCGACGGAAAATTGTTTGAGGAGCTGCGCTGGCGCTCTATCGGGCCGCATCGCGGCGGTCGCGCGCTGGCAGTCACTGGAGTTCGGGGCCAGCCGGAACTGTTCTACTTTGGCTCCGTGGACGGCGGCGTGTGGCGCACCAATGACGCGGGAAGAACCTGGAATCCAATCTTTGATTCGCAGCCGATCGGCTCCATTGGAGCAATCGCCGTGGCGTCTTCCAACCCCGACGTTATTTACGTGGGTTCCGGCGAAGCAGACATGCGTTCGGATATTGCTTATGGAAACGGCATGTATAAATCCACGGATGCCGGCAAATCGTGGATGCACATCGGGCTGGCAGATTCACGCGAGATTGCGCGCATTCTTGTGGATCCCGCGGACGCCAACAAAGTTTTTGTCGCTGCTCTGGGGCACGGCTACGGGCCGAATTCCGAGCGCGGTGTGTTTCGCTCAAGGGATGGCGGCCAGAACTGGCAGCGCGTTTTATTTCATGATGAAAATACCGGCGCGATTGATTTAGCGTTCGAGCCGGGGAACTCCAATACCATTTACGCTGCGCTGTTACAAACACGGCGGCCGCCGTGGAATGTTTATCCACCCTCAAAAGGACCGGGCAGCGGACTGTATCGTTCACGCGATGGCGGGGAACATTGGGAAGCGGTAACCGGGAATGGACTGCCAGGGGAAGAAGTGGGGCGCATGGGAATTGCATTCGCGCCGAGCAATTCCAAGCGAATTTATTTGATCGTCGACGCTAAAGCTGGTGGGCTGTATCGCTCGGACGATGCGGGGCAAAACTGGCAACTCATGTCCAAGGATCAGCGGATCTGGCAGCGCGGATGGTATTTCGGAGAGGTGACCGTCGACCCGAGGGACGCGGACACGGTTTACGTGCCGAACACTACGCTGTATCGCTCGCGCGACGGCGGAAAGACTTTTGTGGCGTTCAAAGGCGCTCCAGGGGGCGACGACTATCACCAGCTGTGGATTGATCCCGACGAGCCGCGCCGAATGATCCTGGGAACTGATCAAGGGACCATCGTCACGCGCAATGGCGGCGAAACCTGGAGTTCCTGGTACAACCAGCCAACCGGGCAGTTTTATCACGTCATCACCGATGACCGATTTCCTTACTGGGTTTACGGAGCGCAGCAGGACAGCGGCTCAGCGGCTACGCCTAGTCGTGGAAAATATCGCTCACTGAATTTTCACGACTGGCGGCCAATAGCAGCGGGTGACGAAAATGGATACCTTGCGCCTGATCCAAAAAATCCAGGCATTGTTTACGGCGGGTTTGTCGCGCGGCAGGATCTGGACAACGAGCAGACCCAGCAGATGCCTCCTACGCTGGCGCATTCCGGTGAATACCGCCGCACCTGGACGCTGCCGCTGACTTTTTCGCCGCTTGATCCCAAGGTGCTTTATTTCGGATCGCAAGTATTGTTTCGCACCGCGGATGGAGGAAGTTCCTGGAAGGTAATCAGTCCGGATTTAACACGCGAAGATCCGGGCACGCCGACAAATCTGGATCCGCCGGCGATAGCCGACGCGGGAAAAGAAAAGCGGCGCGGCGTGATTTATACGATTGGGCCTTCGTACGTGCGCAAAGGAGAAATCTGGGCGGGAACAGACGACGGACTCCTCCAACTGACGCAGGACGAAGGCAGAAGTTGGAGTAACGTAACTCCTCCAGAAATTACGCCGTGGAGCAAAGTGACGCACGTTGAAGCGTCGCATTTCGATGCCGGCACTGCTTATGCAGCCGTGGACCGGCACCGACTGGATGATTTGCACGCGTATTTGTATCGCACGCGCAATTTCGGAAAAACCTGGCAGCCTGTTTCTCAAGGAATCCCCGAAGGCTATTTTCTAAATTGTGTGCGTGAAGATCCGGTGCGCAAGGCCCTGCTCTACGCTTGCACGGAAAAAGGTGTGTTCGTTTCGTTTGACGATGGCGACCACTGGCAACCGTTGCAGCTCAATCTGCCAACCACATCCGTGCGCGACCTCGTGATTCACGGCGACGACCTGGTAATCGCAACGCACGGGCGATCGTTCTGGATTTTGGACAACGTTGCGCCGTTGCGACAGATTACGTCGGCGGTTACGCAAAAATCGGCCTGGCTATTTGCGCCGGACACGGCCTATCGCGTGCGTCCGGGCTCTGATCAGGGCAGCCCTGTGCCATCTGATGAGCCGCTGGCGGACAATCCTCAGACCGGAGCGGTGTTGGATTATTTCTTGAAGAATTCAGCCAGTTCACCAGTGCAAATTCAGATTTTCGACCAGGCTGGGGCGCTGGTACGACGTTTTTCCAGCGACGATGTTTTGCCAAAGACCAAGCCGGAAGAAATGGAATTCCCGATGTATTGGGTGCATGATCCCGAACCTATTTCGGCGAAGGCAGGAATGCATCGTTTTGTCTGGGACTTACACTATGCGTTTCCGGAGAGTGTGCACGCTTCGTATTTCGGTCCGTTGCCGCCGACGGCCGTGCCGGGGACGTACACCGTAAAGCTCATCGCCAATGGACAAACTCAATCGCAGCAACTCGTACTGAAAATGGATCCGCGGGTGAAGACTTCGCAATCTGATCTAGAAAAGATGTTTCAGGCGGAGTCGCGAATAACCAGCAATCTGGCAGAACTTTCCCTGGCCCTTAAAAAAGCTCAGGAACTGCAATCCGCGATCGCGCCGCGGAAAACAGAAGTTGCGTCCGATGCGGAACTGAACGGCGCACTATCCGCGCTGGAAGGTAAAAATGCCGAACTTCTCGGCGCTGAAGCGGAACCTGAGTTCGGGATCTTCGGATTGGCGCCGCCCGCGAAGCAGGCGGTCACACTGCGCGAAGCCACTCCGGCAACGACCGGATTGCTGACTGCGGTGCAAGGTTCCGATGCGGCGCCAACCGCGGACGCGATGATCGCCATCGAGAAATGGGATGCTGCCACCAAGGATTTACTCGCTCGCTGGAAGACATTCTGGGAACAGAACCGCGAGCGCGCCAATTCCCTGCTGCGGAAGGCTAACCTGAAAACACTATAGCGGCTCGCGGCGCGCGCGACATTCTCACGGGTTGCGGGTTATATGAAAGAACGTCGAGAACCCGGCTCAAGAAAAGGACACCCCATGAACCGCATGAACAAGCAACTTGCAGTGACCGCCGGCTTTTTGCTGGTGAGCATGTTTCCGGCGCTGAGCAAGGCGCAAAATACCGCACCCGACACGGCCCAGGGACAATCCCAAGCGATGCCCGCCCAACAGGACGAAAAAGGCGCCGCTCTGGCGAATTTGAATCTGAGCGAAGATCAGAAAGCGCAAATCAAACAGATCCGCGAAGGCGCTCGCTCGCAAGTTGACGCGGTGAAGAATGATTCGTCGCTGTCGGCGGAGCAGAAAGAAGTGAAGATCCATTCCATCCATCGCGATTCGCACATGCAAATGAAAAAGGTGCTCACCCCTGAGCAGCTGAAACAGATGCACGAAAACATGCGCGAACGCCGCGAGATGAAACAGCAACAGGCGCCGCCAACCAAGTAACGGAAGGCGCTGCTACTGTTCGGAAGGGGCGGCCGGTGCAGGCCGTCCCTTTTTCGTTGCGCTTAGATTTGCCGGCCATAGATTGCAGCGCGGATTTGGTATCCTGCTCAAGGTGACGAGTCGCGCGAAAATTATGTGCAGGAATACGAAACGTGGGAAATATGGCAGGTTTTTTTCGGCTATCCCACTGATTCTGGCTGCGGTGCTGTGTGCTTTCGCGCAGACGCCAGGACAGAACCTGCCACCAACTGATTCTCAAACTCCGACGCAAGTGGCGAATTTCCAAGCCGTCAATCCGGTTGCGCAGGCGACGCCGCCTCGTCCAGGCTTGAATATTGTGGTCCTCGATCCCGCGCATGGGGGTACGGATACTGGCGCGCGTGGAACCGCCGGAATCCGCGAGAGTGAAGTAGTTCTGGGATTCGCCGCACAGGTCCGCCACGCGCTCGAATCACAAGGCTTTCAAGTGGTGCAAACACGTCTGGCTGACGAAAATCCGTCCTTTGACGATCGCTCGGCACTGGCCAACGCGCAAACCGGCGCAGTGTTTGTCACCCTGCATGTGTCTTCCACCGGGCTTCCCGGCACTGCGCGTGTTTACGTGAATGTGGATCTTCCCATAGGCCGCGAATCGAATGGACTGATCCCCTGGGATCGCGCGCAAGCTCCTTTTCTGGGCTTGAGCCACAAATTTGGGGACCTGGTGCAGGGCAACCTGGCGCAAAAGTTCAAAGGTTCCCCGGGCAGCGCGCAAGCCTCGGCGATTCGGCAACTGCGAACTACCGCCGCGCCGGCAATCGCGGTGGAAATTTCCTCGGTTTCGGTGAATGACCGCGCTGACCTCGATCGCATGGCTCCGGGAGTAGCGGACGCTATCGCGCGGGGTGCGTCGGCTTTTCGTCCGTCGTACGTTGTCGCCAGCCAGTCGGGAGGGGTGCGGTGAGCGCGCGCTGGATTCGATTGGTGCTCGGCGGACTGTTCGGCGCGGTCATCATCGCGGCGCTCTATTTCCCCGTTCTCAAACGCCGCGTGAAGCTTACCGCCAAAATCCAGCCACAGTCCGAAGAACAGGCGCGAAGAGAACTGGCCCAATCGCTGACCGCTAGTCCTACGGAGCCGCGGGTAAAAGCTAAACTTTATTGGGCTTCGAACGCGGACGATGGTTCGCTTGCGCCAGTAAGCATAGACCTGCCGCTGTCGACCGAGCCGGCGCTACGGGCCAAGCAGGTATTGAACACACTACTGGCCGGTCCGGTCGATACGGAATTGAGGACACTGCCGCCCGACGCGGTGTTATTGGCTTTTTATTTGTTGCCGGATGGAACAGGGGTCGCGGATTTTTCGGAATCGCTGGCAATTTCTATCCCCTCGGGAATCGAAAGCGAGCAACTGGCGGTGGATTCGATAACGCGGACGCTGGCGGCCAACGTTCCGCAGATTCTGCGCCTCAAGATTCTGATCCACGGACAGGAAGTGGAAACGCTGGCCGGTCACCTGGACCTTACGGAACTGTTTGTGGTGAATCCGAGAGCGCTGCGAAGTTCGAACGTCAGCCCGGCCGATGAAGGGCTTTCGTCGCCACCAGCCGACCACGCGACATTGACACCCTAGAGCACCTCCCGGCAAACTTACGCAGCAATTTGCTCTCACGTTTAGAAATTCGAGGAATTCCCATTGGGAGTCACGGCCAGACAAAGAGGCGACGGACGTAACGCGGATCAATTGCGTCCGTTGAAAATTACGCCCGACTTTATTGCCACCGCGGAAGGCAGCGTGTTGATAGAGCTGGGCAACACGAGGGTGATCTGCACGGCTACGGTGGATGATGGTGTGCCGGGGTTTTTGAAGGGCAGCGGCAAAGGTTGGGTCACCAGCGAATACGGTATGCTGCCGCGGGCTACGGAAGAACGCACGCCGCGTGAAGCTGCGCGCGGAAAGCAATCGGGACGCACGCTGGAGATTCAGAGATTGATTGGCAGATCGTTGCGCGCGGCGACGGACCAGGAAGCATTGGGCGAACGCACCGTGTGGATCGATTGCGACGTAATCCAGGCGGACGGCGGCACGCGTACAGCTTCCATCACTGGGGCTTTCGTGGCGCTGGCGCTGGCGTTTGAGCGGCTGGTGGCGGCGGGAATTTTAAAGAGAACGCCGTTGACGGACACGGTTGCCGCCATCAGCGTCGGAATCGTGGAAGACCGCGCGCTGCTGGACCTGGCCTACGAGGAAGATTCGCGCGCGGAAGTGGACATGAACGTGGTGATGACCGGTGGCGGTCACTTCGTGGAGATACAAGCGTCGGCGGAAGGCCGTCCTTTTACCGGCGGCGAGATGCAAGACTTGCTGGCGCTCGCCGCTGCCGGAATCCGCAGGCTGACGGAAGATCAGCGCGCGATCCTACCCGCGAAATTCAGTGCGCGTGGCCGTTAAGATTTATTTCGCGTCGTCAAATCCAGGAAAACTTGCGGAATTCCGCGCGCTGGCGGCGAAGCAAGCGGCGGAAGCTTCTCCCGCAATATCCGTGGAACCGCTGCAGCAGTTCGAAACCATTCCGCCATTTCAGGAAAATGCACCCACGTTTGGCGAGAACGCGCTCGGCAAGGCGCTTTATTATTCCCAACTGACCGAAGACATTTTGTTCGCAGATGATTCGGGCCTGGTGGTTCCCTCACTGGATGGAAGGCCCGGTGTGCAGTCAGCCCGTTATGCCGGGCCGCAGGCCACCAGCGCGGAGCGCATCGCCAAATTGCTCCAGGAATTGTCAGGTAAACCAGCGGCGGAGCGTGGCGCGTATTTCTGTTGTGTCATCACGGTAGTGAAAAATGGGCGGCCCGTCGCAGTCATAAGTAACCGTGCGGATGGGGAAATCCTGGACGCGCCGCGTGGCGCCGGCGGCTTCGGCTACGACCCAATATTTTATTTGTCGACGCTGGGAAAAACATTTGCGGAACTTTCCCCAGATGAGAAAAACCAGCACAGCCATCGCGGCCAAGCGTTTCGGAGAGTGCTTACGCTGTTGCAATCGCTATTGTGGTAAGTTGCCCCGAGAATGCCGGCGTTCGGCGTGTGCTATTCTGGCGCGTCATGCGCAAGGCTAAACCAGCAAAGAAAACAGAGGCGCGAAAGAAAAGCGACATTCGCCTGTCCAAAGGCGGTCAATGGCCGTGGAAGAGCCGCAGGATCGGAAACAAAGAGTGCGTACTCGGCACCGATCCGCGAAGAATTCGAGCGGTTCTCGGTGGACTGGACGAGGCCTATACAGATGCGGCATGCGAACTAAAGCACAAAAGCCCGTTTCAACTTCTCATCTCCACAATTCTTTCCGCGCAGTGCACCGACGTACGCGTCAATCAAGTCACCGAGACGCTTTACAAGAAGTATCCCAAGCCGGAAGCGTTCGCATACGCCACGCCACAGGAACTGGAACAGGAAATTAGGCCGACGGGCTTTTTCAGGAATAAAACCAAGTCCGTAATGGGCGCCAGTAAAGCAATTGTCGAGGAATTTGGCGGCGAGGTGCCACGCACCATGGAAGAAATCCTCACGCTTCCCGGTGTGGCGCGCAAAACCGCCAATGTGGTGCTGGGCACGGCTTACGGCATCGCCAAAGGCGTGGTCGTGGACACCCACGTAATGCGCCTTTCGCGGCGACTGGATTTATCCCGCAAGACCGAACCCGTCAAGATCGAACAAGACCTGATGGCCGTCATTCCGCAGAACAAATGGATTCAGTTTTCACACCAACTGATCTGGCACGGCCGCCGCGTATGTGTGGCGCGTAAGCCGCGTTGCGTGGACTGCAACCTCGAAAAAATCTGCTACTCCGTGGACAAGACCATGTCCACGCATCCCGACTCGCCGTGCCTCGCGGAAGAATACTTGCAGGGGCACTGAACGCTCAACGAGCGGCGACTCATCAGCTAGAAGCTCAATCGCAGTTGGAATTCAATCACGCGTCCCGATAGCCCATCCAACGGACGTCCGAACTGACCGACGTTCTTAATATCTGTCGGTGCTGTGGCCGGAGCCAGAGACTGGAGATTCAGGATATTCAAGGCGTTAAAAAAGTTGGAGCGAAACTCCAACTTTGCAGCCTCCCCAATGAAACGCGCCCTCGGCAAGGTAAAGTTCTTGCCAAAAGACAGATCTAGGGAAGTGTAGCCTGGCCCAGTAAAGATATTGCGGCACCGGCAACCGGGCCCTCGTGTAGTGGTGTCAAATTCCGTGGCAGGATCAGGGAAGATGCCATTGATCCATTGCTGCTTATCCGGACTGCGCGTGGCTCCACCAAAATACTGGGAGGGAGCGTCGGGACAGTAACCGTCGCCATTGCGATCATTGTTGGTATCGCAACTGCCAATAAGCGCGGAGAATGGGAACCCTGAATGTTTGTCAAGAATGCCTCCTAACGTCCAGCCACCGAGCACGGCGCCGGCGAAATCGTGGCGAGCGCGAAAAATGGGCAGCTCCCAGAACGCTGACAACTGAAAGTGGTGGCGCACATCGTAGTCGGAGCTTGCCCGATCGAGCGCTTGATTGAAGGGATCAGTTTGTTGAAAACCAATCTCGTAAGATGCAGTGTCGATCGAGTGGCTGAGGGTGTATAGAGCCGAAATGGTGAACCCTCGCCAGAAACGGCGCGTCACTTGGGCGATCATCGCATCGAAGCTGGCGTTACCATCAGGAAGAGGCAAGAAAACTCTGCCGAAGCGATTGTTTCCCACCGTTACGGGAGCCGTGCATGCCGGATTGGTGGGTCCGCAGGGGACGCCGTCGGGACTGGCGCTTTGGACGCCATCAATGTTGCCGGCCAGGCAACCCGCAACTGCCGGCGTGCACGGGTCGAAAGTGTCACCGGGCTGGAATCGATTCAAGTCAATTGTGCGAACCAATTTGCGGCTTCGGCTTCCCTGGTAGCCGACGGTGACCTGCCAGTTTCGGACCGGTTCAAGTTGTGTCTGCAAAGAATACACATAAACGTAAGGCGTAGGCTCATTGGGCAGTGCGCCGAAAATATCGGTTTTGATCACTGCGGTGCACGTGGGATCTCCGCAGAGCGCTCCGTCCGGCGCGACGCCGAAAGAAAAATTGGAGTTCGGGGCGTAACTGGTAGCCTGATTGCTCGCCCCGATTCCGTACAAAATGTTGGATCCGGGAGGAGGGCCAGTGATCTGCCCCGGATCGAAGAAGCAGCATGTGCTTACTTGGGCGACATAAGGGGTGTTCTGCCGAATATTGTCAAATTCGGTGCCGAACGGCCGGTTGAAAAGAATACCGAATCCACCGCGCAACACGATTTTTTGACCCCAGACATTGGGGCCCCAAGCGAAACCTATTCGTGGTCCGAAGTTATTCTTGTCCGGCTCGTACAGTTGATTTACAGGTTGCACGGTTCCGTTGACGAAACCCTGAGAGCCAAACAGATAATTGCTCATCAGATTCTGCTTTTCGGTAACCGGCGGAAAATATTCCCAGCGCAGCCCGATATTCACAGTCAAATTGGAGCGGACTTTCCAATCATCCTGTACGAATAATGAATAGGCTGCCGTTCGGAAATAACGTTGTCCATTCGGCAATCCACCATTGGGATCTACGGCCAGGCCTTCGGAAAAGCAGCACGCGTCGTTGGCAAAATTGAGCAACCCTCTGAATTGGTAGTTGGGCCGCTCGAACCCGGGTTCGTTGTCATTGTTCTGCTCGCGGGAAATGTCCACCCCGAACTTGAACGCATGGGTATGGTGAACCCAGTTCACGGTGTCCCGAAATCCAAAAGTGTTCTCGGCTAATTTCCCAGGATTTGTGCCTGATTGAGCTATGCCGAGGAGAGTGCCGACTTCGCCTAGGCCTCCGGCGTCAAAATCGAACAAGCGCACCTGCGGGATACCATAATTGGTATTGCCTTGAGGCCTAAGTTGGTCGAACGAAAAGCGAGTGAAATTCAGCCGGGCTTCGTTCACCAGAACAGGCGTCAGAGAGCGAGTCCAGCCGATGGTGCCCACATAATTCGAGGGTGTGAGACGGACATCCTCTATCGGCCGGTTCCCCCCGTTGAGATTATCGAGCCGGACGATGTAAGTGCTGGCAAAAAACTGATTCTTGCCCAAGGTGTAGTCCACGCGGCCATTATATTGATTGCCAGTGCTGGAATTCGGGATGGTCAGGTCATAGATACCCCAGTCATTAATGCCGTCTGGGCCGTTCCCGATGGACTGGCCGATGCCGGTACCAGGAACATACCATTCCCCGACCGGATGATAGTTAGGGTCGGTGGGATTAGTGATCAAGGAACAGCAATCGGTTTCCGAAATCGTGCTGCTGATCCGCGGGGAGATACCTGGAGTACTAAAAATCTGCGCCGCGATGCTGCCGGGGTTAACCTGCTTCACATATTGTTGAAAGGCAGGCGTTTCCAGTTTGACCGACCGGTTGATAGTCGTGTTACTTTGGCGCAGGCCCTCGTAAGAGAAAAAGAAAAACAATTTCTCATGTACGATCGGCCCGCCAAAACTTCCCGCGAAGTCGCGATATTTCTGGTCGTTTCTGGTGGGACAGTGTTGTGCCACGATGGTGAAGGAACCGCTCTCGCAGGTTCTCGAAGTCAGCGGAACGTTGTTGGGACCATAAAATTTATTGAAAGCGTTTAATCCCTTATCGTTGAATTTAATAAGTCCGCTGCCGTGGTAGTTGTTTGTTCCACCCCTGGAGATGACCTCCACCTGTGCACCCGAATTACGACCCTGTTGGGCGTTATAGGAAGCAGAAGTCACTACAATTTCTTGCACGGACTCTTGGTTGGGAGTTATAACCGCCGCGCCGCCATTGCTTAGGCTGTTGATGCTCACGCCATCCAGGGAGTAATTGTTGGCAGTGACACGCTGGCCATTAGCAACGATTTGCACTTGGTTCTCGGTTTGGAAAATTTCATTGTTGGATCCGCCAGGGCCCACCTGCTGCGGAAGGGCAAAAGAATTGCCATTGCCCTGACGAGAAGAATCGCCGAAAACTCCCGGGGCAAGCCGAACCAACTCGTACGGATCCCTGCCAAATTGAGGGAGTGTAAGCACCTGCTGCGAACTTATAGTTCCGTTGACGCTGGCGTCCTCAGTTTGTAAACCCTCAGCAGAAGAGGAAACCGTCACTGACTCCGAAACGTTTCCGATTTGCAAAGTAACGTCGAATCCGCGAGGCTGCTCCGCCTCAACCAGTATGTCTTTAGAGACGGATTGCTTGAAGCCGGCAGCTTCGACGGTAACGGTGTAGGTACCGGGAGGAAGTTCGTTAATGCGATAAAAGCCCTGATCACTCGTAACGGTGTCACGACTCGTGGCGGTGGCCTGGTTAGTTATGGTTACCTTCGCCCCAGAAATAGCAGCCTGGCCGGCATCCATCACCGTGCCTTGAAGGCTCGCTTTGAACTGCGCAAAGGTTGGGATTGCGAACAAGGATAACAGACAGAGAAATAGGCACTGAATACGATTCATCGTCCCCCCAGAAGTCCCACGACAATCGCACCGTTGGAGGAAGAATGAGGCTGTCCGGCTCAAAAATCCCTCAGGTAAATACTGTATGCAATATTGAACACAAATTTCCCATGAGCTTTTTGCGTGTTTTTTTGCGGGGCATTATCGCGACTCTCGGATAGGGCAGATTGGTTTCCTCGCGTTCCAAATATTCGATCGGCATGCTGACGCAACTGAAAAAGTGTAACCTGGCGAGGAGTTCGGCCATCTAGTAGGCATGAAAATGAAAAATGTGAAACTTGGTTCGCAGGGCGCTATCGTTTCGCGGATGGGGCTGGGCTGCATGGGTATGAGCGAATTCTATGGCGCGCGGAATGACGCAGAATCGGCAGCAACAATATTACGCGCGCTCGACCTTGGCGTAACTTTTCTCGACACCGCGGACACTTACGGTATCGGCGACAACGAGGAGTTGGTCGGCAAGACAATTCGGCGGCGGCGCGACGAAGTTTTTCTCGCGACCAAATTCGCCAACATTCGCAAGAAGGACGATCCCAGCTATTGGGTGATCAGCGGAAAACCGGAGTATGTGCGCTCCGCTTGCGACGCTTCGCTGAAACGGCTGGGCATTGATTACATCGATCTCTATTACCAGCACCGCGTGGATCCTGAAACTCCTATTGAGGATACCGTGGGCGCAATGGCCGAGCTGGTAAAAGCCGGCAAAGTCAAATATCTGGGCCTGTCGGAGGCTTCACCCGCGACGATTCGCCGCGCGCATAAAGTACACCCCATCACCGCGCTACAGACTGAGTACTCCCTGTGGGAACGTCATGCCGAAGCAGAGATTTTGCCGACGATACGCGAACTGGGGATCGGATTTGTTCCCTACAGCCCGCTGGGGAGGGGATTTTTAACCGGGGCAATCACGAAAAAGAGTGACTTCGAGGCAGGCGACTCCCGCACGCAGCGGTATCCGAGATTCAATGGCGAAAATTTCGACAAAAATCAGGCGTTGGTGGATCGTGTGCGGGCGATTGCCGAGCGCAAAGGCGTGAAAGCCGGGCAATTGGCATTGGCATGGGTGCTGGCCAAAGGCGACGATCTGGTTCCCATCCCGGGAACCAAGCGGCGCAAATATCTGGAAGAGAATGCGACGGCCGCTGAAATTCGCTTGAGCGCGGCTGAGATCGCGGAACTTGAAGCTGCCTTTCCTCAAAACGAAATCGCCGGCGAGCGCTATGCGCCCGCGAACATGAAAAATATCGATCGCTGACGACGCGCCAGTCTGCAGGATTCATTACGGCGAATCGTATGGCCGCACTGCGGGAAGTGCCTTAGAATGAATTACGCAGTTCATGTCGGGGCGTAGCGCAGCCTGGTAGCGCGCCTGCCTTGGGCGCAGGAGGCCCCCGGTTCGAATCCGGGCGCCCCGACCAAACTATGTTTTTTTGTTTCCCAGCACTTCGAGACACCTGCACTTTTGCCTTGAAGTTAAATTCATCTCCGTAGAACTAGCAGCCACCGTTCCAGAGAATACCGTTTTGGCCTCGGTGAATCGCGCTGCCAATACGAAGGCCCTAGAAATCAGCAACCAAGCCGACGCCGGCGGAGAAACGGTTCGCACAAGCGCATAGCGAAGCGACTAGTACAGTCTCGAGAATGGCCGCGTCGTCCCAGCCGACCTCGCGAAGGCGGTCCACGTCGGATTTTTCCATGTTGGCAGGACGGCGGCTGAGTTTGTCGGCGAAACGAAACAGCTCCATGACCTTGGGCTCAACCGGCGCGCTTTCGTAGTTGAGAGCCAGCTTCGCGATACGGCCTTGTCGATGCCCAGGCGGCCGAGGATTTCTAGATGCGCCGCGAGACAATAATTTGAGAGATTGATGCCGCTGACCACCAGCGCAACCTGTTCTTTGACAATTTTGGGCAGAGTGTTTTCCTGAAACATGACGTGAGTCTCAGCGATTCATTGGCGGCGATACGCACCAGTCAGGTGTAAAAGCGCGACTCCTCTTGGAAGTCCTTCAAGTGCGTGTAGGCTTTCAAAAATGCGTCCTGCGCGGCGTCTTCGCGATTGTGGGTGATATTGAAAGTAAGGCGGAAAATCTTGCGCTCATAGCGATTGACGAGCTCTTCGAACGCGGCGGCGTCGCCGGCCTTGGCGGCGGCGACCAGCAGATGCTCGTCTTCGAGCGCAACGGTAGACGGAAGGCCGTGTGGGTTGGGTGAGCTCAACGGGGTTAGTGCGGCCCATGCCGCAAGGCAATGAGCGTACTCCACCTTATATATCGCACCCACCATTAGTCCGCAAGCCCCTGCCCTGCTTAGATGAGCAGGGTGCCGGAGGGATTCAAAAATCTGGCGTGCTTTGGAGCGGCGCATTTCAGGGTGCCAGGAAGGCAGCGAGCGCGGTTCGATGCATTAGCCGACCGTCGCTCGCCATGCGCGTAATACTTCGGCGACCGTCCATGCCTGGGCGATGCATCCACGGGGAGCAAATGGCGGGTCGCCATCGCAGATTTCGCTGAGCGTACCTAAGCCGTGGGTGTTGATTTGCTGGCCGAGCGGCTCGAGGAAGCTGAGGGCTGCGGCTCGATCGCCGTACACGCGCAGATGAGCGAGAACGAATGGGCCGAGCAGCCATCCCCACACCGTGCCCTGATGATAGGCGCCGTCGCGTTCGCGAACGCCGCCTCCGTAACGGCCCTGGTAGCCAGGCTCGCCTTGCGCGAGACTGCGCAGTCCCACGGAAGTGACCAGCCGCCTGGCGCAGAAATCCACGACGAGTTTCTGTTGCTCGGGAGTGAGCGAGCTGTGCGGCAATGACACGCCAAAAATCTGATTGGGGCGAAGTGAGGCGTCGTTTCCGATTCCGGGCGAATCGATGACGTCATAGCAGCATCCCGCATCGGCATTCCAAAATTTAGCGAAGCTTTTTTTCACCTGCGCGGCAAGTTTGGCGTAAGGGCCGGCGGATTTTTTGACCACCGGAGCGAGTGTGGCCATGGTTTCGAGCGCGTTGAACCACAACGCGTTGATCTCTACCGGCTTGCCGATTCGCGGAGTCACGACCCAGTCGCCGACTTTCGCGTCCATCCAGGTGAGCTGCACGCCGGACTCTCCGGCATAAAGCAGGCCGTCGGATTCGTCGACGTGGATCTGATAGCGCGTGCCGGCCAGGTGGGCGCTGATCATCTGGGTCATCGCCGGGAAAAGTTCGCGGAGCGTGGCCGAGTCCTGGGTGGCGGCAAAATATTGACGGACAGCTTCGAAGAACCACAGCGCGGCGTCCACGGTGTTGTACTCGGGGCGGCCTCCGGCAT
>JALYLI010000082.1 GCA_030774335.1 Acidobacteriota bacterium | reverse complement strand
GAACAGCAGCAAGGCCAATGGTTGCTGGCGCAGTTTCTGGACTGGCACCGGCGCGAGAACAAAGCCGCGTACTGGGAAGGTTATCGGCTGCAGGAACTGGATGAAGAGGATTTGCTCGAGGAGCGAGCAGGCTTGGCCGGTTTGAAATTTCTCAAGCGCTTGCTGCCGGATGGAAAATCTCAGGTGGACCGTTACAACTTTGTGAAGCAGGAGACGGAAGTTCGTTGCGACAAAGATCTGTATTACAAAGGTGAGAAATTTGGCTGCGTTCTGACGGCGAACATCTTGGACCGTACCGTAGACGTCAAGAAAACAAGAAAAATGGCGGACACACATCCGCCGGTTCTGTATTTGTGGGATCACCCGTTCGATGCCAAAGAACAGACCGAAGCGCTCTATCGGCTTGGCTCCTGGGTCGCGAAGAACGGTGTCGATGCGAAGGGAGCTTTTCGAGCGGGGAGAGATTTGTTGCTGCGGAAACCGCCGCGTCTTGTGCGCGGAGAAACGCTGAAGCCGCTGGCCACAGAGAGGCCGGAAAACACCGCGAGCCGCGTTGCGCTAAGTCTCGAGGAGTCAACTTTTGCAATCCAAGGCCCTCCGGGTTCGGGGAAGACCTTCACGGGCGCGCGGATGATTTGCGAATTGGTGAAGCAAGGGAAGAAAATTGGTGTGACGGCGTTGAGCCACAAAGTGATTCGCAATTTATTGGATGCGGTGGTTGAAGCAGCGCACAAAAAAGATTATGAGGGGATTCGCTGCCTGCATCGAGACAGTGAAGGCGAGCCCAGTGAGGGAGTGGCGGTCGCCAGAAAGAATAATGACGAGGCGTTGGACGCGCTTCGCACCGGCCGGGCCAACGTCGTCGGCGGAACGTCATGGCTATGGTCGCCAGCTTCATCGTCCGAAGTGGTGGACGTAATGTTCGTAGACGAGGCCGGGCAGATGGCACTGGCGGACGTGTTGGTGATATCACAGGCGGCGAAAAATCTGGTGTTGCTGGGCGATCCGCAACAACTGGAGCGGCCGCTGAAAGGGAGCCATCCGGATGGAGCCGAGAAATCGGCGCTGGAACATTTGCTGGGAGCCAGCAAGACAATTTCGCCGGAGTTAGGATTTCTTTTGCCTGAAACGTGGAGGCTGCACCCGGAAATTTGCAAATTCACGTCAGCGGTTTTTTACGAAGGCAAGCTGAGTTCGCAGGAGTTGGCGAGGAGCCGGGTTTTGGAAGGGCACGCCTGGCTAAAAAAGCCCGGGCTGTGGTTTGTGAAGGTCGAACACGAAGGCAACCGCAATTCGAGCGCGGAGGAAGTGGAAGTTGTGGCAAAAATTGTGGAGGGATTGCTGGCCCCTGGCGTTTCATGGTTTCGCAGTGCGGGGAATAAAGGGCGGATGAAGGCTGAGGATATTTTGATTGTGGCGCCCTACAACGCGCAGGTAGCGGACTTGTCGGCACGATTGCCCGGCATGAGCATCGGGACCGTTGACAAGTTCCAGGGGCAGCAGGCTGCCGTGGTGATTTATTCGCTGACGACTTCTTCGCAGGAAGACGCGCCTCGTGGAATGGAATTTCTCTACAGCCTGAACCGCCTAAATGTTGCGACGTCGCGGGCCATGTCTAACGTAATTCTAGTTGGAAGCCCGAAATTATTAGAGCCGGAATGCAAAAATCCGCGGCAGATGCAGCTGGCCAATGCTCTATGCCGCTATCTGGAACTAGCTACTATTATGCGCGACTCGGATATCCTTGAAGTTATCGCGAACGACCCAGGGCGGCAACCAAACAGGAGTTCAATAATCGAAAATACTGATGATCCAAAAGCGAAAAGTTGATTTGAAACGTTGGAAGACATTGGGTATCATTCACCTTGTGATTGGTTTTTTCCCAACGAGCGCTGCCTGTTGTTGTCGTCTGCAAATGACGGCAATGGCCGCTGCGTCTTGTATAGGTGAATAGCTAGGTTTGTAAAAAGCTTTTACCACGAGATCGTAGTCAACCCACCGCCGCCACCCTGGCAGGTGGGTTTTTTGTTTTTAAACGGAGATCCATGACGCACTTATCGGAGACCACGATTTCTGAGTCGGCTGCGGCGGCGGCCAACCGCGGCCCGGCTATGCCAGTGCCGCGGAGATTGAATCACTTGAGGGCGCTGGAGGCGGAGAGCATCCATATCCTGCGCGAAGCGACGGCTGAATTTTCGCGACCGGTCATGCTGTATTCGATAGGTAAAGACTCCTCGGTAATGCTGCGGCTGGCACAGAAGGCGTTTTTCCCCGGCAAGATTCCGTTCCCTCTGCTGCACATCGATACCAGTTACAAGTTTCCCGAGATGATTCAGTTCCGTGATGAGTACACCCGCCAAATTGGCGCGGAGCTGATCGTGCATAAAAATCAGCCGGCCCTGGATGCTGGGGCTAATCCCTTCGCGCTTGGAACGCAGAAATGCTGCGGGCTGCTGAAAACGAAATCGCTTCTGGACGCGCTAGCGAACGGGGGATTCGACGCGGCGTTTGGGGGAGCGCGCCGGGACGAGGAGAAATCGCGGGCTAAAGAGAGAATTTATTCATTCCGTGATTCGCTGGGGCAATGGGATCCGAAAAACCAGCGGCCAGAGCTGTGGAATATTTTCAATTCCCGGATTGACAAGGGAGAAAGCATTCGTGTTTTTCCGCTGTCGAACTGGACGGAGCTCGACATCTGGCTCTATATCCAGGCGGAAAATATTCCTATCCTTCCTCTCTATTTTGCTAAAGAACGCGAAGTGGTGCTCCGAAGCGGCTCGATTGTCTTGATCCAAAATGGCAAGGAACTTTTGGCTGGCGAGAAAACCCTAAGGGTGAAGTGCCGGATGCGTTCGCTTGGGTGCGTTCCGTGCACCGGAGCCATCCGTTCAGAAGCGGACTCAGTGATGAAAATTGTGGAGGAAATGGTCTCTTTCCGACAATCGGAGCGCGAGAACCGGGCCATCGATCATGATGAAGAAGGCTCCATGGAGCTGAAAAAACGGGAAGGGTATTTCTAGTGATTTCCACCACGCAGGAGAGACCGCGCGAAAGTTTTTCGGAGTTCCTTGAGCGGAGTCTGGAGATGGAGCTTCTTCGATTTACAACGGCGGGGAGCGTCGATGACGGCAAATCGACTTTAATCGGGCGGCTGCTCCATGACTCTAACGCAGTCTACGAAGATCAGTTGATTGCGGTAAAAAAAAGCCGCATTAATCATTCCTCGGGACCGATCGACTTTTCGCTGCTGACAGACGGCCTGCGCGCGGAACGCGAGCAAGGCATAACCATCGATGTGGCATACCGTTATTTCGCGACCGCACGGCGAAAATTCATCATCGCCGATACTCCGGGGCATGAGCAGTACACGCGCAACATGGCCACCGGTGCGTCCACCGCAGATCTCGCTGTGATTCTCGTTGATGCCACCAGGGGGATTCTTCCTCAGACACGGCGTCATGCCTTCCTAGCGTCGCTGCTGGGGATACGTAATGTTCTGGCGGCGGTGAACAAGATGGATCTCGTCGATTACCGGGAAGATGTGTTTTTGCATGTTGAGCGGGAATTCCTGGAGTTTGCGGAGCAGCTCGGAATTGCTCACATACAATGCGTGCCCATCAGTGCGCTTGAGGGAGACAACGTCGTCAGGAAAAGTCCACAAACGTACTGGTACCACGGGCCGACCGTGCTCGAACATCTGGAAAATATTCCTCTGGCCGCGCGCCACGCCACGGAGAGCTTGCGATTGCCCGTGCAAATCGTGCTTCGTCCCGATTCTAATTTCCGGGGATTTGCGGGGCAGGTCGCGAGCGGAGTTATTCGTCCCGGTGACGATGTGTTGGCGCTGCCGTCGGGACGGAAAACACGGGTGCGCTCGATCGTAAGCTACGACGGAGACCTGCTAGGGGCCTTTGCGCCGATGTCGGTCACGGTGGGGTTGGAAGATGAGATCGACCTCAGCCGCGGCGACATGCTGGTGTCCCCCGGGAATGGCCCGCGAGTGTCGAAAAGATTCCGGGCCATGGTGGTTTGGCTGCACGAAACTCCGCTGGAAGTGGGCCGGAGTTATCTCGTGAAGCATACGACGCGACAAACAAAAATTCGCGCCCTGCAGATTCTTCATCGCGTGAATGTCAATACGCTCGAACAGGAAAATGCCACTCAACTGAACATGAACGAGATTGCTTTGGTGGACTTTGAAGCTCATGTTGCGCTTTTTTTCGATCCGTACGCCAGCAATCGCGCAACGGGCAGTTTCATCCTGATCGATGCGATCTCCAACGCCACTGTCGGCGCCGGGATGATCCAGGAAGATATGTCTGAGCGACAAGGGCCCGAGAAGCCGGGACTGGGCTCGCCGGAGGTCGCGCACAAACGCGTCAGTTCGCAAGAGCGCTACGAGCGCCACGGACACTACCCAGCGACCTTCCTTTTCGAGAATCAGCCTGCTCTTGCCTCGCGGCTGGAGCGCGCCCTCTTCGGGCAAGGTTTCGAAGTGGTGTATCTGGACGACGAAGCATCACCCAACGCGATCTTGGAGGCGGTTCGCGCAGCACAGCGGGTTGGAGCCATCACCATCTATTCTGGCGACGCTCTCCATGCCGACACAAGACTGCGGCTCATCTCCGAAGTAAAAGCCCGATTGTTTGACCTCTCCGTGCAAAATGAAGAGTCGAACGATGAAAACTTCCTTCAGCGCGCCTTGCAGCTGGCGGGCTCCTTGCGATTCACAACGCAGCAAAAGACTTTGGGAAGGGTCAGTTAAATGGAAGTGGCCCGCATCGCTGAGGTCTTGGAAAGCTTTGCACCCGACCAAGCGCTCGAAGCCGTACTCTCGGCCAACCCCATCGCTCGATTTTGCCTGACGAGCAGCTTTCAGGCGGAAGACATGGTGGTGGCACATCTGGTTAGGAGACGAATATCGGACTTGCCGGTGCTGTTTCTCGATACCGGATATCACTTTGCTCAAACCTACGAGTATCGCGATCGAATGGCGAGGGAGTGGTCGCTCAATGTGGTTAACGTGCTTCCCGCACAAACGGTCGCGCAGCAGGAATCAGCACTCGGCGTGTTGTACCAGAGTGAGCCCAGCCGTTGCTGCCATTTGCGAAAAGTTGAGCCCCTGATGCGCGCGCTCGAAACGTTTGACGTCTGGTTCACCGGATTGCGGCGCGAGCAATCGCCCACGCGGAAGAATCTCAAGAAAGTGGAAGAATACCGCTTGCCAAGCGGAAAGAAACTTTTAAAAGTGAGTCTCCTCGCGGATTGGACCTGGGGACAAGTCTGGGAGTACACGGCCAAGAACCGCATCTCGTCTTTGCCTCAATACGATCAAGGTTATTTGAGCATCGGCTGCGAACCGTGCACCGCAATTCCCGACGATCCGAACAACCCTCGCTCGGGCCGCTGGGGCGGCAAGAAACTGGAATGCGGAATCCACACGTTTTCGCAAAAGGATCAGTGATGAACTATCTGGTCGGATTTATCATCGCCTTAGCGGTGGGTTTGACGGGGATCGGGGGTGGGAGCTTTACCGTTCCCGCCCTGGTGTTGCTCGCCGGACTAACAGCCGGAGAAGCCGTCGGGACGGCATTCTTGTTTGCTGGCGTGCTGCGCTTGATAGCCGCCCCTTTCTATTTATTCGCGAAACAGATTCATTACCCCTATCTATGGCTTCTATTGCGAGGAGCAGTTCCGGGTCTTTTGGTGGGCACTTGGGCTCTCCGTTTGCTGAATCGAGGTGCAGGGAATCCGCTGGTGATCCTGCTACTGGGTATTCTCCTGGCATCATCGTCAAGCGTGACTTTTATCAAGCGCGTCCAAAATCCCACGTTCGCCGGTAAAAACCATCACTGGCTTCCGTGGCTCGCTCTCCCGATTGGGTTGGAATCGGGATTCTCGTCCGCAGGTGCTGGCGCGCTCGGAACGGTTCTGCTGCTGAACTATTCAGAAATGGCGCCCGCGCAAGTTGTAGGAACGGATTTGCTCTTTGGATTGGTGCTGGCAGTCATAGGAAGCGCTTTTCACTGGAGTTTTGGATCGATCAGCATGCCAATACTTTGCCAGTTCCTTCTAGGTGGCGTCCCGGGCGTGGTGCTGGGGTGCTTGCTGGCACGAAGAGTTCCAGCGAACAAGTTGAAGACTGCGGTTGCCATGTTGGCTATTTTTGCGGGATTGCAGCTGGTGTGGAGCGGAAGCCGCACTTTTGCCGCACGACGCGCAACCAACACCGCGAAGATTGCCGGACTCGCAGGTGTCGCCCCTGCGCGCTAGTCACCGATGTATGCGCAGGGCCGTAGAACGCCGCGTAACGCTTGCACGTAGTCAGCGATAGGTTTAAATCCCTGGTCGTTTTGTGCGGAAGGGAAGCGATTCACCGTCGGCGTGTAGCGCCCATATTTATCCAGACTAAATTTCGATGTCTTGGAATTTCCCTCTTTGATTGGATTTGTCACATACCATTCCATGTCTACAACCACGTATTCCCACCCGAAAGCCTTCAAGTGTTTGGCCATCGCCAGTGCGTTGGCTTCGAAGTCGTCTTCGTTAATTGTGGTTCCGAAGGAATCCCAAACTATTCCACCCCATCGGGGGCGTCGTCGCGAGCAACTCAGTGGCTGTATCCTGCTTCCCCCGAAGGAAAACATCTCGGCACAATCGTCGGCGCGGAAGACCCGCACAACATCGCGTGGGGCGATGAAGACGGCAAAACACTTTACCTCTGCGCGAAGACCGGCTTGTAC
>JALYLI010000081.1 GCA_030774335.1 Acidobacteriota bacterium | reverse complement strand
AGCAGCGGTGCCCGCAACGGTGCAAGGTGCCGCTCCGCCAAGAGCCGCAAGGCTTGGGCTGAAGCCAGCGTTAGGATAGGCGGTGTTGTAAGAAACTTCCGCGGTGTTGATGGAGCGCATGGAGCCGACCGCCGAAGATTCGTTCGCAGCCATCTTGGAGCGCAGCAAGTTCGGAATTGCAATGGCCGCGATGATCAAGATGATCGCCACGACGATCAGCAACTCGATAAGAGAGAAACCCTTTTGCTTCTTCATGACTTATGTATCTCCTTGAGAGATTAGAGAGAATTTGTTAGTGCCAGAGCACACCAACACTAGGGCAAGTACTGTGCCATTCTGAAACTAGCAGTACTCGCTCCCGAGAATTTTGCTAACACGCTCTTTTTGTTATGCTTCCAAGAAAACTTCCTGGGACGCCAGCCGTTCAGCCCATTCCAGCGCGCCCAAAACCACGAGAATCGCCCTTTTCAGTCCGGCCACATTGACACAAACCGTCACTTCTTGCCTACCGTGGCCAGAGCCCTCTCGCCACCCACTCCCGCGAGATTCAGGATGAAGATTTTACCGGTGGCCAGGCGGGCGGGTCGGCCTCGGGTTCCGAGGGCGGGTGGGACCTAACCCTCCCTTTCTAGGGTTTACCTGCCGTGGCAGGCTACCCGCCGCACGGTCGGACTTTAGTGGACACGCCAAGAAAGAACCGCGCAGCACATTCTCATCTGGAAGCCGGCACGCCGTGGCGGGCGAAGTGAGGAATCCAATGTTGCGTGTGCGCCGGCTAAAGATTGTGCTTCTTCGCGTAGTGCCGAAAGGACCGGTAGCTGATCTTCAGCAAATCCGCCGCCTGCGTGCGCACCCCGTGCGATTTCTCGAGAGCCGCCTGCAGGTAGCGCCGTTCCGCCTCGGCTATTTCTTTTTCGAAATCCGCCCCATCCGGGGGGAAGGAGAAGGTGCCGTTACCACTTCCGGGACCCGTGGCCGTGGAGGCGTAACCGGCGATGCGGTCGGGAAGAACCCGCAGAGTGATCTCCGAGGTCGTCTCCAGTGCCACCGCGCGCTCCATGGTATTTTCCAGCTCGCGGACGTTCCCCGGCCATTCATAAGTCTCCAGCCGGCGCACTACTTCCGGGGAAAGCCCTTCGATGGGCTTTTCCATCACTTTGCGGAATTTTTCCAGGAAGTGCCGCGCCAGTAGCGGAATGTCTTCTTTCCTCTCGCGGAGTGAAGGCAAGTGCACGGGAATTACACTGAGGCGGTAATAAAGGTCCTCGCGGAAGCGGCCTTCGGCTATCTCTTTCTCAAAGTCCTTGTTGGTCGCGGCGATGATGCGCACATCCACATTGCTTTCTTCCGTGCTGCCGATGGGCCGGACTTTCCCTTCCTGCAGCACGCGATACAGCTTTACTTGCATGGTCAGGCTCATGTTGCCGATTTCATCCATGAAGAGCGTGCCGCCGTGCGCCGCCTGGAACAACCCGTGGCGATTGTCGTTGGCGCCTGTAAAAGCACCCTTCATGTAACCGAACAACTCGGACTCCAGCAGCGTTTCCGGAAATGCTCCGCAATTGATGGTAATGAAGGGCGCCTGCGCGCGAGCGCTGTTTTCGTGAATGGCGCGAGCCACCAGTTCTTTACCAGTGCCGCTTTCCCCGGTAATCAGAACGCGGCTCGACTGCGGCGCTACTGTCTGAATTAACTCGAAAATCGCCCGCATCTTTTGACTCTGGCCGATAATATTGTCGAGGCCGGTCAGGCGGCGCAATTCGCGGCGGAGATAACCGGCTTCCTTCTTCCAGCGCAGGCTCTCGGAGACTTCGTGAACCGCGCGCCGCAACTGGTCCACCAGTTCATGGTCCTTGATTACGTAGCGGTCCGCGCCGCTATTGATGGCGGCGATGGCGGTTTCGACCGTGGGCACACCGGTGATCAGCAGAAAGAAGCACTCTGGCGCGATTTCCTTGGTGAATTTTAAAAGATCGACGCCGCCCTCGCCGGGCATGCGCACGTCCGAAATAATAATGTCAAAAATCTGCGACTCCAGTTTGCGCTTGGCGCCCTCCACGTTGTGGGTAACCTCGACGCGATAGCCTTCCTTGCGAAAAGTGATTTCCAACAGTTCGCAGATGGATTTTTCGTCGTCCACCACCAGGATGTGGGGCATCTCCCGGGCCATTTCCTTGACCGCTGTTTTTGCGCCTTGCATAAAAGACCTCACGCCACCCGCGGAAGTTCCACGATAAACTCCGCGCCGCGATTTTTTTCAGAGATTACGCTGATTTTTCCGCTGTGGGCCTGCACGATCTGGTACACGATGGCTAATCCGAGTCCCGTACCGCCTTCGAATTCCGATTGCAATGGCTCAAAAATTTTGGCGCGCTGCTTGGCATCCAGTCCCACGCCGGTATCCGAAAACGCGATGCGCAGCCAGAAAGGCTTCTCTTCGATGTGCACCGTGAGCGTGCCGCCGCCAGGCATGGCCCGCAGCGCGTTGTCGCAAAGATTCCAGAATACTTGCTTGATCTTGCTGGTGTCCACGCGGGCTCGCAACTCCTGCCCGTTGAAGGAGCGCACGATGCGATAGTTGGTCCCGATTTCCGGCTTCTTCTCGATCAAGGTCAACGTTTCATCCAGCAGCCAGCGCACGTCGGCATCCTGAAATTCGTAGGTTTTCTCTCGCGAATATTTCAGAAAGTCGGTGATGATTTGATTGAGCCGCTCCGATTCCCTACTGACAATATTTACCAGGTGCTTCTCGTCTTCTTCGAGCGGGACCAGCCGCGCCAGTTCCTTGACCGCGCCAGCCATGGCCGTCAGCGGCTGGCGAATTTCGTGCGCGATCGCTGCGGAAAGACGGCCCAGCGCGGCCATGCGCTCTTTGGTGGCTACTTCCTGCTCCAGGCGCCGAAGTTCGGTCAGATCCTGGAAATTAAATACGTAGCCACTGCGGCGGCTGTCTCGCGAACGCAGCGGGGAAACACTGATACCTAGAAAGCGCTGCTGGCCTTGGGGCGTGCCGAAGTCGATCTCTTTGCGCCGGGAGGTGTGTTCCAGACCGCGTTCTCCCGGCAGCCAGAAATCCGGATTGATCTCCTGCACCCTGCGGCCGCGCAGCGTCGCGAACCGATGGCCCAGGATCTCTTCGCCGGTGCGATTCAGGAGCAGTATCCGACCCTCCAGGTCGGTGGTCAGCAGGCCGCCTCGCATGGAGTGCACGATATCTTCGGTGAAGTCCTGCAGGTCCAGCAGTTCTTCGCGCTTTTCATCTAGCTCCGCGCCCTTGCGCCGCAGGGACTGCGCCAGGAAGCTGGCCAAGTACGCCACCGCCAGAAAGCCAAAAAGATTGCTGATGAACCAGATGCGCAGGCTTTCCGCCGTGGCGATGCCTGCATAGGTGCGCACGATTTTCTCGTCATACGCCAGCGCCGCCATCCCGCCAAGAATCAAAATACATAAACCCGCCGTGGCGAAGGCTACGCCGCGCGAAAACAAAATGCTGGCCACGATGATTACCAGCAGATAGAGCGAAATGAAGTAGCTTTCCTGCAGCCCGGTGGCGTACACCAGCGCCGAAATCATCAGCACGTCGCAAGTTACCTGCAGCCCACCGTGCCACGGCGCCCTGGGGAGCCAGCGCAGCAAGATTAAATGCAGGATGCCCAGGGTGATCCAGAAAATAATCAGCGGAAGGAAAAAGCGGTTACCGGGGGAAGCGGGAACATACTGCGGCCACACCACTCCAACAGCCAAAATCAGCGTGATCATCAACAAGCGAACACGCGTCAGCC
The DNA here is from genome assembly GCA_030774335.1 of Acidobacteriota bacterium. Lineage (GTDB taxonomy): Bacteria > Acidobacteriota > Terriglobia > Acidiferrales > UBA7541 > Acidiferrum. The sequence goes on along the minus strand of JALYLI010000081.1, from coordinate 43,137 downwards.
ACTCTAACCATTCCTTCATACTGGCGCTTTGTTGCATGGCTGGCAGCCTTCAATCCCCAGAGGCCCAATATAGGAGAGAAACGAAAGAGAAAAAAGCCGGGCTGCGATTTCCTGCAGCCCGGCCGGTCACTTCAGCAATGCGCGCGAGACGCGTCACCGCTAGTGCGCATCGGCAAGTTTTCCGATGAGCGAGAACAGCGGCAAATACATGGAGATAACCACGCCGCCGACCACCACACCAAGAAAAACGATCATCACCGGTTCGAGGGCTGTCAAAAGATCCTTGACCGCCGCGTCCACTTCTTCTTCATAGAAGTCGGCGATTTTCTGCAACATGGCATCCATCGCGCCGGTCTGTTCGCCAACGGCGATCATCTGCGTCACCATGCCAGGGAATACGTTCGAATCCTTCAAGGGCTCGGTGAGCGATTTGCCTTCTTCCAGGGCCTTGCGCACCTTTTGCAGCGCGCGCTCCACCACGGCGTTGCCGGAAGTTTTGGCCGTGATGTCCAACCCTTCCAGGATGGGCACACCGCTGGAAATCAACGTGCCGAGCGTTCTAGTGAAGCGCGCCACGGCAATTTTTCTCATCAAGAGACCGAGCACCGGCAACTTCAGGACGATGGTGTCCAGAATGAACTTACCGTTGGGCGTTCCATACCACACTTTCAAACCCACCACGCCGCCGACCAGCGCTACCAATATCAATAATCCGAAGTAGCTGCCGATAAAATTGCTCATGGCAATAACGATCTTGGTGGGAAGCGGCAAGGTAACTCCCAACCCGGTAAACAGCGTCGCGAAAATGGGCACGACCTTCCATAACAGCAAGGTAATAACGCCGCCGGCCACGGTCAGCACGCCAACGGGATAAACGAGCGCCGACTTTACCGCACGCTGCAACTTCACGTTTTTTTCAATGTAGGTGGAAAGGCGCTGGAGAATGATGTCCAGAATACCGCCCGTTTCTCCGGCTTCCACCATGTTCACGTACAGGCCGTCAAACACTTTGGGTGAGCTGCGCATGGCCGTCGAAAGCGTGGACCCGCCCTCCACCATCGAGCGCGTGTTGATCAACACCTTCTGGAAGAACTTGTTCTCCTGCTGACTGGCCAGGATTTCCAGGCATTGCACCAACGGCAGACCGGCGTCAATCATTACCGAGAATTGGCGCGTGAAAATGGCCAACTCCTTGGCGTTCACACCGCCGCCGAAGGTGGGCATGTTGAACTCCTTGCCCTTCTCCGACATCTTGCTGGGCGTGATCTGCTGGCGCCGCAACAAATTCTGAAGGTCGGCCTTGCTGTTGGCGGTCATCACGCCGCTCACGCTGGAGCCGGAGCGATTTGTGCCTTGATATTTATAATCCGGCATGTGCTGCCCTCCTTAGTGCCTGAATACCATGAAATTCGTTGCTCATCACCATACTTATCTCCGGCTAGCGCTTGCTGGTCACCGGGGATTTCATGCTGCCGCCGCCCGCTGTCGGAGTGGAAACCACGCCGCGGTTAATCATGTCCTGCAGTTCATCCGCATTCGAGGAACGCGTTAAGGCCATATCCAGCGTGATGGACTTCGCCAGGTAGGCGTTGCAAAGTCCCTGGTTGAACGTCTGCATACCGGTCTGTCCGGTTCCGGTTTGCATCGCGGAATAAATCTGGTGAATTTTATCTTCGCGGATTAGGTTGCGAATGGCCGCGGTAGGCACGAGCACTTCCATGATCATGGCGCGACCCCGTCCATCGGCGCGTGGCAAAAGAGCCTGGCACAAGATTCCTTCGATGACCATGGAGAGCTGCGCCCTGATCTGCGGCTGCTGGTGCGAGGGAAACACGTCAATAATACGGTTGATGGTGGATGCCGCCGAGTTGGTGTGCAAAGTGGCGAAGGTCAAGTGGCCAGTTTCGGCGATGCGCAGCGCGGATTCAATGGTTTCCAGGTCGCGCATTTCGCCGATAAGCACCACGTCGGGATCTTCGCGCAACGCCGCGCGCAGCGAATTCGCGAAGGAGTGCGTGTCGGAGTGCACTTCGCGCTGGTTCACCAAACACTTTTTGTGATTGTGCAGAAACTCGATGGGATCTTCGATGGTGATCATATGCTCGTCGCGCTCGGCGTTGATCTTGTCGAGCATCGCTGCCAGCGTGGTGGACTTGCCCGAACCCGTCGGGCCGGTCACCAGCACCAGACCACGCGGCTTGTCGCACATGCCCTTGACCACCGCCGGCAGGCCCAGCGCGTCGAAACCCTTGATCTCCCACGGAATGGTGCGGAACACCGCGCCCACCGCTCCGCGTTGATTGAACACGTTGCCGCGGAAACGCGCCAGATTTTTCAGGCCAAACGAGAAGTCCAACTCCAGGTTTTCCTCGAAGCGGTGCTTCTGCGCGTCAGTGAGTACGCTGTAGGCCAATGATTTGGTATCCGCAGCCGTCAACGGCGGCATATCCAGCGGCCGCAGCTTGCCGTGTACGCGCACGCGCGGCGCACTGTTGGTCGTGATGTGCAAGTCGCTGCCACCCATCTCGATCATCTTTTTCAGCAGTTCACTTAGTGTCATTCCAGCCATAGCTCACCTTTCTCCTACAGAACGGTTTCGCGCACTACTTCTTCCATGGTCGTCTGGCCCAAAGCTACTTTGGTCAAACCGCTGCGCCGCAAAGTGATCATGCCTTGCTCCACAGCTTTTTTCTTCAACTCCAGCGCCGACGCGCCCACGAGAATCAATTCGCGCAGCTCGTCGTTAATTTCCATCACTTCGTAAAGTCCGGTGCGTCCTTTGTAGCCATTCTTGTTACAGGTGTTGCATCCTTTGCCGTGATAAATCTTGGTTTTCTTGGCTTCTTCCTCGGTGTAGCCCGCGTCGATCAGGGCCTGCTCAGGCACTTCCAGTTCCACCTTGCAGTTCTGGCAAATACGCCGTACCAATCGTTGCGCGCAAATTAAATTGACGGAAGTCGCCACCAAGAACGGCTCAATACCCATGTTCATCAAACGGCTGATGGTGGACGGAGCGTCGTTGGTGTGCAGCGTGGACAACACTAAGTGGCCGGTGAGCGCCGCTTTCACGGCAATTTCCGCCGTTTCAAAGTCGCGAATTTCTCCGACCAAAATAATGTTGGGGTCTTGCCGCAAAAAGGCGCGCAACGCGGCCGCGAAGTTCAGACCGATCTGTTCCTTCATCTGCACCTGGTTGATGCCGGCCAGCTGAAACTCGACCGGGTCTTCGGCCGTCATGATGTTGGTGTCTACTTTGTTCAAGGAAGACACCGACGAATACAGCGTGTTCGTTTTTCCCGAACCCGTCGGCCCGGTCACCAGCACCATGCCGTAGGGCTTGAAAATGTTGCGTTCGAATTTTGTCAGCGACGCCTGCTCGAAACCCAGCTTGGTCATGTCCAGGCGGAGGTTTTCTTTGTCCAGCAAGCGCATGACGACTTTTTCGCCATACAGCGTGGGCACGGTGGACACGCGAAAATCCAGTTCCTTCTTTTTTCCGTCCGCACGGTACTTGATCATGATGCGGCCGTCTTGCGGCAGCCGCTTTTCGGCTATGTCCAGCTTGGCCATGATTTTCAGGCGGCTGGTGATGGCATCTTTTAGGCGCAACGGCGGGCTCATTACCGTTTGAAGTTGCCCGTCCACGCGGAATCGCACGCGGAGTTCCAGTTCGTAAGGCTCCACGTGAATATCGCTGGCGCCGCGCTTCACCGAATCCGTCAGAATCAAATTCACCAGTTTAATAATCGGCGCTTCTTCCGCCGCTTTTTCCAGCGTCGCGGTATCCAGCTCCGCTTCTTCCGCTGCCAACTCCAGGTCCTGATCCTCGTCCACCAGGTCCTTCATCAAGTTGCTCAGCTCTTCATGGTTCGAGGAATTGCCGCCGTAAAATCGCGAAATCGCGTCGCCAATCGCCGATTCCGAAGCCACCACCGGCTCCACGTTGAAGCCCGTCATGAACTTGATATCGTCCATGGCGAACACGTTGGTGGGATCAGTCATGGCGATGGTCAGCACGGAGCCGACTCGCGAAAGCGGAATCACCTGGTAACGCAGCGCCGTGTCTTGCGGAATCAGCTTGATGACGATGGGATCGATTTCGTAAAACTTGAGATTTATCGAAGGAACACCGTATTGCCTGCTAAGCACACCGGTAATATCGTCGTCCGTGATGTAGCCCATCTTGGTCAGGCAGCTTCCCAGCTTCCCGCCGTTGGAGCGCTGAAATTCGAGCGCCTTGGTGAGCTGGTCCTGCGTGATCAAGCTCTCTTTGACTAGTATTTCGCCTAAACGGACGGACATCCGCAGTACTCCTGCAGCGTTACGACCAAGGCTCACATTAACAAATGCCGCAGCGCGCGGCAGGCCGATTTTCCGGCGTAGTTCTAAAATGGCTAATACCTGCCCTTTAGTTCAGGTGGACAGGCAAAAGTACAGTTGGCATTCTTGACTTGCCGTTACGCGCTGGCTATCGTCCAAAGAGATGCCTTCCCGGCCCGCCCATTTCGCCGAGCTCCGTCTTATATATGTGTTGGACGAAAAGTGTCCATCGCCGGTTGTCTCGCATGACAAACGTCTAACGTTGGTATCAGGCGTTTTGCCCCGTGTGTCTCAATCTGCGCATCCCTTCGTCGCCGGTGAGCGCGCGTGAGCCGCCTTTCCTCCCGTCAGAGCTGGGGATTCGGCGCCGCCGTAGTTTTTCTTACCTTATTGCTGGCCGCGATTTTTACGTTTGGTTCTCTCGGCGGGCCCTTCGAGCCGGGAAATCTGCGCGACAAGCTGACGCTGTACGCCGTCTCCAGCTTTATCACCGCCGCTTTCATTATTTTTTCCCTCATCCTGCTGCGCACGGCATTCCGCCTGTGGGTGGAGCGCAGCAAGGATCAACTCGGCGCGCGCTTCAAAACGAAAATGGTCGTCGGGGCCATGGCCATTTCGCTGCTCCCGGTACTGTTCATGTTTTTTGTGAGCTACTCGCTGCTGAATCGCACGCTGGGCCGCTGGTTTCCCCGGCCGTTGGAAATTGCCTCCGAACAAACACAACTGCTGCTCAGCGATTTCGGCCGCACGCAAATTCCCAAACTGCATGCCGTAGCTCATCAACTCGAACCGCTGGCCACAAAGCCGATTGCAGAACTTGTGAGCCACGCGATTGCCGCCGGTGCTGACGCCGTCTGGATCCTGGATGCCCAGGGAAACGCCGTCAGCGGCGGCGTAGTTTGCGACAATCCGCCGGAAGGTCGCGACCGCGCCAACTGCGCCACGCTGAATGTTTTGGGCAAGCAGCTCCGCGTTCTGCCCAGCGGCGTGGAAGTGTGGGAGGCCGCCAGCCACAAATATTCCGCCGCCAGAATTCCTCTGGCCGACGCAGGCTCGCCGGCTGGTTTCATCGTCACGGCTTATCGCACCAATCCCGCGTTTCTAGACCGCCTGGACGAAATTCAAAAACAAACCGCCGAGTATTACATGGAAAAACAGAACCTGCGTGCTTTGAAGCGCCAGATGCTTCTAATTCTTCTGTTTTTCACGGTACTGGTGATGTTTTCGGTGATGTGGGTAGCGCTATTTCTTTCCAAGCAGGTCACCGTGCCCATCCAGGCGCTCGCCGAAGGCACGCGCGAGATTTCTTCCGGCAATTTCGAATATCAAGTGCCTGATCAAGTGCAGGACGAGCTCGGCATCCTGGCCCGCTCCTTCAACAACATGACCAGGCAGTTGCGCGACAATCGGACGCAAATTGATCAGTTCACGCGTAATCTTCAGCAAGCGGTGCAGGAACTGGAGCGCCGCCGCCAGTTGATGGAAACGGTGCTTGAAAATATCCCCACCGGAGTGGTCTCGCTCGACGCTACCGGCGCCATTCTCCGCTGCAACACCGCGGTCAATGGCATGCTTGGCGGTAGCGCTCGCGAAAAACAATCGCTCGATGAATTGCTGGGCGGCGAAGCCTCTCGCGCCGTGCAATACCTGATGCGCCGCTCCCTGCGCATGGGCGTGGTGTCCCGCGAAATTGAAACCGTCGTGGGCGGCCGCGTTTTGCATCTCGCCGTCACCGTCAGTTCCCTCGGCCCGCGCCGCGCCAACACCGGCTACGTGCTCGTTCTCGACGACCTTACCGAACTGCTGCGCTCGCAAAAATCCGCGGCCTGGCAGGAGGTGGCGCGCCGCATCGCGCACGAAATTAAAAATCCGCTGACGCCCATCCAGCTTTCCGCGCAGCGCTTGTCGCGCTTTCTGGATCGCCGTGGCACCGCTGAGTCCGACTCCCCCGATCCCGAACTCACCGCGCTCGTGCAGGAATGCTCTCGCCTTATCGAGCGCGAAGTTTCCACGCTCGCCGCGCTGGTCAATGAGTTTTCACAGTTTGTGCGCTTTCCCACCGCCAAGCTGGTGCTCACCGACGCCAACACTATCGTCCAGGAAGCGCTGGAGGTTTTCTCCAATCGCCTCGACGGCGTCACCATGAAAACCGCGCTGGCCGAAAATCTTCCGCAAGTGCGCGCCGATGGAGGCCTGTTGCGAAGCGTAGTCGTCAACCTGATTGATAACGCCGCGGAATCGCTGGAACATTCTGCCTGCCGCGAAATCCTCGTTTCCACGTGCAGCCACCCCGATGCCGAAACCGTGGAAATTTCCGTTGCCGACACCGGCCACGGCATTTCCCCGCAGGACAAAGACAAACTTTTCCTCCCGCAGTTTTCCACCAAGGGTCGCGGCACCGGCCTGGGCCTGGCAATCGCCGCGCGCATCATCGCCGAACACGGCGGCACCATTCACGTGGAAGACAATCAGCCGGTCGGCTCGCGTTTCGTGATTGAGCTTCCTGTCACCGAAGCAGTCCCGGTGGCTGCCGGTGATCCCCACGCACCCGCATCGGATTCCGCGCGATGATTCCCAAGCCGCATCTGCTCATCGTGGACGACGAGCCCGGCATTCGCGAGTCGCTCGGCTCCATCTTGAAAGAGGAAGGCTACTTCGTTGAAGCCGTGGGCTCCGCGGAAGAAGCGCTCGAACGCGTCGCCAGCGGCGAGTTGGAATTAATTTTGCTCGACGTCTGGCTCCCCAGCATGGACGGCCTCGAAGCCTTGAGCCGCATCCAGAGCACCCCGCATCCGCCCATGGTCATCATGATTTCCGGCCACGGCACCATCGAAACCGCCGTGCGCGCGACCAAGCTGGGCGCCTTCGACTTCATCGAAAAGCCCTTGTCGCTTGAAAAAATTATTCTGCGCGTGCGCAACGCCATCCAGCAGCGTCGCCTCGAGGATGAAAACCAAACCCTTCGCAATCAGCTGGGCCATCGCTACCAGGTCATCGGCGACAGCATCCCCATGAAAGCGCTGCGTCAGCAGATTGCCGTCACCGCGCCCACCAATGGCCGCGTCCTTATATATGGTGAAAGCGGCACGGGCAAGGAACTGGTCGCGCACGCCCTCCATGCCGCCAGCCTCCGGACCAAAGGCCCCTTCGTGGAAGTAAATTGCGCGGCGATTCCCGACGAGCTGATCGAATCCGAATTATTCGGCCACGTGAAAGGCAGTTTTACCGGCGCCACCGAAAATAAAATCGGCAAATTTGAAAAAGCCGACGGCGGCACCCTTTTCCTGGACGAAATCGGCGACATGAGTTTGCGCACGCAATCAAAAGTTTTGCGCGTGCTGGAGGAACAGCGCTTTGAGCCGGTCGGCTCGAATCAAACCATCACGGTAGACGTGCGCGTCATCGCCGCCACGAACAAAAATCTCGAACAGGAAATCTCGCGCGGCAATTTTCGCCAGGATCTTTTCTATCGCCTCAACGTAATTCCCTTTTTCGTGCCGCCGCTGCGCGACCGCCTGCAGGACATTCCCACGCTGGCCCGCCATTTTCTGAATGAATTCAGCGCCGCCTACGGAAAAAAAGGCCGCGAGCTCAGCGACCAGGCCATCGACATTCTCTTGCGTTACCCGTGGCCCGGAAACGTGCGCGAGCTGCGCAATCTGGTGGAGCGACTAGTGATCGTCTGCCCCCAGCCGCGCATTGAGCCGCACCACCTGCCGCCCGAGTTATTCCGCGGCGTAGCCGAAAGCCCGCAGCAACCCTATTCCACGCTGTACGAAGCGCGCAGCGCCTACGAACGCGAATTTATCCTGCGCAAACTCCAGGAGCATCGCTGGAACATGACCCAAACCGCCGGCGCCCTCGGCCTCGAACGCAGCCACCTCTACCGCAAAATGAAAAGCCTGGGTATCGCCGCCCCCGACTAGGCTTGATGGTGCCAATAGTAAATTTTCACTTGATTACCGGGCTAAGTTCCCTCATGACTTTCCGCTGCTATTCTCAGCGTCTTGTTCTGCGGTGTCATTCTTCCCGAGACCTTTTCATTTTGGTGGCTGGTTGCCTGGACATAACACCTTGTGCCGGCCCCACGGCCTACGATCCTCCTGTCACTCCCATTTCCAGTCCGCGAATTGCTCGCGAAGGGCTATTTTTTTGAACTTGCCGACGGAAGTTCGGGGGATCGTGTCCACGAAAACGAAGGCGTCGGGGAGCTGCCACTTAGCGAAAGATTTTGCGAGAAACGCGCGCAACTCTTCGGCGGTGGCGCGACCGCCCTCCTTCAATACAATCGCGGCCAGCGGCCGCTCTTGCCACTTCGGATGGGCAATGCCCACCACGCACGCTTCTTTGACGGCGGGATGACCCATTAGTGTGTTTTCGAGATCGACCGAACTGATCCATTCGCCGCCAGACTTCACCAAATCCTTCGCGCGGTCCACGATCTTGACGTAGCCGTCTTCATCCATGGTGGCGACATCGCCGGTGCGGAACCAGCCATCTGTCGTCCAACGATGCGCCTGATCGGGCGAATCGTGGTAACTGGCGGCGACCCACGGGCCGCGCAGTTCAATCTCGCCAGAAGAGTCGCCATCCCAGGAAACTTCGCTGGGCTGCGCTGTCGGAGCATCCGGGCGCATCAGGCGAATTTCGACAAACGGTGCGGGCCAACCCTGCTTGGCACGAGCTTCATATTTTTTGCCGTCGGGCCAATCGCGCATATGCGGCCGCAGTCCTCCGGAAGTGCCGATGGGAGTTGTCTCGGTCATGCCCCAGAGATGCTTGATCTGCAGGCCGAAACGATCGAGTTGCCGGATCAGTTCGAGAGGCGGCGCGGTACCACCGCAAACGATGCGAACGGGAGCGTCGAATTTCCAACGGGCAGGATTTTTTTCCAGGGCTTCCAGAACACCGATCCACACGGTGGGAACTCCGCACGCGATGGTCACGCGCTCGCTGACCATCAGGTCAAGAATGCTTTGCGCATCAACATGAGGGCCGGGGAGAAGCAGGCGCGCGCCGAGCATCGTCGCGGAAAAAGGGAGGCCCCAGGCGTTGGCGTGGAACATCGGCGCGACCGGCAGAATAGTGTCGGAGAAGCTTAATCCAAAAACTTCGACCAGCCCGCAGGCGAAGGAATGCAGCACCAGCGCGCGGTGAGAGTAAATGACACCTTTCGAAAAACCCGTGGTTCCGGAGGTGTAGCACATGGACGCGCCGTCGTTCTCGTCGATCTTTGGATAACAAAAATCATCGCCGGTTTCCGCGAGCAGATCTTCGTAATTCAGAAAGCCTTGCGGCACACTATCGCATCCATAGGGGACGACGATGACATGTTCGAACGGCGCATCATGACGGAATTTCTCGTAAACCGGCAAGAGCACATCGTCAATCAACAGGAAGCGATCGCCGGCATGCTTCGCGATTCCTGCAATTTCATGCGGGTGCAGACGCAGATTCAAGGTATGCAGGATGCCGCCGCCGCACGGAACGCCGAAGAAGGCTTCGAGATGTTTGGAGTGGTTCCACATCATGGATGCGACGCGGTCGCCGCGCTGCATCCCCAGTTTCGTCAGAGCGCTTGCAAGCCGTCGGGCCCGGCCATAAAATTCGCCGTAGCAGGTACGAGCGATGGACTTGTCCGGCTTTCGCGAAACGATTTCGACACGCGGAAAGATTTTTCCGGCCCGCTCCAGGATGGTGGGCAGGGTCAGCGGAAAATCCATCATAGTGCCGCGCATAAGACTCCTCAAGCAGGACGAAGGGCGCATCCTACCATTAAATAAGAGCGCCCTTGCCGATCCTGCATACTATTAGGCAGCCAGCAACCTTTTGGCGCTTTTTCGAGCGACGCCGGCAAGCCGCAGAGAGAAAAACAGACTGCGTCATTGGTGATCTAGCCGGAACGGCGCTTTCGGCGCAAATTCGCTTTTCCGATTAGCTCGGTAACCGGTTACTGGAACTTTGTGGCCCTCCACAACGTACCTCCTTGTGTTCCGACACCAACCGAAAAGGAGTTTCATGAAGAAGCCTTTCACTTCTGCCAAAATGTTGTTTCTGTTCGCGATATTCTTTTTGTGCTGCGCCCAGGGCAAAGCTCAGACGGTTCCGGCGTTGGAAAATGTCAATTCCCAGCCGGAACTGGAAAAAGCAATTGTTACGCTGGATACAGCCCTTTTCGCTGCCTATAACCGGTGCGATCTGGACAAGTTCGGATCATTCATTTCGGACGACGTGGAGTTTTATCACGACAAGGGCGGTGTGACCCTTGGAAAAGGAGCTCTAACCGAGGCCATCAAAAAGAATATCTGCGGCAAAGTCACGCGGGAACTCGTTCCCGGCAGCTTGCAGGTGTACCCCATGATCGGGTATGGCGCAGTGGAGATCGGGATTCATCGCTTTCACCACCCGGGAAATGAAACAGAGGGCATTGGTGAAGCGCAGTTCATTCATTTGTGGCGATACGCAAACGGCGCCTGGAAAATTACGCGCGTCATCAGCTACGACCACCACGAGGCCGCCAAGTGAGGCGCCTCCAGCAAGTCTACGCAAGCACGATAAGACCTGCCCGGAGGGTTTTTCGTCGGTACGGCAACCAGTTCAGCTAAAAGTGCCGCGTTCTCGCTTTCACTTTACCCACGCCAGCATGGCATCGCATTCCTCCGTCAAGCCCCCAGAGTGTGTGCTCCTGGGCTAGCATGCGCGGGGTTTTCACGAATTACCAAACTCCATATTGGTCTCACAGCCGGCATTGCCGATTGCTTAGTCGCCAATCGCGAAGCGAGTAGTACGCCATGCTATTCTATTCGCCTCCCGAATCCTTGTCGGACGGCGATTTACGTTCGATCTCTTCGCTCAGGCCTTCCAACTGGAAGTGCCAATCCAGTTCCCTGACCTTTTGCGGATTCTCGCGCCAGTCGGGCACTACTTTGACGAACAGTGCGAGGTACATCTTGATGGCAAAGAGCTTTTCCAGTTCCTTGCGCGCTTCCGTGCCGATTTTCTTGAGCATCTCGCCCTTGTGCCCGATCAAAATCTTTTTCTGCGAATCGCGCTCCACATTCATGGTCGCTTCGATGCGCAAAAGTTTCGGCAGCATTTCGAATTTCTCGACGATCACCGACAGCGCGTACGGCACTTCGTGATACATCACCTGAATGGCTTTTTCGCGGATAATTTCCGCGGCCAGAAATCTTTCCGGCTGATCCGTCACCTGATCTTCGGGAAAATATGGAACACCCGTCGGCAGTTCACGGAGAATCGCGTCCACCAGTTCTTCACAACCCGCGCCCTTCAACGCGGAGATGGGAACGATAGCGGCGAAATCAAACGCCTTGTTGAACGCATCCATCAAAGGTAAGAGCTTCGGCTTGGGCAAGCGATCTACTTTGTTCAATGCCAGAATCGTCTGGCCCCGAAACCGTTCCGCTTTCTGCAGCAGCATCGCGTCAGCTTGCGGATACGCCCGGCTGGCATCCACCATCAGCAGCAGCACATCAATTCCCTCCACCGCCGCGGCCACTTCGTGCATCATCTGCCGCCCCAGCGCGGAGTCCGCGTCATGCAACCCGGGCGTATCAATAAAAATAATCTGCCCTTCCGGCTTGGTAACAATTCCCTGAATGCGATTCCGCGTGGTCTGCGGCTTCGAAGTCACGATGGCGATTTTCTGCCCCACCAATCGGTTCACGAGCGTGGACTTCCCCGCATTCGGCCGACCCACAATCGCCACATATCCGGACTTGTATCCGGTACGGGTTGAAGTTACTTTCGGCACTTCCGTGGTTTTTTTATCGCTCATAGTAATTAACGCGTCCCAAAATTGTCATCCCGAACTTGCTCGCCTGAGCGAGCGCGCAGCGGAGGGATCTGCCGTTGAATTCTGTTTGAAATGACGGGCAGCTCAATTCTCGAACTTACAACGTTACCGCTTGGACCCACCCACTGGACTGGCTTGCGCCCGAACATCCTTGCGTATCCGCACACGCAGAACCTTACGCTGGTTCGCTTCCAGCACCTCAAATTTGTGCCCTTCCAGATCGATCTTGTCCCCCGGTGCCGGCACCTTGCCCGACACATGACTCAACAATCCCGCGATAGTAGTCACTGCCGCGTCAGACTTTTTCCCAAACTTCACGCCCAGCAATTCCTCAACATCATCAATGGACATGCTGCCACGCATCACCAGCCCACCATCCGTTTCCCGCACCACGTCGGCGGCCGGCTGCTTCGCGTCGTAGCCGCTCTCGCCGACAATTTCCTCCACCAGGTCTTCCACGGTGGCGATGCCTGCTACCGAGCCATGTTCGTCAATCACCACGGCGAGCGGCTGCCCCTTTTGCCGCATCTCCCGCAGCAGATCCGATCCCGCCTTGGTCTCCGGAATGAAAAGCACCGGCCGCGCCAGCTCGCGCACCTTGCGCTTAGGCAGATCCGAATCCGCGATGTGCAGCAAATCCTGCGCATTCACCACGCCAAAAATATCGTCCAGCGATTTTTCATACACCGGCATCTTCGAAAATTTCTTCTCCACAAACTTGGCGTGCAACTCCTCTAATGTGGACTCCGCCGCCACAGCCACGATGTCCGGCCGGGGAGTCATCACTTCGCGCACGCGTTTGTCGCTGAACTCCACCACCTGCTCGATCAAATCGGCCTGCTCCGGCTCGATGATGCCTTCTTCTTCCGCGGCTTCCACCAGCGCCTCAATGCCCTCTTCGGTGCGCTGCTCCTCGGATTTTTCCGTCTCTTTCTCGGAGATCCGCGCCAGCGATTCCGCGCCCTCCAGGAAAACCCGCGCCGGCCACACCAGCCACATAAACACGCGAATCACCGGCAGCAATTTCAGCAACCATCGCCCGGTCGTGCGATACAGCAGCATGTCTGGAATAAAGTGCATGGCGATGACCACTTCCAGCGTCAGGAAAACGATGAACTGCACCACCGATTCCCACGCCTCCGGAACGAAATGCACCACCCCGCGCGTGGTTTCCAGCACGAGAAACGCCAGCCAGAAATGTCCCAGGATACGAAAGGTGCGCCCGCCGCTGCGCCGGTTGATATGCAGCTTCGGTTCGATCTCCGTTTCGAATATTTCCAGATGCTCGTGGATGCGCCCGGTGGTCATGCGCCCGAGCTCGCGATAAATCAGCGCCAGATAGGAAAATACGGGCAACCCGATCGCCAAAACCAAAATTCCCAGCGTAAATAGCCAGCTGAACGTCACGCCAGACCTAACCGTTTGCGCAGCCGGCGCTCGGCGCGATGCATTTCACCGCGATCCGCTTCGTGGTCGTAGCCCAAAAGATGCAGCACACCGTGGAGTATCAGAATTTTTAATTCTATGGAAAGCGTGCGCCCATAACTTTTCGCATTGAGTCGCGCCACCGCGGGCGCAATGGCAATATCGCCTAGCGAATCGCCGCTGGCCAGCGCCATTGGCACTCGAAGCCGGAGTCGAGTATGTCCCGGTGTTCGTAGTTCATTTGAGGGCAGCGGTTTTTGCCGCTTTCCGGCCGGAAAAGACAAAACATCGGTAGGCCCAGCCTTTTTACGAAACAACTCATTCATTCCCGCGATCTCCGCGTCGCTCACCAAACAAACCGTCACCTGCGCGTCCCCGAGCCGCAACTCTTGCCGCAGCCGCCGCAAAAAATTTTCCAACGCGCCCATCGGCAAGGGCACGGAACGCTGGCGGTTTACAATCATGGTTACTTGGCGTCGTGACCGCTCTCGTGCCCCAGGGTCTGTCCTGGCTCCCGCACCGGTTCCGGAGCTAGATCACTGGAGTCGTCTTTCGCGCGCCGCTCGCCCTTGCCGTTCGCCGGATTCGAACCGGAGTTTCTCTGCCCGTGCGCCGGGTGCGCAACATCATACTCTTCGTACGCGCGGATAATCTGTTGCACCAGGTTGTGCCGCACCACGTCTTTCTCGCCGAATTGAATGGTCCCGATACCTTCTATCTTGCCGCAAACTTCCAGCGCCTCGATCAATCCCGACTTCTTTCCCGCCGGCAGATCGATCTGCGTAATGTCTCCGGTAATTACCGCCTTGGAATTAAATCCCAGCCGCGTCAGGAACATCTTCATCTGTTCGCTGGTGGTATTTTGCGCTTCATCCAGAATCACGAATGAATCGTTCAGCGTGCGCCCGCGCATAAACGCCAGCGGCGCGACCTCAATAATTCCTTTTTCCAGAAATTTTTCCAGCTTGTCGGCGTCCAGCATGTCGTACAGCGCGTCATACAGCGGCCGCATGTACGGATCGATTTTCTGCTGCAGAGTACCCGGCAAAAATCCCAGCCGTTCGCCGGCTTCCACCGCGGGCCGCGCCAGAATAATGCGATTCACCTGCTTGGTAAGCAGCGCGCTGACCGCCATGGCCACCGCGATATAAGTTTTCCCCGTGCCCCCCGGCCCGATTCCAAACATCATGTCGTGCTTTTCAATCTCCTCCATATAGCGCCGCTGGCTGGCGTTTTTAGGAGTGACCTGCTTCTTCCCAAACGAGCGTGCCCGCCCCGGCTCAAACATGGTGCGCGGCGATTCATGCGGCAGCTCCGTCGCGACACGCATCAGTGATTTAACTTCCGCCGAGGTCAAGCTCTTACCGTGGCGCGTCAGGTGGTTGTATTCTTCGACGATTTTGACCGCCTGGTCGACATTGTCCTGATCGCCTTCTATCGTCAGCCGCGTGTCGTGCAGATGCGTGCGCACATGCAGCGCATCCTCCAGCAAACGCACATTGTCATCAAGCGTTCCAAAAAACGGTTCAATTTGTCCGGATATATGAACGGTACGTCTCATCCAATTGGCAGGTTTTCCAGTTACGGGCAACGAATGACCGATGGGATTCCTCCGGGCTAGCCTGACCGTTTAGCGCTCACTCGGGAAGAAACTCTTTCAACCCTATCCCAGCCATCCGGTACGGTCAAGTTTCCAGCTTAAGGCACGTATACGCAACGGCACCGCATCCCTGCCGTCGAGAGTTTTCGTGTCCAATTCGCCACTAACTTTGGTACTGAGAAAGTATGCCCTGCTTCCTATCGACTCAGACATTCCCGGGCGCGAATATGCTCCTGCCGAATGGAAGAACTTTACAGGCATGTTTGGGGAAGATTCTGAGGGGATTGCAATGAACAACAAATTCAAATACCTGGGAGCACTCGCGGGACTCGCACTCGCGCAAGCCGCTCCAGCGCAGCAAATCAGCAAACCGCTGTCTTCATGGGCCGGCAACTCGGTAACCCGCCACATACTCTGCCGCGGCGGCTCCAACGTTCCCATGACTTCCGACGCCGAACAGTCGCTGCCGCTCCGGGTGGTCGCGCATCTCGGTTGCGGCCAGGAAGTCTCGCTGACCTCCAATAGCGAAGGCTACACCGTCAGCGTGCGCACTACCGACGGCAAAACCGGCTACGTGGCATGGATGAACGTCGCCAAGGGCGCACCCACGGTAGCCAAAAAATCCGTTCTCCAGAGTGCCGCCGTCCACAACGGCATCGCCAGTTGGTTCGCCGACGCTCCGGGCTCCGAGAAGTTTTACAGCGAAGGCCTGCTGGTCGAGTCGCTCACCGTAAATGGCGTCACCGTACAGGTGTCCTTACAGGACACCGGCTGGAAGCTGCTCGCCAACGTCGCCGTCGCCAATGGCAGCCTGCAGGCCGTGAACCTGGTCCCTGCCCGCATGTCTCTGGACGATTTGAGCACCGAGAAATCCCTGCGCTACCAGGAGCCGAAAAAATTGCGGGGCGCCGTGAATCACCAAATTCTTTGGACCACCGCGAACGCCGCGCCTACCCAGTCCAGCTATGTGGCTGAGTCTTACCGCCTCCCCAACAACGGTGTGCGCTCACAAACGGAAACTCAGAATTACCTGGCCGGACATCAGGCCGCTGTGCAACTCGTCAACGAACATCGCGCGGAGTTCAATCCGCATTCGCAAATGAACAACGTCGCCCTCCGGGAAACCGCCGTGCTGCCGGCGCAGCAAATCTCCGGCTCCAGCTGGTTCCAGCGCAGCGGCAAGCGCCAGAACATGGTTCTGCGTGTGCCTGTCGGCGACGTAATTTACGAGTTCCCGCTTTCCTTCAGCGACGAAAAGCACAACTAAGCTTCGCCCAGCCCCAGGCCCGTTGCCTCCACCCGGCAGCGGGCCTTTTTTATTTTGCGCCAACCGTCTGCCCACTTTCTCAAACGTCGGGCTGGATTTAGTGTTCCCTCATATTTAATGATAGAATTTCCAAAGAAATCAAAAGGAGCAATAGATGGCAGGTCAAGGCACCAAGATCAAGAAGAAGAAAAAGTCGGTTCTAAAGCGCGCCGCGCAATCGGTCCAGCGCGCCGACGTAAATCGCGCCAATCGCACGCGCGTCCGCACGCTGATGAAGCGCCTGCGCACCGCGGTCACCGCTGGTGACGCCACTGCCGCCGGCAATTTACTGCAACCCACGTTGAGCGCTATCGATCGCGCGATCAGCAAGGGTGTGCTGCACGAAAACACCGGCAACCGCTACAAATCGCGCCTCGCCCTGGCCCACAACGGCCTAAAAGCCCGCGCCGCCAAGTAATTTCCGCTTGTTGTTTTGACTTTCGATGGACCATCCGTGCGGTTTCCTGTAAGCGTGGGTCCTGAAACTTCTTGGCCAGGCCACGATCCCATAGCTTTTGATTTCGCGATCCAAAAATCAGCTTGCTTACTTCGCCGCCACCAAAGCTTTCCCACCCGTCAGCTCCGCCACTAAAAATTCCATCACCGTGCGCGCATCCTTGCTGCTCTTCAAGCGATCGTCGGCCCTCTCCAGCGCCAGCAGCCCCGAGAACAATTCCGCCTTCGACGTCTTGCGCGCCGCTCGCATCGCAATGTCCGCCTGCTCTGGACGCATCCCCAAAGTCCGCGACGCCTGCCAGCCATTCATCGCGCCCTTGATTTCGCTGGCTTCGATCAACTTCCGGTACATCCACGTCATCGCTCCGACCATGGCGAGCGGCTCTTCCCCGTCACGCAGCAGCCGGTCCAAAAATTCCAGCGATTTCTTACCCTGGCGCGAAACCAGCAAATCCGCCAATTCCCACACAGTGGTCGTACGTTCCGAAGCCACCATGGCCTGCACATCTTCGCGCGTGATAGTCTTCCGCTCGCCCAGATAATTCGCCAGCTTCTCGATCTCCGTTTTAAGCCGCATCAGATCCGCGGCCACGCGCTCCGCCAGATCTTCCGACGCGCCTTTCTCAAATCTCAATCCATGTGCGCCGGCCGCCGCTTCCGCCATCGCCAGCGCCGCAGATTGACGCTGCTGCGTGTTGTCGCCCAGCCCCACCTCCACCACCAGAGTTCTCAGCGCCAGGATTTTCGCCAGCTTCATGCGCTCGTCAAGTCGCGCCGCTTCAATCACCAGCACCGTGAAAGGAGCCGGATCGCCAAGATATCTCTCCAACTGTCCGACCGTTTCTTCACGGTTCTTATCCCCGAACTTTTCGATGGCGCCGGCGTCCTCTAAAAAAACCACCTGCTGGGGAGAAAGCATCGGCAAACTTTGCGCCTGCCCCAGCGCCGCTTCCGTTTCTCCGCGCTCCGCCGAATAACGCGACACTGCCCAGGTTCGTGATGCTTCCGGCACGAATTTTTCAATCAGGCGAGCGCGGCAGGTGTCGCGCAGGTAGGGCTCTTCTCCGAGCAATAGAATCGCCGGGCTCACTTTCCCGTTTTCCAGCCTGTTCAGCAATTCCTGCGTGGAAATGCGTGCCATCTACCAACGCTCCATCAATAATTTTCAATCACTGCCGCTACCAGTCGCGCCGCGAAATCCTGCGCCACGCGATCCAGCGCCGGATCCTGCTCTTCAAAGAAACTCGGCACATCCGTGGAAATCTCATACTCATTACGAAACAAAAAACTGTCGTTGTGATACAGCACTTTCGATGTGCTTGAGTCGGTTAGAGTGACTTCACATTTCACCGTGACCAGCATCGTCGTCGCGCGCCCCGTCTGCGTGTCGAACAACAGCGGTGCGGCCTCCAGGCTCAACACTTTTCCACGCAGCACGGCGTCGCCATCCGCCGCGTTCGACACAACCTTATATTGCGTCCGCGCCAGGAATTCATGAATCGTCGCCGTGGCCAATTTCTGTTCGATGCGGTAGCCGCTGGTTTTATTTTCCAACGCCACCACCGCAATCACGTGAATATTTTTAGGCAGCGCGTTGTTGTGCCCCGCTACGTGATATCCGCATCCTATGCCGCCAATGCACATCACCAACGGCAGCGCCGCTGTAAGCCACCGGGTTGTCCGCATTACAAAAGCATCTCCGCCAGTTTGACGGCATTCGCCGCGGGCAGATGTATATTGTCCGCCGCACCCCAGAACCACCAGGTTTCGGGGTTGGACATATCCTGTTGCGGCGGCGAAAGGTGAATGGTCTTTTCTGTGGCTACGTTCACGTTGTTGGGGCCGTCATTTGGCTCCGCGGGCAGCGTGAAGCCCGCGTCAAGACAAGCCTGCATGATAGTTTCAGCCGCGGTTCCAGGATCGAATACCCCTGAGGCCGAAAGCACAGAGCCATAGAACACCGGCGCGTGCACGATTTGAATCGCCGGCATCGCGGACTTTCCATCAACACTTGCGCGCGTCTCGGAACGCGCACGTTCTCGAATCAAATTCAGTTTGTGAGAACTGCGTGGTCCAAAGCGATCAAGCATGTTACAGGCCACCTGCGTATCGAAAACCGGCTGACCCAAGCCCTGGAAGGACAGCAACTGCGCCATCTGAGTTTCGAGTTCCTCAATACCCGCCCGCCCAGCTTCCGATACAGGCTCGAATCCCGTCACCATAATACGGCGCAGCCCCACGCGAGAAAGCGCCAGCGCCAGCCCGGAAGCAGCCGTGGCGATCGCCGACGGCACCGCAAAAACTTTTGCCTTGGTATCGAACTCTCGCCCGCGCAGCCAGTCCAGCTTTGGAAACCACGCCACCGTTCCTTCGCGCTCCGCCACCGCGCCCGACAAATCGATTATTTTTGCGCCGGTTTGCAGCGCGGCGGGAAGATTCGTACGCGTAAACTCACCTGGGCCCGCAAAAAAGATGCAGTCCGCGCGATGGAAGCTCCCTGCCTCGACCGGCTGTATCACCGCCGGTTCTCCCCCGGCGTCAGTAAGTGTGCCGGCCACCGCCGGCTCGTCCACCAGCGAGAAATCCCCGCCCGCAAAGCGGCTTTCACCCAGTAAAGCTCGCAGCTCTGTGCCGAGCAATGACGATGCGCCGGCGATTACAATGCGATTGGAGTGTGTCTCACGGGTGCTCATTCAAATTTGCGCAATCTCTTTAACCTTCGTCGCATCATCACCGGCAAAAACTGTCATCCCGATGCGCAGCAGAGGGATCTGCTTTCAACTTTCCCAGTCGCACTCAAGTTGATGGTTGCAACGAACCGCAAATATCAAGCAGTCCGCGAAACCATGCGATGCCGCAGAAATCGCACCGCATGCAGCACCAGGCCGACCGCGGCATACGTGCACGCCAGCAAGATCAACACATACTCCGAATACAGCCATACCAGCGCCACCGTAAGGCACAGCAAAACAATCGCCAGCGAAGGCTGTTTGCGCGTCCACGGAATATCTTTAAAGCTGTAGTACCGCACCGTGCTGGTCATCAGCGCACCCAGGCATGCGGTCATCAAAAACCACGCCACCGACCATCGCCAATCGTGCAATGGGTTTTTGAAACCGTGCACGAGCGAAGCTATCACCGCAGCGGCCGCCGGCGTGGGCATGCCCACGAAGTATTTCGAGCTGCCCGGCGCCATGCCCTGCACATTGAAGCGTGCCAAACGCCATGCGCAACAGACCAGAAATGCCAGGCAGCACACCCAGCCGAATTCGGCAAGTTGCCTTAAAGAGGTTCCACTCAAGTCCGGTAGGCTGCGCACGCCCCAGGCGTACGCCATCACTGCGGGCGCAATTCCGAAACTGCATACGTCCGCCAGCGAGTCCAGTTGCACGCCGAATTCCGTGTTGGTGCCGGTCATGCGCGCCACGCGGCCGTCCATGGAGTCGAACAGAATCGCCAAGCCGATGGCTTTGGCCGCGCGATCGAAACTGTCCGCTCCGCCGATCAGCGAGGCTACCACCGCGTAGTATCCACACAGAAGATTTGCCACCGTGAACAAACTGGGCAGCAAAAAAATCCCGCGCCGCAGCCTCGGGTTCGTGAAGCGCCTCTTCCGGAACGGCATTTGTTGCTGCTGCGCGTGCTCGTCGAGCATCAGGATGGTTTTCCAGCTACCACGGAATTTCCGTCGTGCACCGAATTGCGGCAGATTGTATCCCGCGTCCTTTGTGCCGGCCAGTTGGCTAAAATCGACGAACCACCCTTTACGTTCTGGCCGACCTTTACCAATATTTCCGCCTCGCGCGGCACCCACAAATCCACGCGCGATCCAAATCGCACCAGGCCAATGCGCTCGCCGCGCTCCACAATGTCCCCGGCTTTCTTCCAGCTCACCACGCGTCGCGCAATCAACCCGGCAATCTGTTTGAAAACCAGTTCGCCGGCGTCTGTCGCGAGGGTAAAAATATTCTGCTCGTTTTCCGCGGAAGCGCTCGCGCGCATGGCGGCCCGGAATTTCCCGGGACGGTATTCCATTTTCACGATACGGCCCGCCGCAGGAGCGCGGTTTACGTGCACATTCCACACCGCCAGAAATATGCTGACGCGCTTGCCGGGCTGTCCTTGGTACTCCTCATCCCGCACCACCACCACGCGACCGTCTCCGGGCGAAACCAGCGCGCCGGGTTCCGCAGGAATCACACGATCAGGGTTTCGAAAAAAGGAGAAAACAAAAAGCGCCAGAAAAGTCAGCACGCCCGCGGCAATGTTCCAGCGCAAAAAGAATGCCGCGCCCCCGGCCAGGAGGAGCGGCACGCCGAAATAATATCCTTCTTTGACCATGCTCCGGAGTAGACCTCCGCGCCTACGCGCCGCATGGCCATTCTACGACAGATTCCGTGGGTAAGTTCTAAATACAGGCGCTACTGCGTATGTTCCACGCGCGGCGCACGAATGCGGGCCGCCAGCGATTCCATCTCATCTTTCACGTGAAGTTTTAATTTTTTTAATCTTATTTCTTCGAGGAGGTCTTCGGCACTGAGGTAATTAGAGGTGGAAATTCTATTTAGTTCTGTTTGATATTTCGAGTGCTGCTCTGCCAGACGCTGATACTCGGCGTCTGTCTCGAGCAGTATGTCCCGAGGGCTACGCGCTGCGCTTGCCATGCGTCCTCCTCAATACTGCGTTCCGGATTTTGTGTGCACACTACATGAACGAAAGATAGCACTCTGCTTGGCCACGTCAAGAGGGAACCGCTGGAACTTTAGTCCTAGCCCGTGAGCCTTTTCTCCATGACTACGGCGTTCTCTGTAGGTCCACTGTAGTAGCCGATCCGCTGGCCAGATTTTGCAAATCCGTGCTTTTCATAGAAGGAAACCGCCGCGCGATTCGATTCGCGGACTTCCAGGTACATTCGCTCGACACTTTTTGTCTTCGCTTCCTCTATCGTCGCCGCAAGTAGCATGCTTCCAATACTTTTGCGGCGCTGTGACGGTGTCACCGCCATATTCAAGATTTCGCCTTCTGTTCCGACCAACCGGCTGGCTAGAAAACCACAGATTTCGTGCCCCGCTTGAGCAACCAGAACCGTCTGGCCCGACTCGACCCCATGGTCGTAGCTCGCCGCCGACCACTGCGCAGCTTCGGGCGCAAGTTGGCTTATCGCGAAGACTGCCTGAGCATCACCCGGAGCGTACTTGCGGATAACCACGCGTCTCTCGGGGCCCGCAATGGGATCACGCCTCATGGGCGGGTTTTGCAGGCATCTCCACATAGGAGCGCCGCACGTAATTGGCATCCAGTGAAAGAGCGTCCCGCACGTCCCCTCTCAAAACTTTCTGAATGCCCAGTTTTCCAATCAGAGGCGCTAGAACGTGAGGAACCTGCAGAATAGTCTCGCCGCGCAGAGCTCTCTCCGGCCAAAGTGGTTGGTCTTCCAGCACGCGCGGAGTGGTGGAGACCCACCCGACAGCCGTTTTTTCGGCATCCTTGGTGACGCGCTCAAGGAAATCTTTCGGCGTAGTCACCACTTCTTCCCCGGCTAACTCTAAATCGTGCGCGTCCCTGGTATATAGCGCACCGAAAATCTGCCCTCGCTGCGCGTCAATGAACGACGCAACGAAGCTGCTGCCGGGCTGACACTCGCTCGCCAAAACCTCCAGCCGGGACATCGCGGCGATCGGCTTTCCAAAGACTTCTCCCCAGGCTTTCACCGTGGTCAGCCCGATGCGCACGCCCGTGAACGAACCGGGTCCCGTCGCCACGGCGAACACGTCTACACCGCTCAACTTTGCAGCCGCGGCAGCCAGCAACTGGTCGACAGTCGGCAAGAGCCATGACGAATATCCCTCGCCCCCCGAGTGGACAATCGTCTCGACGACCGCGCCGTCTTTTAGAACCGAGACGCTGCCGTTCTCGTCACACGTATCTATCGCCAGTACAAGCATATACCGTGATTTTCATCATACACGCACTTGCCGAGAGGCCGGTCGAAGGCCAGCGTTCGAATGTGTCGCATCTATTCGAATGATCACAACGTTAGGCGTCGCCAGCGCCCAGCAATCGAAATGCCAAATTGCTAACTACTTTTCCCTAACTGCCTCATTCCACTGGATATACCTTGACTCTTCCGACACAAACCCGTACAGTCATTCCTGTACCTCGGAGGGGGCAACCGCATCCATGGAATACAAAATCGGCGACAAGGTCGTTTACCCAAACCACGGCGTTGGAATTGTCGAGCAAATCAGTTACGGTGTTTTGAACGGCAGGACTGAGCGGTACTTCATGATTCGAATCGTTTCCAGTGGATTGCGCGTTATGGTGCCGCAGTCGAACGCCATGACCGTCGGTCTGCGATCCGTGATTCGTTCCACGGACTCGATGAAAGTGCTGGGCTTCCTCGAAAAAGGCAAACTGAATTCCCACCACGATTGGAAACACCGCTTCAAGGAAAATTCCGAGCGCATGCGCACCGGCGCATTGCTGGAAGTTGCCGTCGTACTCAAGAGCCTGGTTTCACTCAGCTGCAGCAAGCCCCTCTCCTTCCGCGAAAAGAAAATGTTAGAACGCGCTAAGTACCTGCTGGTGAGCGAAATGGCCACCGCGCGCAACACTTCCCCGGAAAGCGCTGAGGCCATCGTGGTCAAGTCGCTGGCCAAAGCCAAATTGCAATTCCCTGTGCTAACCGAAAAATTCGATTAGCGCTTTTTAATTTCTGGACGCTTCTGAGCGGGCAGCGCGATCGCTGCCCGCTTTTTTTGCAGCTTGGATTATTTTCTTCCCAAGAAATTATTGGGGGCTTCTTTTCTTACCGTGACCGCCGCCGCCGGGAGTTTCAATCCGCAGAATGTCTCCCTTATTTGCGTTGAACGCTGTCTTGCCTGGCAGCGCTGTTGTCTTACCGTTGCGAATCAGTTGATTTTTTCCGCGCTTCCCTTCCAGACCGCCAGCCAGGCCATATGGGCCGCGCTGGCGGCGATCACTCAGGATTCCCACCTGCATGGGCGCCAGCAATTCGATTTCGCGAATAATGCCATCGCCGCCCCGAAATCTTCCACTCCCCCCGGAGCTATTGCGAACGGAATAACTACGCACTCGCACCGGGTAGGTTTGCTCAAAGACTTCAATGGGCGTATTCCAGGAATTGGTCATGTGGCTATGGGTGGCGGAAATTCCGTCGAGGCCAGGACGCGCGCCCATGCCTCCCCCAATCGTTTCGTAATAGGCGAAGGGCAAATTCGTTTTTGGATCGCGGCCGCCGAGCGTCAGATTATTCATGGTGCCCTGGCTCGCGGCGGGAATGCGTAACGGAGCGGCCTTGGCAAGTGCGCGAAATAAAGTGTCCACCATGCGCTGCGAAGTCTCGACATTGCCGCCGGCGGCGGCGGCAGGCGGCTCGGCATTTACGATCGTGCCGCGTGGCGCAATTACGCGAATGGGACGGATCAATCCAGAAGTTGCGGGAACATCTTCAGTCAGCAGGCAGCGAAATACGTAGTAGACCGCGGAGATGGCAACGGCCTCGACAGCGTTCACGTTCCCGGCGCACTGTGGAGCGGAGCCGGAGAAATCCACCTCGGCGGAGTCGCGACTTATTTTTAGGCGTACGCGAATTCTGAGCGGCCCTTTGCTAATGCCATCGCCGTCGAGAAAATCGGTCGCGGCATAAACACCGGGCTTCAGCACACGCAGCGCGGCCTTCATCATGTTCTCAGAATATTCGAGAAGGAATCTCCCGTATGTTCGCAATTCCCTTTCGCCATATTTCTTCGCTACATCCAGAAGACGCGCGTGCCCGGTGCGGCAAGCGGCCACCTGCGCAGCCAAATCGCCTTCGCGCTCGGCGGGTGTGCGCACGTTAGCCAGAATCATGGACATCACATCGCGGTATATTTCGCCGCGGCGAAACAAATGAACAGCGGGGATGCGCAAGCCTTCCGCGAAGATTTCACGCGCGGGGCCCATTGAGCCGGCCAGCGCTCCACCGATGTCGGCGTGGTGGGCGCGGTTGGCGACGTAAAACGACGGTTGCTTTTTGTTGCTTAGGAAAACCGGCATCACCATGGTCAAATCCGGAAGATGCGTGCCGCCTGCGAACGGATCATTCAGCAGGGCGATGTCGCCCGGCGCCAGCGTCAGTGCCGCCCTCGCCGCTGCCACCGACGCGGGCATGGAGCCGAGATGGACGGGCATGTGATCGCCCATGGCCAGCACTTCCCCGTTGGCGTCATAGACCGCACAGGAATAATCACGGCGCTCTTTAATGTTGGGCGAGTACGCGGAGCGGCGCAGCGCGGCGCCCATTTCCTCCGCAATGGAATGGAAAATATTCTTGAATATTTCCAGCCTTGTCGAATCCGGTTTTAAAGCGCGGCGCATTTTACTTTTTCCGTCCAATTCGGCGTTTCTGCGTTAGCACCAGCTGACCGTAGTCATCCACTCGCGCTTGCCACTGCGGCGGAATCAAGGTTGTGGCGCTGTATTCCAGAACAAGCGCAGGGCCGGAGAATACGTCGCCGCCGCGAAGGTCATCGCGCTGATATGCATTCGCTTTTTGCGCGCGACCATCGAACACAAGTTGGACAGCCTGCGCTGGGATTGTCTGTCCACCGCGGCGTTTAGCGATTGTTTCTACCGGAAGTTTGACGGTAACTCCGGTGGCACGGCAGCGCACATTCACGATTTCCACTTTCGCGTTTTTGTTGTGATACCCATAACGCAGCTGGTGCGCTTGATGAAAACCCCCAACAACATTTCCATTCGCGGGAACATTCAGTTCGTACGCCTGTCCGAGATAACGCATGTCCAGGCTGTGATGAAATCGCATTTGTTTTTGAGCAAATCCCTCTGAGCGGAGAGTGCGCACTGCTTCCTGCTCCAACTGGAAGAGAAAGGTCTTCAGCCGGCCGTAATTCGGTCGCACTTGTTCCGCCGGCAGCAGCACGGTGCGTGACAACTCTTTCACTACGTCGGCGCTGAGAATTCCGAGTGCGGACAAGCCACCAGGAAAAATGGGGATAAGCACGCTGCGCATTTCGAGCGCGGCAGCAAGATCACAGGCGTGCAAGCCTCCAGCGCCGCCGAAAGCGATGAGCGAATAGTCGCGCGGGTCGTGCCCGCGCTCGACCGAAATCACGCGAATAGCTTTTTCCATCACCGCGTTAGCGACTGCGAGAATGCCTTCGGCTAACGCTTCGACGCTGCGAAATACGCCACGCGCACGGCTAATCGTTTTTTGCATTTCGGCGCGAGCGCGGGGAACATCGAGGGAGAAAGTTCCGCCGAGCAGGCCAGCGTTCCCGAGATGAGCGAGCACGGAGTGCGCGTCGGTGACGGTGGGTTTGGTTCCGCGACCATAACAAATCGGCCCAGGATCAGCACCGGCGCTTTCGGGCCCGACGCGCAAAGCGCCGCCGGCATCGAAGCGCGCGATGGACCCGCCGCCCGCGCCGACGGTGTGAATTTCGAGCATGGGCACAGCGACTGGGAACCCCGCGACGATGGCTTCGCTGGTGGTGTGCAAATCTTTGGTGAGCAGAACGACGTCCGTGGAAGTTCCTCCCATGTCAAAGCTGATGCATTTTTCCAGTCCGGCGAGTTGAGCGGCATGGGCCGCACCGATCACTCCGCCCGCCGGCCCGGAAAGAATGGTGCGCACCGGTTCTCGCGCGGCTTGTTCGGCGGAGATTATTCCGCCGTTGGATTGCATGATGCGCACGCGAGTCTGGACCAATGTGTTTTGCCTTCGTCTGGGGACGCGAGACGAAGAAGGCGCGACGACGCTAGTGGAGATGTCGCGAAGATAGCCGCTCATCACAGGAACGAGATAAGCGTTGACGACGATCGTGGAGGTGCGCTCGAATTCGCGAAACTCCGGAAGAATTTCGTGGGAGACGGAAACTTGATAGCCTGCGGCTCTGAGGCTGGCGGCGATTTGCTTTTCGTGTTCTGGATTTCGGAACGAAAACAGGAAACAAAGGGCTATGGAATCGGGATTTACTTTTTTAATTGCCCGCCTGACGCGCGCGATTTCATGCGCGCTGACGGGCTGAACAACGGTGCCGTCGGCGGCGAGCCTTTCTCTTACTCCGAAGCGATGCGATGAAGGAACCAGGGGCGCGGATTTTTGCGCGAAGAGATCGTACAGCCTGGAGCGTGCTTGCCTGCCAATTTCGAGGACGTCTTCGAAGCCTGCGGTGGTAAGTAAGGCTACGCGGCCGCCGCGTTTTTCGAGTAACGCGTTGGTGCCAACGGTAGTGCCGCAGACGAGATCGAGATCGTTTTCTTGATGGGGCGATTGCGCGTTGGCGAGCTGGACAGCTTCGGCGATGGCTTCTGCCGGTACATCAGGGCGCGAAGCCACCTTGATAATTTGTAATTTGTTTTCGCGGACGAAAACGCAATCGGTGAAGGTACCACCGCTATCTATGGCGATGCGCATGCGTTGGAGATTTTACATTAATAGGAGGTTCGGTCAGCGGGCGCTTGGTGACTTTTCCGGAGTCTCCGGATGTCGAGGCGTCGACATTTCGTTCAGGACCCACCCTTGCAAAATCGACACGGACACACCCGACTTCCCGGAATGCGTTTCGGGCTGGTGCGGTCGTCGGAGGCGTTAAATGTCGACGCGTCGACAATTGCGTAATTTGTCGCCGGGACGCAGACAATCCGCGATTTTTTGTTTCACGTGAAACAACGATGGGCAAAACCATAACTTAGTTGAGCAGTGGGAGTTGCGAGCGAAATGCGTCGCTCGTGCATTCGAATGGCAAGGCGTTTTCGGCGTCCAGGAAATGAAATGAGAGACGTTCGAATATGCTGCCCATTCGAAAGCGCATGTGACGCGAATAATTTCCATCAGACGGATGCGAAGTCAGGTCAGTGCGAGGGCGGGATTGGGTTCGAGGGAGGCGCCGGAGAAGATACCGGCGCGGAAACGTGGATGGGCGGCAGCGGCGATCATGGCGGCGTTGTCGGTGGAAAGTGGTCGGCTAGGGAAAAACACTTCGATGCCCGCTGACGCGGCACGTTTATTAAATGCAGAGCGGAGTTCGGCGTTGGCGGCGACACCCCCAGAAACCAAGATAGATTCAGCGGAAACAGACTGCGCCGCGACCATGGTGCGATCCACCAGCGTGCGCACCACGTTATTCTGGAATTCACGGATCAGCGCGAGCGTTTGCGGCTTACATAGCCGCAGCAACTGCTCCTTTTTTGCGCCGCTCTCCAACGCAACTTCGCGCTCTCGAATTTCCCCGTTGTATTCGGGATGCTCACGCAGGTGATAAAGCACCGCCGTTTTGAGCCCGCTGAAACTGAAATCCAGAGCGTTGCCGCGCGTCTTGGTCAGGCCGAACTTCACCGGAGCGGGGGTGGCGTGATTGGCGGCCGCCAGATAATCCAGAATGGGGCCGCCCGGATAACCGAGGGCCAAAAGCTTGGCGACTTTGTCGTAGGCTTCTCCTGCGGCGTCGTCGCGGGTCTGGCCGATTTTGCGATAGTTCAGGAGGCCTGCGGAAGAATTCTGGTTCTCGGTGACTTCGTAGAGCACGGTGTGGCCGCCGGAAACAATGAGACAAATCGAAGGGAATTTTGCCTTGCGTCCGGCGCGGTGGGCTTCCAGAAAAACGGCGTGGACGTGGCCTTCGAGATGGTTTACGGGGATGAGCGGTTTACTCATCGCTGCCGCCAGAGTTTTGCCGTAGGTGATCCCCACCAGCAGTGCGCCGACCAGGCCGGGACCCTGCGTGACGGCGATGGCGTCGAGGTCTTTCAGCTGTAAGTTCGCCTGCGCGAGGGCTTCGCGGACTACGGGAACGATCTGGCGGAGGTGTTCGCGGGAGGCAAGCTCAGGTACGACTCCGCCATATTTTTGATGGATGTCAATCTGGGAGGCGACGATGTTGGAGAGGACGTCCAGATCGTCGGTGACGACGGCGGCGGCGGTTTCGTCGCAGGAGGATTCGATGCCGAGGATTTTGATGGGCATGTTCGGAAATCCATTGTTCTACAGGGAGGGTTGGATTGACAAATCCTGGACGCTGCGGCTACTGTCGAAACCTGGCTTGGTGATAACGCAAAAAAGTTTTGTCGCTTCGGATACATCGAAAAGAGATCCCTCCGCTGCGCAGCCTGAGTCCTTCGCCCTTCGGCCCAGCTCAGGGCAAACAGGAGCGAAGGAGAAGAAAAGCATCGGGCCGCTTCGGCCGGGATGACAGTTGGTTGCTTTTAGCAGAATTGGTGCGAGAGTCATTACGACATAATTAAAGCCGCTGATATCCATTTCTTGAACGCCTTAAACCTATGACGACAGACAAGAACGCTACTGCCGAACAGCTTCGCGAGAACGCGCCCAAGAAACATAGGCGGGTGCGGAAGGCGGTGCTGCCGGCGGCGGGATTGGGGACGCGATTTTTGCCGGCTACCAAGGCGCAGCCGAAAGAAATGCTTACCGTGGTGGACAAGCCGCAGATTCAGTATGTGGTAGAAGAATGCGTGGCCTCGGGTATTGAGCACATTATTATCGTGACGGGGCGCGGGAAAAGTTCGATTGAAGATCATTTTGATGCTTCGCCGCTGCTGGAGAAATTTCTTGAGGACAAGGGCAAGCAGGATCAAGTGGATCTGGTGCGCAGCATCAGCGATATGGTGCAGATCAGCTACACGCGGCAGAAGGAGCCGCTGGGGTTGGGGCACGCGGTTCTGGTGGCGCGGGACCTGGTGGGGGATGAGCCGTTCGCGGTTTTGCTGGGCGATGTGTTGATTCCGGGAAAGAATCCTGCGACGAAACAACTGATTGACGTTTACGAAGCGACGGGCGTGGGCGCCATCGCGGTGGAGGAAGTGCCGAAAAATAAAACGCATCTTTACGGAATTGTGGCGGGGGAGGCGGCGCCGGAGGGTCGTTTTGGGGCGCGGTTGATGCGCATCAAGGATCTGGTGGAGAAACCCAAGCCGGAGAATGCGCCGTCGAACCTGGCGGTGACGGGGCGATACGTTTTGCCGCCGGAGATTTTTGATTGTTTGGCGCGGACCAAACCCGGGGCTGGCGGTGAGATTCAGCTGACGGATGGGTTGCGGATTCTGGCGCAGGAACAAGGATTGTGGGCGTACATTTATGAAGGAATTTCTTACGATGCGGGGGACAAATTGGGATTTTTGATTGCCACGGTGGAGTTGGCTTTGCAGAATGAGGAACTGGGGGCGGGGTTTCGGGAGTATTTGAAGGGATTAAAGTTGTGATTTAGAGGTTGGAGATTGGATGTTCGAGATTAGAAAAAAGCGGCATCAGCATGAAATTTGTAGGCCGTGAAAAAGCAGCTCCCGCTGCTTCGCATCGGGATGACAAACTGCCCTGGCTAACGTTAGATGGTGTTGTGATTAATCCTTCTTTGAACTGGTCGATTTTTTCTCTTTAGATTCTTTCCTGGAGGAGGATTCTTTAGAACTGGTGTCTTTGGGAGACAAATTCTTAGATTCACTGGAGCCGGAATCTTTGGCGGAGTCTTTGGAGCTGGAGTCTTTTGAGTCTTTGGACTCTTTCGAGTCTTTGGATTCACTGGATGAACCATCAGATTTTTTGGATTCTCCAGCGGAGGTTTTGGCGGCGTAGTCGTTTACGTACCAGCCGGCGCCTTTGAATTTGATGGCCGGGGCGGTGATTACGGATTCCACTTTGCCACCGCAGTGCGGACATTTTTTCAGATGCGGACCGGCGACCGGCTCGATTTTGTCGGTGTGGCGTGCGCACTTCAGGCAGGCATACTCGTACAACGGCACAGAGGATCTCCTTACTGTAAATGAAAAGCCAATTATAACACGCGCGGCCACAGGCCTTGCGATGCGCGTGCTAGACTTGCAGCCATGAGCAGCAAAAAAGTAGTGCGCTTTTCGCGAGCCGGCGAAGAGACTTCCGCGGAAGAACTGGAAAATACCGGAACAGCCGGCGCCAAGCTGAGCGCGGGCGGTTGTCTCTACCTGGTGGGGACGCCCATTGGGAACCTCGAAGACATGACCCTGCGCGGGCTGCGGATTCTGAAGGAAGTGGACCAGATTGCTTGCGAGGACACACGGCACACCTCGAAATTGCTGAACCACTACCAGATTGAAAAACCGCTCATCAGCTATCACGAACACAACGAAATGACGCGGGCTCCGGAACTGGTGGTGGCACTGGAGCAGGGCGCGAAAATTGCGCTGGTGTCGGACGCGGGGATGCCGCTGGTTTCGGATCCGGGACATAGATTGGTGGCCATGTGTTTGCGCCATCAAATTCAGGTGGTACCGATACCGGGGCCGTCGGCTTTGCTGGCGTCATTGTCGGCTTCTGGGTTGCCGAATGAAGAATTTTTGTTTGTGGGATTTTTGCCTTCGCGGAGCGGGGAGCGGAGACGAGCGCTCGAACGGCTGAGAATCGAGAATCGCACGATTATATTTTATGAGGCTCCGCACCGGGTGGCGGAATGCGTGGCAGATGCGCGGGACATTCTGGGGGACCGGCAAGCATGCCTGGCGCGCGAGGTGACCAAGCTGCATGAAGAGTTTCGACGCGGGAAATTATCAGAGTTGACAGCTTCGTTAGAAGAGCGGCCGGCGCGCGGGGAAATTACTTTGTTGATCGGGCCGGAGGACGCGGAAGCGGCGCGGGCGAATGTGGATTCGACGCAGAGTTTGTCGGAGCGAGTCGATGAATTGATACGGCAGGCGAAACTGGACCGCAAAGATGCGTTGAAACTGGCGGCCAAGGAACGCGGATTGACGCGGAGAGCGGCTTACGGGCAGTTGTTAGAGGCTTTGGGGAAGACGGAAGTGGAGTCAGAATAGGTCTCGCGTTTTGTAATTTGTTTTCTCTGCTATGACAACAGAGCGTGGGAAACGTTGTGATCGGCTGGGTCTATCCAAGACATCTCGGAAAAATCTCCGCCCGGCACGGCGGGTAAACCCTCACAGACCGAGGAAGGGGCAGCCAGAAATTATCCTAGGCGGCGGATTCGGAGCGGAAGACGCGGCGAAAGCGTGGGCCGGTGAACTGAATGCCGATTAGTTTTTCGTTCGGTGATTCGCGGGGGGCGACGTGGACTACGCGGCCGCGAGTGGCGAAATCGGTTTGGCGGCGGGTGGCGGAGCTTTGCGAAAACGGGAAATGGATGGAGAGGTCGCAACCGACAGGTAGGTCAAGGCGCGTGACGAAAGCAGCGCCGTTGCGGCAAAGATTTTCGCTGGCGGTTTCTTCCGCGAAGGTGACGCCGCGGCTGTCGCGGCCGCTGACTTTAAGCGGCAAGCGCACAGCGATTCTACGTTCCGAGCGTTGCTTGGACGAGCTGAGCTGGACCATGGGCGAGGTCCTCCCCTGCTGCTGCGGGCGCGGGTTGGCCGGCAAAAAAACGCTCGACGCTATCGAGAACTTCCCCGGGAGTGCGAGCCGCATGCACGATGCGACGAAGTTCGCTGCCGTTCCCCACGCCGTGCGTAAACCAACAAGCGAACTGTTTCATTTTGCCTACAGCATCGGGCAGATTCGCAGCGGTAATCTGGCGGTAGTAGCCGGAAAGTAACTGGTGGCGCTGGCCGTCGGTGGGGAGATCGTAGCGGCCAGTGGCGGCGAATTGCTGCATCTGCAGAAAAATCCACGGATTGGTGGCGGCGGCGCGGCCAATCATGACGGCATCGCAATTTGTTTCGCGCAGCATGCGCGCGGCGTCTTCGGGTGTGTTGATATCACCGTTGCCGATGACGGGAATTTTGACGGCCTGCTTGACGCGGGCGATGAGATCCCAGTCGGCGCGGCCGGTGTAGCCCTGGGCGCGCGTGCGCGGATGGACAGCGACGCCTTCCACGCCAACGGATTCGGCCATTCTGGCAACGTCCACGGCGACGATGGAATTTTCGTCCCAGCCGGCGCGAAGTTTGATGGTGAGCGGGATGCGCACGGCGGCGCGGACGGCGCGGAAGATTTCACCGAGCAGATCGAGGTCACGCAGCAGGCCGGAGCCGCCGCACTTCACAACTTTTTTGGCGGGGCAGCCGAGGTTGATGTCCACGGCGTCGTAGCCAAGGTCTTCCACCATTTTTGCGGCGCGGGCCATCACTTCGGGATTGGCGCCGAATAATTGGGCGGTGATGGGATGCTCGTCTTCCTGAAAATATAAATAGCGAAGAGTTTTGGCGGCGCTGCGGGTGATGCCTTCGGAAGAAGTGAACTCGGTCATGAGCAAGCCGCAGCCGCCGAGGCCGCGAATGACGCGGCGGAATAGCGTGTCGGTGACTCCGGCCATGGGCGCGAGAATCGCGGCAGGGGCGATGGTGAGGTCGCGGATTTTGAAGGACGCGGGCAGCATGGAGCTACTTACATTCTTCCTCGACAGCGGGATCTTGTTTTAAGAATTCGTCGAGCTTGAGAAATTTGCGGCCGAGGGCGCTGCTGTAGGCGGACCACTGATCTTCACCGGCGCCGCTGGCGAGCGCGGAGCGGACGGCGGCGATTTTGGAATCCATGTCGTCCATGTAATGGAAGACCATAGCTTCGCGAATCATGGGAAGCTTGGGGGAGCCAAATTCATACTGGCCGTGATGGCTGATGAGCAAATGCTGGACAACGGTTTTGAGCGGCGCGGGAAAACCGGGAATGGCGTCGATGGCGCGCGAGACGGTTTCGATTTCCATGACGATGTGGCCGAGAAGCTGGCCTTCGGTGGTGTAGCCGATGGCGCGCTCGTAGCAGAGCTCATCGAGCTTGCCGACGTCGTGAAGCATGGCGGCGGTTAGGAGCAAATCAGGATCGAGCTCGGCGTAATGGGCGGCGAGCTGTTGGGCGAGGCCGCAGAGACCGACGACGTGTTCCAGCAGGCCTCCGATGTAGGCGTGATGCATCACCTTGGCGGCGGGGGCGCGCTTGAAGCGCGGGGTGATTTTGGGGTCGGCGATAATTCCGGTCACGAGCAACTTCAGCCAGGTATTGCGAATGGATTGCGCGTATTCCAGAAGGCGGGCGTACATTTTCTCAACGTCTTCTTTGGTGTGCGGGAGAAAATCGACCAGGTCAATTTCTTCGGGCTTGGCGCGGCGAACCTGCTGAAGCGCCAACTGGGGCTTGTTGCGATAGATTTCGACACGGGCTTGAACTTTTACAAAATCGTCACGATTGATGTCCTTGGCGATGGATTCAAATAAATCCCACATACGCGCTTCGATGGTGCCGCTGCGATCGCCAAGCTCCAGGCGCAGGTAGGATTTGCCTTCGCGGGTGTTGCGAATTTCTTTTTCGTGGACAAGGAAAAACGTGGTGATGTTTTGTTCCGAGCCGAGATCGGTGACGAAAGGGGCCTTCACTGGCCGGATTCCGGTTTCTTGCCGAAGAGAACGTATTTTTTGTGGCCTTTTTTGGCTTTCTTGGAAGCTTCGGGCGTGGCGCTGACTTCCTGAATTTCGGAGTTGCCTCCGCCGGCGATGTCCTGGTAGCCGGGCTTGATGACGACGTAACTTTGCTCGCGCAAAGTTTTCACGTACTCGCGCATGGCCGGTTCCATGCGGCCGCTGTAAAGCTTGTCGGTAATTTCGGCTTCGACCTTGGAGAGGGACTGTTCGCCTTCGTCATAGTGTTCGAGGACTTGAAGAATCAGGAAGCCCTGCTTGGTGTCCATGACATCGGTGACTTGGGTTTTGCGCATCTTGAAAACGGTGTCTTCGAGTTCCTTGGAAAGCTCACCGCGCTTGTAGACACCGAGGAAGCCGCCCTGCTTGGCGGTGCTGCCGTCGGAAAAGCGCTTGGCCATTTCGCCAAAATCCTCACCATCTTTAATGCGCTTTAAAGTGGTGTCGGCTTTTTTCTTGAGGTCGGCAATTTGCTCGGGCGTTTTTTTCTCGGTGTTTACCTCGATAGAGCGCAACGCGACCTGTTCGGGGCGGACAAATTCGGGTTTGTGCTCGTTGTAATACTTTTCGATTTCGTCGCGACCGATGGTGATGTGCGAGCCGACTTCGCTGCTGATGACACGCTGGGTGAGGATGCCGTTGCGAATATTATTTTTGAAGTCTTCCCAGTTAAGGCCCTGACCGGAAACGGCTTTTTCCAAATCTTCCATGCTGCCCAAATTATTCTGGATACGGATCTGGTCAAGCTTTTTGATGACGTCGGTCTCGACGCTGACGCCCATGTCTTTGCCGCGCTGAATGAGCAGCGACTGATCGATGAGATCGCGGAGAGCGTTTTTCTGGCGGTCTTCAACGGCGATTTGCAACTGTTCGGGAGTGCAGCGGTTCTGGCAATCCTGCTTGGCGTCTTCGGCGGCAGTAGCACGAGCTTTATCGAGTTCGGACTTGGTGATGATTTCGTTGTTTACGCGAGCGATGATTTCTTCCACGACGCGACCGGCGTTGGGATCGGAGGTAGCGGCAGGCTTCGCGGCGGCGGGCTTTTTAGCCGCAGGTTTAGGCGCGGTTTCGGGCGTGGCAGGAGCCATTTCGGGCTTCTCGAGCGTGGGCGTGGATTTATCCTGGGCCGGCGGCTTGGGCGCCGGGGTGTCGGCCGAATTGTCCTGCGCCAGAGCGGCGATGGGCAGAGTCCCACACAGGGCCACAAATAAGAGTAATTTACGCATTAATACCTCAGCTTTAGTTTAACACTTTAAGTCTAGCTCTGGCCTTGAAGGCCGAGCAATACGTTTCTCAGCGATTCCGGGACGGATTCGCCGCGCGCGATTTCCATCCACAACACGCCGCTGGGATCGAGCTTGATGCCCTTGCGCGAGCGTACGACCTGCACAAGCGTGGCAGGATCCAGGGTTGTTTCGGGATAAAAGCGAATGGCCACGCGACTTCCCTGCCGCTCGACCGATGAGATACGCAGGCGCTCGCACATGGATTTGAGGGTGGCGTACTCTAAAAGGTTTTCCACGGATTTGGGGAGCGCGCCGAAGCGGTCTTCCAGCTCTTTGCGGACGTCCTGCTTTTCGGTCTCGGTGGAAATAGAGGAGACGCGCTTGTAAGTGCGCAGGCGAAGATTTTCGCTGGGGACGTATTCCTGCGGAATGCGCACGTCGAAGCCGAGATTGAGCGTGGTACGCAACTCGGGAGTGACGTCTTCGCCTTTGAGTTTGGAGACGGCGCGTTCCAGCATCTGGCAGTAGAGGTCGAAGCCGATGGCTTCGATGTGGCCGTGCTGCTGGCGGCCAAGCATGTTGCCGGCGCCGCGAAGTTCGAGATCGAGAGCGGCAATGCGGAAGCCGGCGCCGAGCTCGCTGAATTCTTTCATGGCGGCGAGGCGCTTGCGCGCGATGTCGGAAAGAATCTCTTCGGGAGGAACGAGGAGGTAAGCATAGGCGCGCTGGCTGGAGCGGCCCACGCGACCACGAAGCTGATAGAGCTCAGCGAGGCCGAGGCGATCGGCGCGATTGATGAGGATGGTGTTGGCGCGCGGGATATCGAGGCCGTTTTCAACGATGGTGGTGGCGACGAGGACGTCGGCTTCATCGCGAATGAATTTGAGCATGACGGCTTCCAGTTCTTTTTCGCCCATCTGGCCGTGAGCGACGACGACGCGCGCTTTGGGCACGAGCTTGGAAATGAGGGCAGCGAGCGAATAGATGGACTCCACGCGATTGTGAATGAAATAAACCTGGCCTTCGCGCGCGAGTTCGGTTTCGATGGCGCGCTGGACCAAATCTTCCTGGAAAGGCGCGACGACGGTTTGAATGGCGAGGCGATCGCGCGGAGGAGTTTCGATAAGCGACATGTCGCGCAGGCCGACCAAAGACATGTGCAGGGTGCGAGGAATAGGCGTGGCGGAGAGAGCGAGAGCGTCCACATTTTTGCTCATTTCTTTGAGGCGCTCTTTATGGGCGACACCGAAACGCTGTTCTTCGTCCACGACCAGCAGCCCGAGCTCCTGAAACTTTACGTCTTTGGAAAGCAGGCGGTGCGTACCGATGACGATGTCCACTTTTCCGGCTTCGAGGTCAAGCAAAGTTTTTTTCTGTTCGGCGGCGCTGCGGAAGCGGCTGAGCATTTCTATGCGCACAGGAAATGCAGCGAAGCGATGCTTGAACGTTTCGAAGTGTTGGAACGCGAGCACGGTGGTGGGAGAGAGGACGGCGACCTGTTTGCTGTCGGCGACCGCTTTGAAGGCGGCGCGCATAGCGACTTCGGTTTTGCCGTAGCCGACATCGCCGCAGAGCAGGCGATCCATGGGAGCGGCACGCTCCATGTCGGCTTTGATGTCGGTGAGCGCGGTGTTCTGGTCCGGCGTTTCTTCGAACTCAAAGGCATCTTCAAATTCGCGCTGAAAATTTCCGTCGGGAGAGAACGCGAAGCCGGGCGCAGTTTTGCGCTGGGCGTAGAGGGCCAAAAGCTGATCGGCCATATCTTCGACGGATTTTCGCGCGCGCGTTTTGCGGGAGTTCCAGGCGGTACCGCCGAGTTTATCGAGCGGCGGATGATCGCCTTCCACGATGCGATAGTTCTGGACGAGATCCATGCGCTCGAGCGGAACGTAAAGGCGCGCTTCGTCGGCATATTTGAGGAGCATGAATTCGCCGCGGCGGCCGTCGGATTCAATCTGGCGCAGGCCGTCGAATTGACCGATGCCGTGATCCACGTGGACAACGAAGTCGCCGGGCTTGAGCTCGGCGAAATCGCTGAAGAAACCGGAGGTGCGGATTTTGCGGCTGGGGCGCTCGACGGACGGAGTGACGTCGAAAAGATCGGCGTTGCCGAAAAGAGTGACCCGCGCTTCGGGAAAAGTGACGCCCTCGGAGAATGGAGCACGGATCAACAGAAGCGTGGCGGATTCGTGGGCGGCTTCGGCCGTGAATCCGGCGGCGGCGTCTTCGGATTCGCCGAGGACGTAGGGGACTTCGTATTCGCGAGAGACGTCGGCGAGGCGCTCGAGTTCGCCGAGACTGGCGGCGGTGAGAAAAACGGTGCCGCCCGCGGCGAGTTGCGATTTCACTTCGGACATGCACGCGACCACATCGCCGTGAAAGCGTGCGCTGGGGCGCGAGGACAGCTCGAATCGCTGGAAAGAGTCGGCGCTGAGGCCCAGCTGTTCCAGAATGACCTGAGAAGTTTTTTCGAGCGATTGAGTCAACTGCTCGGCGGACCAGAAAAAATCGGAGACTTCCGGAGCGTTGGCCTGGGCGTGACGATCGTAATTTTCTTTCGCGGCGGCGAGGTGTTTGTCGGAGGCTTCCTTGAGGGAGTGCGGCTCGTCGAGAAAAACGAGCGGGCGAAGAGAGCTTTCGGCGAGTTCGAAGAGAGAGGTTTGCCTTTCCGGTCCGGCAGGGCCGAAAAAAGAATGAGTTTCCCAGGGTGCCTCGCGAGTTGGTTCAAAGCTGGCGGCGCTGGGCACGGCCCATTCCGTGAGCGGAAGCATGGTGGTGCGCACTACCGGAGCGATGGACCGCTGGGTACGCGCATCGAATTCGCGAACGGACTCAACGGTGTCGCCGAGAAGTTCGACGCGGACGGGGCGCGGGGCTTCGGGGGAGAAAAAATCCACGATGCCGCCGCGAACGGCAAACTGTCCGGGCAGTTCGACCATTTCGGTGCGGGTGTAACCGACGGCGGCGAGATGGCCGACGAGTTCTTCGTGGGGGATTTCGGTGTCTTTGCTGAGAGTGCGCGCGAGCGATAGATAGAGGTAGGGATCGTTGTAGCGCCAGAGAGCGGCTACCACCGGCGCGACGACGAGAGAAACCTGGCCATCGGCGAGGCGGAAGAGGGTGGCGGCGCGACGCTCGAGAATGTCGGGGTGCGGGCTTTGCGACTCCCACGGGAGGGTGTCGAAGGCCGGGAGAATGGCGACTTCTCCTGCGAGGCCGCTGGCGGGAGCGGTTTTGCCCGGGAAAATGTTGGAGAAGAAGCGCAGGGTTTCGGCCAGGGCTTCAGCACGGCGATTGGAACTGGTGATGAAGAAGGCGGGTCGACGCAAGGTGTGAGTGAGATACGCAGCGAGTAGGGATTTGGCGACTTCGTGGAGGCCGGAAAACGCCAGTTGGTTGGCGCCGGAACGCAGTGCGGCCAAAGCGCCTTCCACAGAGGGCTGGCGGAGGATGGCTTCAAGGCGTTCGCGGACGGCGGGGAGGATCAAAAGAGAAGTTTAACACGAGGAGGAAGTGGAGGCGTTTTCACCAGTGGGTTACGAGGAAAAAATGCCGGAGATTAGCGGAAGACCTAAGAGGCTGACGCGTGCGATCGAAGGGAGATTCCTCGGCTGCACAAACCGACTCCTTCGCAGTAGCGAAGGAGAAGAAAAGACGTCGGTTCGTTACGCTCGGAATGACTGAGTGGTTGCTATGTTGATTGCCAAGATCAAACGGAGGCCTGGGCCTTACCACGTAGTGGGCCGGTTCGTCACGACCGAAAAGATCGGTTCGTTACGCGCGGGATGATCGGTTTGTGGGGTGCGAAGGTGATTGCCAAGTTCACATGAGCGCCTGCGGAATGCGCGCGAATTGCGACGCTCCGGATTGTGATTGCGAAGCTGGTGGATTCAGGATTTAGAGGGAACGGCGGGGAGATTGCGGATGGATTGGAGGATGGCGGTGGTGGAGTAGGAGGGGATGACCGGGATGGAGAGTACTTGGCCGCCGGCGGATTCTACTTCTTCGCGGCCGATAATTTGGTCGCCCGGCCAGTCGCCTCCTTTGACCAACACATCGGGAAGGAGCGCTGCGATGGTTTCGCGTGGGGTGGGCTCGTTGTAGATGACCACGGCGTCGACGCAATCGAGCGCGGCGAGGAGTTCAGCGCGTTCGTTCTCGGGGAGAATCGGGCGGCCCTCACCCTTCAACTGGCGGACGCTGGCATCGCTGTTGAGCCCAACAATGAGGGCGTCTCCAAGGGCGCGGGAGGCTTCGAGGGTCTGAATGTGGCCGGGATGCAGGAGGTCGAAGCAGCCGTTGGTGAAGACCAGGCGCTGGCCGCCCCGATGCTTGCGGTCATAAAGAGACGCAGCTTCCAAGAGGGAGAGAATACGAGAGGGACCGGAAATGTTGGCCATGTGCGAAGCGCCAGTTTAACACGCCGGTAAACGACCGGCGCCGCGTGGGGTATTTGGTTGGAGTTCCTAAGCATTTTCGGTGCTGTACTATGCGGCGGTTTTTGCCTTATTATTGGGCAACCAACCTAAGGCTCACCAAACCCACCGAATGCAAGTTTTCCCCCGATGGATTTGCGGCACGCCAGAAGGACGCAACAGTGGCTGATATAGCGGTCGTCGGCGGTGGCCCTTCGGGGGCGATGTGCGGCGAACAATTGGCGCGCGCGGGCAATAAAGTAACGATCTATGACGAGCACCTGGCGTGGGAAAAACCCTGCGGCGGCGGACTGACGCATAAAGCCATCGAGTGCTTCCCTTTCCTGCTGGACAATTCTTACCCGAAAAAACTGGTGCGCGAGATTGAGCTCATCAGCAGCGATGAGCACCACGCTTCGCTGGAAATGACGCACCCGATCGTAATTTATTCACGCACGGTGCTGAACGGGATGCTGCTGGACCGCGCGCGCGAGGCGGGATGCACGGTGCAGCGCTCGCACGTGTTCAACGTGGATACCGCGGGAGGGAAGCCGCGATTTTGCGTGGATGGCGAATGGCGCGACACGGATTTTCTGGTGCTGGCCGCGGGAGCGAGAAATCAACTAGTGCCGGAGACGCGCGCGTTGCAACGCGACGAACTGGAGATTACGCAGGGATACTTCGTGCCGCAGACCGCGGACGCCATCACGATTAAGTTTTTGCCACACTTTGAAGGATACATCTGGTCTTTTCCGCGCTGCGATCATTTGTCGGTGGGCATCTGCGGAAGTATGTCAGCGCATAACAGCACCGAACTGCGCGGGCATCTGAAGACGTTTGTGGAGAAGCACAAGATTCCCACGGAAAATGCGAAATTTTATAGCCACGTGCTGCCTTCTCCGCAGGAGCACACGCTTTCGAAGCGCACGGTACTGGGGAAGAACTGGGCGTTGATCGGCGATGCGGCGGCGTGGGTAGATCCTTTGACGGGGGAAGGATTGTTTTACGCGATTCGTTCGGGCGAATTGCTGGGGAAGGCGCTGGCAGAGGGATGTCCCGAGAAATATCCGGCGTGGATACGGGCGTCGTTTTCGGCGGAGCTGGAATTTGCTTCGAGGATTGTGCGGCGATTTTATCGCGGGTCGGTTTTGGGCACGGCGATTACCACGCGCATGGTGCAATTGATGCGACGCAGTCCCGTGTTTCGTCAGTTGGTGGGCGATCTTTTCAGCGGAAGCCAGGACTACACGAGTTTGAAGCGGCGGCTGTGGGGACATCTGGGGATTACGGTGAGCGAGTTTATTTCTACCGTGCTGAGCCTCGATAGTCCGATGGCGGTGCCCGCTACGCGCGGGGAGAGCGGCGACTGAAGAAGGACGATCATAGCTCGAGTGACGGAACCGGATAGCGATCAGAAAAAACCGCACTAGCAGATTCCTCGCTGCGCTTCGGAATGACAGTCGCAGGCGTTAATCAGACAGATCGATATACCAGAGCGGAATGCCCGGACATCTAAACACGAGGGGTGCCGAACGCCCTTCACCGATGGCTACTGAAAAAGAATCCAGCGCTACCTCCAAAAGTAAAAAAACCAAAAACGCGTGGAAGAACCTACCGCACGTGTGGGCGTTGATCAAGCCGCGGCGCGGAATACTGCTGCTCGGGCTGGCTTTGATGGCGGTGAATCGCGTGGCGGGGTTGATCCTTCCGGCTTCGACGAAATATCTGGTGGACGATGTTATCGGGAAGCATCGGATCGCTTTGTTGACGCCGATCGTTCTGGCGGTGCTGGCGGCGACAGTAATTCAGGGGCTGACGTCGTTCACGCTGACGCAGCTGTTGTCGAAGTCTGCGCAGAAGATGATCGCGGATCTGCGGAAGCAGGTGCAGGCGCACATTGGAAGATTGTCGATCGCGTTTTACGATTCCAACAAGACCGGCGTGCTGGTGTCGCGCATCATGAGCGACGTGGAAGGCGTGCGCAATTTAGTCGGCACGGGGCTGGTAGAGTTCGCCGGTGGATTGATGACCGGGGCGCTGGCGCTGGTGGTTTTGCTGCGCATCAGCGTGACCATGACGGTGATCGCGTTCAGCGTGCTGCTGGTGTTTGGCGTGGGATTGAACAAAGCGTTTGCGACGATACGGCCGATATTCCGGGCGCGTCCGAAAATAACGGCGGAAGTCACCGGAAGGTTGACGGAATCGCTGGGCGGAGCGCGCGTAGTGAAGGGTTATCACGCGGAGGAGCGCGAAGAAAAGATTTTCGCAAGCGGGGTGCAGCGGCTGCTGGACAATGTGCTGAAAACGCTAACGGCGACGTCGATTATGAGTTTGTCGGCGGCGGCGCTGATGGGACTGGTGAGCGCAGTGGTCATGTACATGGGCGCGCATCGAATCCTCGCTGGCACGATGACGCTGGGAACTTTCTTGACGTACACGATATTTCTGGGGCTGCTAGTGGCGCCGGTTTTTCAGATTGTGGCGATTGGCACGCAGATTACCGAAGCGATCACCGGGCTGGAGCGCACGCGGGAAATTCTGGACGAGAAAGTGGAGGACGAGGCACCGGGGCGGGTGCTGCGATTGCCACGTGTTAATGGGCAAGTGGTCATGGAGAATGTGAATTTCGCGTACGACACGCGCAAGGAAGTGTTGCACGACATAAATTTCCACGCCGAACCGGGGACGGTGACGGCGCTGGTGGGGCCTTCGGGCGCGGGAAAATCCACGATCATCGGATTGATTGCGGCGTTTTACGTGCCGTCGGCGGGGCGCGTGCTGGTGGACGGTGTTGATTTGTCCACGGTGAAACTGGAGTCCTATCGCACGCAACTAGGCGTGGTGCTGCAGGAAACTTTTCTGTTTGACGGCACAATTCGGGAGAACGTGGCGTTTGCGCGGCCCGAAGCTA
The DNA here is from genome assembly GCA_030774335.1 of Acidobacteriota bacterium. GTDB lineage: Bacteria > Acidobacteriota > Terriglobia > Acidiferrales > UBA7541 > Acidiferrum. The sequence goes on along the minus strand of JALYLI010000081.1, from coordinate 292 downwards.
CGGAGGCGGAAATTCTGGCGGCGTGCCGGATCGCACGGGTGGATGAGTTCACCGAAGCGTTTGAGAAACAGTACGACACTGTGGTCGGCGAGCGCGGCGTGAAACTTTCCGGCGGGCAGAAGCAGCGGGTGTCCATCGCGCGCGCGATTCTGGCAGACCCGCGGATTTTGATTCTGGATGAGGCGACCTCGAGCCTGGATTCGGAGTCGGAGGCGTTAATTCAGGAAGGGCTGCGCTACTTAATGCGCGGGCGCACCACTTTTGTGATTGCGCACCGGCTTTCGACGATTCG
>JALYLI010000080.1 GCA_030774335.1 Acidobacteriota bacterium | reverse complement strand
TAGTCGCGCAGGTCAACGCCGTCAAGAAGGATCTGACCGAAAGTAGGGTCGTACAAGCGCGTAAGGAGCTTTACGATGGTGGTCTTGCCTTCTCCGTTTTCGCCAATGAGCGCGATGCGTTCGTCGGGCTTCAGGAACAAATTCAAGTTTTGGAGAATGGGGCGGCCACCGCCGGGATAGGAAAAGCTGACATCGCGAAATTCGATTCCGATTTTGATGGGCTGCGGCGTTTTCAAGGCATTGGGCTTGGAAAAAACCGTGGGACGAACGGCAAAAAACTGCAGCAGGTCGGTGAGGAAGAGCGACTGGTCGGCAATGCTGGAGAAAGTGGAAAAAATCATCTGCAGGTTGGCGCTGGCTCCGGCGATCGCGCCGGTCAGGAAGGTGAGAGTACCGACCGACATCTGGCCCTTTACCGTTTCCCGGATGACGTAGGCGTAGGCACCGTAATAGCCCACCGTCGTCAGTAAGGAGAGAAGCGAGCTGGCAACCAGGCGGCGCTTGGCCAGCGACACATTTTGAATGTAGATGTCGTCGGAAAGCTGCTTGAAGCGGTCAGTTAGAAATTTGCTGAGGCCAAATAGTTTCAGTTCTTTAGCGCTGTCTTTACTGGCGCCCAGGAATCGCAGGTAATCGATCTGGCGTTTCACGGGGGTCTGGCGGAACGCCTGGGCATAGCCGAGAAAAGCGAAGTGGCTCTCGCCGAGAAACGCGGGAATCACGCAAGCGACCAGCACCACCAGAAGCCACGGCGAAAAGAGCAGGATGCTGGCGGCCAACGTGACGGTGGTGATGACTTGCTGGACGAGGCGTCCCAACTGCTGAACCATGCCCAGTCGATCGGTGGCCTGCACGCGGGCGCGCTCCAGCTTGTCGTGAAAGAGCGGATCCTCGTAGGAGGCCAAGTCCAGCCGGGAAGCGTGGTGCATGATGCGGACGCTGATGTGGCGGATAAACTTGTCGGCCAGCAGGGTGTCGCAGTAATCCACGATGCGATTCAATACCGATGTGAGGCAGGCCAAGCCGAATTCGAGGCCGACCAGCCACCAGAAATCGTGCCGCAGGGGGGTAGCGCTCGAAATGTGTGTGACCACCGCATCGATAATCAACCGAGCGACGGCTAACAGAGCCAAGGGTGATAAGGCGGTTATGGCTCGGATGCCCAAGCCCCAAGTGACCACTGCGGGGCTGGAATCCCAGATAATTTTCAGTACCGGAGGGATGTTTTTTAGAGACTGAACCCGGGTAGCCCAAGCCTGATGAAACTTCTGGCCAGCAGGATCAGCCACTGGGGGCACGCTACAGTACCGCCAGGATTTGTCTGGATGAGCGGATGGAAGAGTGCGGTAAGTGACCTGTCGGGTGACGCATATCAGTAGGGCCGGACGGAGACTACCACGCTATCGGGATTCATCCTATCCGGGGGCAAGGCCGCGGGCAATACTGGCAAGACCGTACAATAGTTGGGAGTTAGATGCGCAAACGCGAAGCCAAGCCGAGCGCGGCGGCGCACGCGAAGATGGCGGTCGAAAAGGCACAGAACGACCGGGCGATCGTGGCCATGGCGCGCGTTTCACTTCCGAGGAGCACAGCCCAAAGCAGAGTGGCGAGAAGCAGGATAGCTACGAATACTTTCACCGAAATCCCCCTACACAGACGTTCCTGGTAAATCGTGTGAGTGCATTTGACAGGCCAAAAATTAATTCATATGCCTCTTATACTTACGGTGTACCTGTACCTTGGGGCATAGGAAATTTGGGAGCGGAAAAGTAAATCTTGCATAGTCAAGACTTTAACGGAGCGGCGTAGCAGGCGGGAAAGGCGCTCCGGACGAGCCTTTGACCAAAAGTACAGGTAGGGTCTGGTGGGTGCGCAGCACCAAGTCGCTGGCGAAAGTCGGCAACTAGCGGAGCTTCTTGAGGTCGAAAGCCGCTTTGATGGTTTTCCCTTCCGGAGTAACTACTTCGACTGCGGTCAGGTCGGCGGCGACGTCTTTCACGTCGAATTCGAGCCAGACATTCTCGCCATCAAGGACCGCCGGGGCGTTGCTGGTAGCGGTCGAGTAGATGGGATGGTTACTGATGCTGCGGGAGGCGATGGATTTGCCGTTTTGCTTTAAATGGAAGTGAAAATTCTGCCAGAAATTTTCTGGACGCATGGCGCTTTTTTCGGGCGCGGTGGCCGGTGGCGGTGTGCGGGCGTCAGTGGCCTCGGCAGCTTTTGGATAAGCCGCAGGCAGCATGATGACAATGTTCACCTTCACGACATGACCGCGAAGCTTGTAATCCTCCGCAGCTTGAGCTTCGGCGTAGCCGCTGGCAGTTTGTCGACGCGAGTCGTCCACAATCTGGGCGTAGGGAGTCAGCAACTCAATCTGCGCGATGTGTGGGCCGTTTTGCGGCTCTGTAATACGCGCCGCGTAGGCATCGAGAAAATCGCCGGTGGCTTTATCGTTGCGCTGACCAAGGACGTACGCATCGTGGATGGCGCGGGCATCCAGATGCGTGTCGTAGGCGGCGAGGGCGGCAGGAATCAGGCCAAGGGCGCAAATGAGAATGGTCGCGGAGATCTTGTTCATAACTTTGTCGGGCACACCGAGCTAGGACACTCCCCGGCTATTTTAGATGGCTTACGGCAACAGGCCGGATGTTTTTTCGCATCCAGCGGAGCGCTGCTCGAAACTGCGTTACAGGGAACACCGTATGTTTTGGAGCTAGAATAGACCCTACTCTTATCCGGCGATTTCGCCAGGATAAGTGGGCGAGCGGCAGGCAGAGAGGCATTAACCGCTCGGTTTCAATCTCCATGCAGGCGTTCCTCGGTCAGGTCAACTGGGGCCTTTCACCGTTCCGCTATCACGGTTATAAGTGTTTCGTCATCAGATTATGAGTAATCCGAAATCTATCTCCCCGTTCGGCTTGGCGCCAAGTACAGGGACGGACTTGAGGCCTGACCCTCTTGTGGGAGCGACACCTGCGGAGGGAGGCGGTTGCCGGTTCGTTGCGTGGGCTCCGTGGGCCCGAGACTTGAGCGTCCATCTTTTGTCCGGCAGTGAGGGTGGGACTGATCGAGTAGCGCCCATGACCAAAACATCAGCCGGGTATTTTGAAACCGAGATCGAAGATGTACCAGCCGGTACTCGCTACCTCTATCGTTTGGAAAACGGCAGTGAGAGGCCGGATCCTGCTTCGCCATTTCAGCCCGAAGGCGTTCATGGGCCATCGCAAGTTGTCGATTTCGGCGAGTTCCGGTGGACGGACACTTTATGGAAAGGGCTGGAGCTGGAGGAGAGCGTTTTCCATGAGCTGCACGTCGGCACGTATACGACGCAAGGAACGTTCGAGGCGCTGATTCCGCATTTGAGTGATCTGCGCGAACTGGGAATTACAACTGTTGAATTGATGCCCGTGGCGCAATTCCCTGGCGGCCGTAACTGGGGCTATGACGGCGTGCAACCGTTCGCGCCACAGAACAGTTACGGCGGACCGCGCGGGCTTCAGAAATTTGTGGATGCGGCACACCATCACGGTTTGGCCGTGGCGTTGGATGTGGTCTACAACCACGTGGGTCCGGAGGGAAATTATTTCAGCGCATACGGGCCGTATTTCACGGACAAATATCAAACGCCTTGGGGCCAGGCCATAAATTTCGACGGGCCGGACAGTGATGCGGTTCGTGACTTTTTTATCCAGAATGCGCTGCATTGGTTGGAGAATTATCACATCGATGTCCTGCGACTGGATGCCGTGCACGGAATTTTTGATTGTAGCGCCTCCCATTTTCTGGCCGACCTGCAAACGGCGGTGACGTTGCTGGAAACGCAGGTACGACGAAAATTATACCTGGTCGCGGAAAGCGATCTGAATGATTCGCGAATTCTTCATTCACCCGCAGCAGGGGGCTACGGATTGCACGCTCAGTGGAGCGACGACTTCCACCACTCCTTGCACGCGTTGCTGACCGGCGAACGCGCCGGATACTATTCCGATTTTGGCGAAGTGCATCATCTAGCCACCACGATGCGAAATGGATGGTTCTACGCCGGACAGCATTCGAATTTCAGACGGCGCAAACACGGTAGTTCGCCGGCCGGACTGGCGCGCTCGAGTTTTGTCGTGTGCATCCAGAATCATGATCAGATCGGTAACCGCGCGAGAGGGGATAGGCTTGGCGAGTTGGTCGACTTCGAGGGGCTAAAGCTGGCGGCGGGTGTTACTGTGCTTGCGCCCTTCGTGCCGCTGTTGTTCATGGGCGAAGAATATGGCGAGAAAGCGCCATTTCAGTATTTCGCCAGTCACGGCGACGCGGATTTAATTGAAGCGGTGCGCAAAGGGCGAAAGGACGAATTTTCCGCGTTTACCTGGGAGGGAGAGATTCCCGATCCGCACGACGAAAAAACTTTTTTGAATTCAAAACTGAATCACGCGCTGAAGTCTCGGGAGCCGCACCGGACTTTGCGGGCGCTGTATCGCGAATTGCTGGCTATCCGGCGGGAATACCATCTGGCCGGGGCAACCAAAATAAATATCCATGAAAATGGGAGCGCCATCATCATGGTTGCCGCGGTTGGTGAAACAAAAATGCTGGCGGCTATTTTTGAATTTGGGAAAGCCGAGCTCACCTCCCACCGCCTAGACCTACCCGCGGGAACCTGGAATTTGAAGATCAACTCCGCCGACCAGCAGTGGAACGGGCCTGGGAATGCAGTACCAGACAAAATCCAGGCTACGGAATCTTTAACAGTAGCTCTCGCTTCGCAGTCGTTCGTGCTATTCGAGCGCCTGAATCCCACCCCGGAGTAATCATGCGATACGTTTGTGTCCACGGACATTTTTATCAGCCCCCCAGAGAAAATCCTTCGCTGGAAGCGATCGAGTTGCAGGATTCCGCTTACCCATACCACGACTGGAATGAGCGCATCACCGCGGAATGTTACGCGCCCAACGCCACGTCACGCATTCTCGACAACGAACAGCGCATCCTACAACTGGCGAATAACTACGGGATGATGAGTTTTAACTTCGGCCCAACTTTGCTGTCGTGGCTGGAAGCCAAGGCTCCACGGGTGTACGAGGCATTACGCGAAGCCGATCGCCTTAGCGCGCATAAATTTGGGGGACACGGTTCGGCGGTGGCCCAAGCCTACAACCATATGATTTTGCCGCTGGCCAATCGCCGTGACAAAGCTACGCAGGTCAAGTGGGGCGTCGCCGATTTCGAACACCGCTTCAAGCGGCGTCCAGAAGGTATGTGGCTGCCGGAAACGGCTGTGGACATGGAAACTCTGGAAGTGCTGGCGGAAAACGGCATCCGCTACACCATCCTCGCGCCGCGCCAAGCCAAACGGGTGCGCCGCAAAGGCGGGCGAAGCTGGAAAGACGTCACCGGCGACCGCATTGATCCCAGCCGCGCTTACCTGGTTAATTTACCGTCAAGAAAAACGATCAGCGTTTTTTTCTACGACGGGCCGATTTCGCAGGGCGTGGCGTTTGAAGGTCTCTTGAATGACGGCAAACGTTTCGCGGAGCGACTGATGAGCGGATTTTCCGAGGCGCGCGACTGGCCGCAACTTTCGCACATCGCCACGGACGGCGAAAGCTACGGACATCATCATCGCTTTGGTGAAATGGCGCTCACCTATGCACTACAGCACATCGAAAGCAGCAAGCAGGCCGAGCTCACGAATTACGGGCAATTCTTGGAGCGCTTTCCGCCTGATCATTTTGTCGAAATTGTCGAAAACAGCTCCTGGAGCTGCGTGCACGGAGTAGAGCGGTGGCGTTCCAATTGCGGCTGCAACTCGGGAGGGCACGGGGACTGGAACCAGGAGTGGCGGGGGCCGCTGCGCGCCGCGCTGGACTGGCTGCGCGACACGCTGAATCCAGTGTTTGAAAACCGCGGCACGCCGCTGCTCAAAGACATCTGGGCCGCGAGAGACGCATACATTCGCGTGATTCTCAATCGCTCGGATGCCAGCCTCGAAGCATTTCTTGCCGAGCACGCGAGTCACGCGTTGAGCGCAGAGGAGCAGGTCACGGCGCTGAAGCTGCTGGAGACGCAGCGGCATTTGATGCTGATGTACACCAGCTGCGGATGGTTTTTTGACGAACTGTCGGGCCTCGAGACTGTGCAGGTAATTCACTACGCGGGCCGCGCCGTGGAACTGGCCAATGAATTTCTTGGGCAAGAGATTGAAACGCAATTCCTGGAAAAATTGAGCAACGCCAAGAGCAACCTGGCCGAACATGGCGACGGCGCAAAAATTTATCAGAAATGGGTGAAGCCCGCGGCGGTAAATATCGAAAAGCTTGCCGGGCACTACGCTATCAGTTCGCTGTTTGAAAATTACACCGAGAAGACCGGCATCTTTTGTTACGCGGTGGACCGCGAGCAGTACTCGTTGGAGGCTGAAGGTAAATTGCGCCTGGCCGTGGGGCGCGCGCGATTCAGCTCCGAGATAACCCGGGAATCGGCGACGTTGAGCTTTGGAGTTTTGCATCTCGGGGATCACAACGTTACTGGCGGGGTTCGGCACGCTTACAATCTCGAGTTATACGGGCAGTCAAAAGCAAGATTGATCGATTGCTTTTCCAAAGCCGACACCGCCGCGGTTATTCGCATCCTGGATGAAGAATTCAGCGAACATTCTTTCTCACTGAGCTCTCTTTTCCGCGACGAACAACGAAAAATTGTCGCGCTGATCCTGAACGATTCGTTGACTTCCGCGGCGGCCGCCTATCGAACGATTTACGAGAACCAGGCCCCGTTGATTCGATTCCTGAACTCCTTGACGATTCCGGTGCCGGCGGCGTTCAGAGCCGCCGCGGACATCGCCATAAATAGCCAATTGCGGCAGGCGGTGGAGCGGTTCGATGTGGACGGCGATAATATTCAGAGTTATTTGAAAGAGGCTTCCAGCAGTCAGGTATCTCTCGACACTACCACTCTGGAATTCGCCATGCGCAGGCGGCTGGAAGCACAAGCCGCACGCTTTGCAGAACGTCCCGACGACCTTGAGACGGTGCAGAGATTCCGAAGGCAGTTGGAAGTATCGCGGGCGTTGCCGTTTCCGGTGACATTGTGGGAAGCGCAAAACATTTCTTACGCGCCGCTGATGAAAGCCATCGAGGAGCGCCGCATAGCAGCGCAGAATAATGATCCGGAGGCGGTCAACTGGATGAAGGAATTGACGGGACTTCGCGAGGGACTGCGCATTTTGGGTAATTAATAAATTATGGTGTCCATACACATCCCACTGGCGACGTACCGGCTACAATTCAACAAGAACTTTACGTTTCAGGATGCGACCAAAATTCTTGATTACTTGCGGGCCCTGGGGATCACGGCCATTTATGCTTCTCCTATCCTGACCAGCCGCCGTGGGAGCGGGCACGGCTATGACGTCACAAATCCCAATCGCCTCGATCCGGACTTGGGCACCGAGAAAGATTTCGACGTACTGTTAAGTGAATTGGAAAAGCGCGGCATGGGTTTGCTGCTGGATATCGTGCCGAATCACATGGCCGCCAGCAGTGAAAATCCGTGGTGGATGGACGTACTGGAGAACGGGCCGGACTCGGCGTTTTCTTCTTACTTCGATATCGATTGGCACCCGCCTTCGCGCCATCTGGATAACAAAATACTTTTGCCCATACTGGGGCGGCCGTTTGGCGAAGCGCTGGACAGCGGCGAATTCAAGCTCGGCTTCGATCACGGCAAGTTCCACATCGCCTATTTCGATTCTTCGTTTCCGTTGGCGCCGCGCACGTATCGCACGGTTTTGAGGCATGGCCTCGGCAGATTACGAAATGTGCTGGATGAAAATTCCGCTGCTTACCAGGAATATCAGGGGATCGTTGCGGCTTTCGCGGTGATATCGGAGCGCGACACCACACCGGTCGAAGCGGCCTCCGACAAACGGGTGCGATTTGAATCCATTCGAGAACGTTTGCGTCAACTGGCGGCGGGCAGCGCGGAAGTCGCGCAATTCATCAGGCAAAATCTGGCGGAGTTCAATGGCCAAGCGGGCGACGCCAGCAGTTTTTCAAATCTTCAGCGCTTGCTGGGCGAACAGTATTACGTGCTGGCGTACTGGCAAAACGTCAACGAAACGATTAATTACCGAAGATTTTTTACGATTACGGACCTGGTGGGTATGCGCGTGGAGGATTCGCTGGTGTTCGACGCCACCCACAATCTAATTTTCCGGTTAATTTCGCGCGGCGCGGTCGTGGGACTGAGAATCGACCACATCGACGGGCTTCGCGATCCGCTGGCTTACCTGAAACGATTGCAAGAGCGCCTGGCGGGTGAGGATGCCTCGAATGACAACGCAGAGGCATACGTGCTGGTGGAAAAGGTTCTCGCGCGCAACGAAGATTTGCCCGCCGACTGGCCGGTGGCGGGCACCACCGGATACGACTATCTGAATTTTGCAAACCGGGTGCTGGTGAATCCCGCGGGCGCCTCGGAAACAGAGCGAATTTATTCGGAATTTGTCGGCCGGAAAATGAAATTTGATGACGTTTTATACGAAAAGAAAAAATTAGTGATGGGCACTATCCTGGGCGTGGAAATGCGTTCGCTGGGCCGCCAACTCGGGGAACTCGCCGCGCAGGCGCGTTATGCACGCGACTTGCCGAGGCACGAATTGAGCGAGGCGCTGATTGAAACGACGGCGTGTTTCGCGGTGTATCGAACGTACATCCGCAATCTGGATTTGCCCGCGGAAGCGACGAAGGTTCTGGAGGAAGCGCTGGCGGAAGCGCGGCGGCGCAAACCCGCGCTCAATCCGCAATGTTTTGATTTTCTGCGCGACGTGTTGCTGCTTTTAAATCCGGCACACGTTTTGCCGGGCCATCGCGAAGCGCGGCTGAGTTTTGTTTTGCGCTGGCAGCAATTTACCGGGCCGATCGTCGCGAAAGGGCTGGAAGACACGTCGCTGTACGTGTATCACCCGCTGCTTTCCTTGAATGAAGTGGGCGGCGATCCCGGGCCTGACATGATTGCCCCACAGGAGTTTTTTGAGTTTATTGAGCGGCGGCAAAAGCGGTGGCCGCATTCGATGAACGCCAGCTCGACGCACGACACCAAGCGCGCCGAAGACGCGCGCGCACGTATCAGCGTGCTTTCCGAAATGCCGCAGGAGTGGCAGAAACGGCTGGCCCATTGGGCGTCGTTGAATGAGAAGTACAAGGCATCGCGGAACGGCGCGGCGGTACCCGACCGCAACGAGGAATATTTTCTATACCAGACGCTGCTGGGCATGTGGCCGCTGGATGAGACGGAGGTCCCAGGAGTGCTGGAACGGTTGCAGTCGTACGCAGTGAAAGCCACGCGCGAAGCCATGGTGCACACGCGGTGGACGCGGCCGAATCTGGCACATGAAGAAGGATTGACGAAATTTGTGGCCGCGATTCTGGATGAAAAACAGAATGGAGCTTTTCTGGAAGATTTTCGGGGCTTCCATCGCCGCACGGCGTTTTACGGAATGCTGAACAGCCTGAGCCAGACGTTGTTGAAAATTACCGCGCCGGGAGTGCCGGATTTTTACCAAGGGTCGGAGTTGTGGGATTTGCGGCTGGTCGATCCTGACAACCGGGGCACCATCGATTTTATGCGCAGGATTGATCTTTTACGAGCGATCCAGCAAGCCACTTCTCAGGGCGATGCCGGGTTGGTGACGGATTTATACAAGAATTGGAGGGATGGGAGAATTAAGCTCTATTTGATCTGGAAAGCGCTGCAACTGCGGCGGAAATTCGGCGGTCTGTTTACGGATGGCGAGTTTGTGCCGGCGGAACTGTCGGTTGAGCGCTCCGAAAATGTCACGGCATTTTTTCGCGTCAATAAGGAGGGTGCTGCCTTAATCATTGCGCCGAAATGGCTGGCCGCATCGGGGATGGACATTGGTGAGAACGCGCGCCGAGATTTCTGGTCAAAGACGGCGGTCAACTTACCGTCAGGCATGAGGGGAAGCTGGCAGAATGCGTTTACCGGTGAAGCTGTTCCAACACGAGCAAACGGTCCACGCGGCGCGATGGATTTGTCGACCGTACTTGGCAACTTTCCGGTGGCTTTGCTTTCCTTGAATTAGCTTGCCAGGCGGCGACGGCTTTCGTGATCCCGCGTTCGCAAGTTGGACGGTTTGTGCTTATTGGCGGCTTCAGATTGCCGTAAACTGCGCTTCAAGGCTTCCATCATATCAATCACCGGTGCGGTGCCGGCCTTGGGCTGTTCCACGATGGTTTTGCCCTTTTGTTTTGCAGCAATCAGCGCTTTCAGGTTGTCCTGGAAAGTGTCGTGATACTTGGAGGCGTCGAAATCCTCGGAGAGGGTGTCCACCAACTGTTCCGCTAATTTAATTTCCTGCGGCTTTAACTTAATGTTCTGGTCCGTTTTTCCGTAGCCTTCCACGTGGCGGATTTCATTTTCGAAATACATGGTGTGAACGGTGAGCCCGTGTTCCCGGGGCCGAATGAACACGGTGTATTCACGCTGGTGCATGGTGACAGTGGCAATGGCGACGCGGTTCTTATCTTCCAGAGCTTTCAGCAAGAGCGCGTAGGGCTTCTCGCTATCTTTTTCCGGCAGAGCGAAATAGGAAGAGTCGAAATAAATGGGATCGATTTGCTCTTCTTTTACAAAAGCCATGATTTCCATGGTGCGGCTGGAACGTGGCGTAATTTTCTTGATGTCCTCGTCTTCCACCAGGACGTACTGGCTGTCGTCGTGTTCGTAGCCGCGTATCACTTCCGAGCGCTCCACATTGCGTTCACAGGTGGCGCAAAACAGCGGCTGGCGCAGGCGGGTCTTACATTCGCGGTGAATCTGGTGCAGATTCATGCGCTCGCTGCGCGCCGCGGTAAAGAGGCGCACAGGAATGGTGAGCAATCCGAAGCTGAGTGAACCTCGCCAAACAGAATGAGCCATGGTTTTTCTCCGGCGGCGGCGGCCGCACAAACATAACTGCGAAATATCGTATGCGCTGCACAGTGGCGCACATATAAGGTAAAACACTGAGGCCCGGACGACGCGGGGAAACTCGACTGGTCGCGAGAGAGTGCTTATGCTGGTTTGGGATTGGCCAGGACAGAGTTGTGACATCACTCGTGACAGATAACGAATGAAAAAGCTCGAAGAATATCGCAACAAGCGCGATTTCAAACGCTCGGCGGAGCCCGCCGGCTCGGTGTCTAGAAACCGACAGCGGCTATTTGTGATTCAGAAGCACGCGGCTACGCGGCTGCATTACGATTTGCGGCTGGAAGTGGACGGCGTGATGAAATCGTGGGCGGTGCCAAAAGGCCCTTCGCTGAACCCGGACGACAAGCGATTGGCTGTGCACGTGGAGGATCATCCGTTGCAATACCGGAAATTCGAGGGCGTCATTCCCAAGGGGCAGTATGGCGGCGGCGAAGTCATCATCTGGGACCAGGGCACGTACGAATTGGAGGGCAACCTGGATGCCAACGCGCAAATGGCGCGCGGGGATTTGAAATTTATTCTGCACGGCAAGAAAGTGCGCGGGAGCTTTGTGCTGGTGCAGATAAAAAGCTCAAAAGAAAAAAAAGAATGGCTGCTGATCAAGCATCGTGACGAATTTGTGGATACGCAGTGGGATGCCGAGGAACACGCGCGGTCGGTGGTTTCGGGGCGCACACTGGAAGACGTGAAGGTGGGGAGGGCAGCAAGTACACCAGCGGAGAAGAGCCATTTCAGTTCCCTTTCCGGTGCGCGAAAAACTCCGATGCCGCGGGCCGTTTCACTGACGCTGGCGTCGCTGAGCGATGAGCCATTCTCAAACCCGGAGTGGCTGTTTGAAGTGAAGTGGGATGGTGTTCGCGGTATTGCCTATGTGGCGAACGGAGAAGTTGCCGTGCGTTCAAGAGCCGGGCGAGACATCTCTCTCGAATATCCGGAAGTGAAAGATCTGGCGAACCAACTTTACGCCACTGAAGCAATCGTTGACGGCGAGATTGTCGCTCTCGACGATGGCGGCCGCAGCGTGTTTCAAAAACTGCAGAACCGATCGGGGGTTCGCAACCCGTCGCGCGCGCTGCTGGATTCGATTCCAGCGACTTACTATGCGTTTGATTTGCTGTACTGCGACGGCTATGACTTGCGGAAGACGCCGCTGGAAAAGCGAAAAGAACTGCTCAAGAAATTATTACGGCCGAATGGGCGAATCCGATATTCCGAGCACGAGGTGGAGAAAGGTAAGGAGTTGTATGAGGCCGCGAGGCTCCAGGGGCTTGAGGGAATCATCGGCAAAAAGAGGGACAGCGCGTACGTGGGGGCGCGGACTTCGCTGTGGCTGAAGTTCAAAATTGTGGATGAATTGGATGCGATAGTTTGCGGTTGGACAGCACCGCGGCGTAGCCGGGAATTTTTTGGCGCACTGGTGCTGGGACTTTACAACGGGCCGGATCTGGAATTTATCGGCAGCGTAGGGACTGGTTTCGATTACACGACGCAGAAAAGTATTTATGCGCAATTGCAGAAACTGAGCCAGCGCGAAAGCGTTTTCGACGAGCCACCAAAGTTGAAGGAGAGCATCGAGTGGGTGGTGCCGCGCCTGGTGGCACGAGTGAAGTATGGCAACTGGACGGAGGGGAGGCGCTTGCGCGCGCCGGTGTTTGTGGGTTTTCGTCCGGATTTGGCGGCGGAGGAATGCACGGTGCAGGCCGCGCGGCCGAATGATCGCGGTGCCGAGGGTCCATCCGCTCCGACCGTGGAACGAGTGCCGCCTACCGCAGGAATTGGAGCTATCAAAACCAAACACAGCGGGCAGCAAACAAAGGCGAGGCCGACCGCGGTCGCACCAAGTAAGAAAACGGCTGGTGCGACTGCCCGCGGCAAAGGCGAAAACTTCGTTGATGCTGGAATCGAGAAAGAACTTCGCGAAGGCCTCACCGAAGGATTGAATGTTGAGGTAGACGGGCAAGCGCTGCGCTTCACGCATTTGAACAAGGTGTATTTTCCGGAGAGCGGCATTCGGAAGCGCGATTTGCTGGCGTATTATTTTCGCGTTGGACGCCTGATGCTGGCGTTTTTGAAGAACCGACCCATGGTGCTGCGGCGGTATCCCAACGGCATCCGCGAGAAAGCATTTTTTCAAAAGGAAGCGACCGACTCGATTCCCGATTGGCTACCACGCGCGACGGTGTTTTCGGAAGAGCGCGGCGGAGATATGCGGTACGTGATGGCCAACAGCCTGGCGGCACTGCTATATCTGACGAACCTGGGCTGCATTGACCACAATCCATGGTCAAGCCGCGCGGAGTCGCAGGATTCTCCGGACTATGTTTTCTTTGACCTGGATCCAACGCCGGGGACGCCGTTCGCTACGGTGTTGAAAATCGCCCGGACGATACACAGAATTCTCGATTCGATACGGCTAACTTCTTTTCTGAAGACGTCGGGCGCGTCGGGGTTTCACATTTTTGTTCCGCTGCTGCCTCAATACAGTTACGAACAGACGCGCGTTTTTGCGGAACTGGTGGGGCGCATGGCTTCTGACGAACTGCCGGGCCTGATCACCTTCGAACGGATCGTGAGGAAGCGGCCGCGTGGAAAAGTTTTGATGGATGCGCTGCAAAATGCGCGAGGCAAGCCGCTGGCGGCGGTTTATTCGGCGCGAGCCTATCCTGAGGCGCCGGTTTCCACGCCGGTGACGCCGGAGGAATTGAAGAGGGATTTTGCGGCGGACCAATGGACGATCAAGAATCTGAACGAGAGGCTAAGAACTGTTGGTAATTTATGGGAAGACTTCTGGAAGACGCGGCAGTCTCTTTCGGAGCCTCTAGAATTGCTGGATCGGCGTTTGTCGGGCCGGAAACGGTGAGTTTGTTCGAGCGTTGAGTGTCAGCGCCTTCAGGCGTAGACAAGGCGGCGGACAATATCCACAGCGCGCAGGAAACTGATTCCGCGGTTCGGTGTCGCGACGGAGGGCGGAACCTTGTCGCCATCGGGACCAAAGTAGGATCCCCCGCTCAAAAGAATATCCAGCGCGTGGATCAAATCGCGAGCCGCTCGCGATTTAAATACAAATCCACGGGCGCCGGTTTCCCTTACCGAATCGGCCAAGCTTCTCGATTCATGCATGGTGAAAATCAGGATGGGGGCGCTGGCCTTGTTTTTTGATAACTGGCGCGCGGCTTCAAGTCCGCTCATCACCGGCATAGTGATGTCCATGATGATGGCGTCGGGCTGCAGCTCGCCGGCGAGTTTTATAGCTTCCTGGCCATTGACGGCCTCGCCGCAAATTTCCCATTCGGGACGCGCCGAGAGAATGGTGCGAATGCCCTGACGCACCACTTCGTGATCATCTGCAATGAGGATTTTAACTGGCATAAAATCGACCCTCCGAATCAACCGCCGCCGTCAGAAACCCGCAAGCCCGACCTTGCATTGAGACCCAATACGTGAGCAAAACCGAGCTATTTGCCTGGCACTGTGGCACCGGGTGGGCCTGGGTAATTTATATACAGGATTCCTGCGTTATGCAAGTACCACGGCTGGTGGCTACGGCGGGATGCACAACTCAATTCATGAGGTGTGTCGGGCACGCGACCGACTTAGCCGGAGGCGCGAGGGAGGGTGATTTGCCGTGCGTATAGTTCGGCTACTCGAGCGAGAGTATCAATCTCGCTTAGCGGTTTGTCGGTGCGCAAGCGGAGGATACGCGGGAACCTGAGGGCGTACCCGCTTTCGTGGCGCTGCGATTTCTGAATATTGTTGAAGGCCACTTCAATAACGACGGTGGGTTCGACGATGCGGCAGCCCCCCAAATCTTCGGTGGTGTGTTGCAGAAAATATTCTGTGCCGGATTTAATTTCGGCATCGGTGAGGCCGGAGTAGGCTTTGCCGATGGTCAAAAGTTTGCCTCCATCGCGGACAGAGAAGGTGTAGTCGGAGAGCAAGCCGTGGCGTTTGCCGTGTCCGTATTCGACGGCGGTGACTACCACGTCGAGCGTCGCGAAGGGCTCTTTGAGCTTGAACCATGACCGTCCACGGCGACCGGGAGTGTAAAACGATTCAGGGCGCTTGACCACGATGCCTTCGTGGCCGGCCGCGAGAGAGTCTTCGAACGCCTGTCGAATTCCTGCGACCGAGCTACAACGCGTGGCCGCCGCGGCGTAAACCGGCAAGGAGCTTCCCAGCGGCAGAAGTTTTTCGAGGCGGGTGCGCCGATGCTCGAGCGGTTGGTCAAGGAGCAGGTCGCCATCCTGGTATAGCAAATCAAAAGCCGCGAAGCGCACGGGGATTTCATGCTGGAGATAGAGATCGAGCTGTTTTCTGCCGAGACGCTTTTGCAATTCGGTGAAGGGCAGCGGACGTGTGCCGTGCCAGGCGAGAATTTCTCCGTCGAGAATTAATTCACCCGGGAGAGCCGCGAAGGAGGGGTTGAGTTCGGGAAATTCGAAGATGGCATCCAGGGTGCGGGAAAAAACTTTTACCCCTTGCGCGGTTTTATGGATTTGGGCGCGTATGCCATCGTACTTTTCTTCCACGAACACGGAGCCCACGCCTTCCGGCAAAATTTCGTCGGCGGTTTCAACTGGCGTGGCCAGCATGAAACCGAGGGGCTGGAACAGCCGCATGCGTACGGTGTCGAGTTGGTTGGCAGCCGCGGCCTGAAGAGTTTCGCCGATGTCGCCGGTGAACATGTTGACGCGGCGAACGGCGTCGAGTGAACGGTCGAAGGCTTTGGCAATAGCTTCTTCGACGAGGCTCTCTTTTAGTCCCATGCGTAAATCGCCGGTCATGATTTTGATGGCGTATTTCACCTCTCCAGCACTCATGGGTTCGAACAATTTTTGGATCAAGGCCATTTTTTGAGCGGAGGTGCGCGCGTTGGGGAGATGGCCGAAGGTTTCAACGACATATTTCAGAGATATGTCCGCGGAACTGGGACGCTTTGCCAATAAATGCTCGGCCATGTCGCCTAGATCGCCGTGCGCGCGATAGCTCTTGCTCAAATCGGCGGCGTCCGCTTTCGCAATTTCCGTCACCACTTTGGAGAGTTGCGAACCACCGACGCCGAGCACACGCTCGTCGCGATGCGCGAAGGGGCGGCCGGTCAGGAAGATAGCCGCGGTGGCGGCATCTTCGATCGAAAGCGCTTGAAATAATTCGCTGACGCGCGCGATCTTGATGGTTTTTTTTGTGGTTGCGGCAACTGCTTCGCAAGCCTCGACGAACCGGCGCATGGTTTAAGCGCGGGCGCGCTTTAGCTCCATGGGCTGGCACTGCGGGCACCAGAACGAGGTGCGCGCATCGAACCCCTGCTTGCGTGAAAGGATGGCTCCGCCGCAGCGGCGGCAAGGCTCGCCGGTGCGCTTGTAAACCCACAAGCGCTCGGAAGGATTGGCGCGGCCTGTGGTTCTGCGCAGTGGAACGTAGGTGACGATTCTATCGCCGGAAGCTTCGGCGACGTTGGCGAGCATGAATTTACGCGCCTGAGAGACTAGAAACTTCAAATCATCATCGGTGAGGGATGAAACACGGCGAAATGGATTGATGCCGCAAGCGAAACAAACTTCGGATTTGAAAACGTTGCCGACTCCGGAAAGAAGAGATTGGGTAAGCAGGCTGACGCCGATTTCGAGGTCCGGCCGCGCGCGCAATCGGGAGACTACCGCAGCCTCGTCAAATTCCGAGGCGAGAGTCGAAGGCCCGACGGACTTGAAGCCTTCGCGTCGAGCCAAAGTTTCCGCGGAGTGAAATTCCGCGATGGGAACGTTGAAGGCAACCGCGAGTATTTTGGCGGTGCCAATTACCACGCGCATGTTGTAGCGGCGGCGCTTCCATTGTTCGCCGGGCCTGTAGATATGCCAACTGCCGCTCATGAGCATGTGCGAGAGCAGAATCAAGTCGCCGGAAAAATACATGAGCAGCCATTTGCCGCGGGCTTCCACTTTTTCAACGGTTCTTCCGACGACCTCGTCGTCAACCTCCACACGTGAGAGATGCGGAAGCACGGATTCGAAGCAAGAGATTTTTTGTCCCGCGAGCGCCAGATTCAAGGTGCGCGCCGCGCGAAATATGGTGTCGCCTTCGGGCATCTCACGCGGTTTCCTGGATGTCGGCGGAATCTTCGTCTTCGATTTCCGGTTCGGGCTCCGCGGAGAGTAGCGCTGTTTTGGTACGGCGCATCTGGTAGCCCAGAACGGTATCCACAAAACCTGCGTCCACAAGATGCGTAGCAAGCACGTGTTCGCGCGCGGGTGCACTATTTATTTCGCTGATCAAGATACCTTGGCGACGGGCCTGGCGGCGAATGGCTATTTCAGCAAGTTTTTTGGCAAGCTCGCGCGCGAATTGGCCGCGCTCAGGCTCAGATTCGGGAAGGAAAATACGCAAAGCAGGATTGCGGCGACGCAGGAAGGCCGCGAGCTGTCCGTTGATGAGGATCACAGCTGCTCCAGCGGTGCGCGCCATGGAATGATACGTTAGCGGTTCAGCGCTTTCGCCTTCGATTTTCGGCCACGGAATCAGAGCACCGTAAGGATTGGCAGGATCGGTCGCCGAAAGATGCAGGACTTCCGCGGAAGTTGGATCGACTCGCAGGCTGCGCAGCATGTCCACTGCGGCGGGCATGGCGAATTGCGCGGCGCCCAGCCCGGCGACGAACATTCCGCGGCGCACCAAGCCGCTGTCTTCCATGGTTTTCAGAGCGGGGTAAACGGTGTTGTAACCACCGGGAATATTTTCGGCGATGGCAGTCTCACGCATCACGATGCCATGGCGCTGCAAAAGCTGCTGCGAGACGTTGGCGCTCCATTGCGTGGGTGTCAGCGCCACGCTGATGCGCTGGCGCAAAAGAGACCAGCGGCCGTGCGCCTGTCCTGAGCCAGTGCGCGAGCGGAGGCGCCGCAAATATCCGGGAGAGCCGGGACGCTCATTGGCAAAATATTCATTCTTGCGCTTGCGATTGTCCGGGCGAAGCAGGTTTCGCAGCGGATAAAAAGTGTCGTTGGTGATTTTGCCGGCCCAGGCAAGTTCCCACAAAGCATCTACCGTGTCGCCCGGAAAACCCCCACCACAGGCGGCGTGAATTTCGGAAAAGAAGGAGGCGCCCTGGCGGGCGAGAAATTCGGCAATTTTTTGAGCGCGCTCAAAGTTGGCGCTGTGATCTGCCGCGGTTTGGGCCGTCGCTTCCCCAGCTGCCGGCGCTTGCGCCAAGTCGGGAAGGCGGAGCAACGGCAGCGATTCAGTCAGATAGAGCGCGATGCGTCCGTTGCGATCACCAATTTGTTCAACGCCGACCCAAGTGACCTCTCCCGCGGCCATCAAAGTATCGAGGTAGCCGGGCTGGTAGTCAGAAACTCGCGCGGGAAGAATTTCTGTTTCCAGCTCGGACGCGAGAATCGCGGAGCCCTGCAGCGCTTCGATGGTATCGAGTAAAGCGTCAAGGCCATGCCGTGGGACGGTGAGGCCCTGCCAGCGGGTGGCAAAGCGGACAAATGTGTATTGCTCGACGGGTTCGATTTCGCGGCGCAGGCGCGCGAGACTTTTGCGGCGAATCTGCCGCAAAACTTCGGGTTCACACCACTCGCGATGATGGCCGTTGGGGCGAAACTCTCCTTCGAGAAGCTTGCCCTGCGAATTCAAATTGCGTAGGGCCGCTTCAATCGCCGGCGCCTGCAATTGATAGCGGGTGGCGAGATCAGCGGTGGTGAAGGGGCCGTGAGTGCGCGCAAAGCGGCGAATAATTTCCGCCAGAGGATCATCGGTTTTTTCAAGAAAGACTTCGGCGAGGCCCGGGGGCAAAGGAGTGCCCAGGGCGTCGCGGTACCTGCCGGCGTATTCCACGGCGATGGTTCGCGATTCTCCCGCGATGCGCACGCGTACGGCGCGACGCGAATTAAGCAGTTCCGAAACGGAGGCGGCAACTTCGGGGCTCACGCTGCGGGCCGCGATTTCAGCGTCGGACAAATCACCCAGCTTGAGAAGCAAGTCGTGGAGGCCATCGGTGTGACGCGCCTGGTAATCCGGGTCCAAGGCCTGAAGCCTGGCTTCAACTTCGTCGAGCGCCGCGGGATCAAGCAGTTCGCGCAGGTCAGTGTCGCCGAGCAATTCTTCGAGTTGCGATTGATCGATGGAAAGGGCCTGGGCGCGGCGCTCGGCCAATGGCGCATCGCCTTCATAAATGTAATTTGCGATGTAGGAAAAAAGCAGCGCGGCGGCGAACGGTGAAGGCTTGTCGGATTCGATTCGCGTAACACGGATTTCGCCACGCTGAATTTTGCCGAGAATGCCTGACACAGCCGGCAAATCGAAAACATCGCGAAGGCATTCGCGATAGGTTTCGAGAATGATCGGGAACGAGGAATATCGTGAGGCTACAGCCAGCAAGTCAGCGGAGCGTTTTCTTTGCTGCCAAAGCGGGGTGCGCATGCCGGGCCGGCGTTTGGGTAGGAGCAGGGCGCGCGATGCCGCTTCACGAAATTTTGCCGCGAATAAAGAAGTCGAACCTAACTGGCGAAGGACAAGTTCCTTGAGTTCGGCGGGAGACAAAACCAGGTCTTCAATCTCGAGTGCGGCATCGCTATCCGGTAAGCGCAGCACGAAGCCATCGTCAGACCACATGGACTCCACTTCGATTCCGCGCTCGGCACGCAATCGCGCGGTTACGGCCATACACCACGGCGCATGAACGCGATTGCCGAAAGGAGTAAGGACGCATACGCGCCGGTCGCCCAGCTCGTCGCGGCATATTTCGATCAGCACGTCCTCATCGCTGGGGACTCGTTGCGTAGCAGCCGCCTGCTCCTCCAGATAACGCAACAGGTTTTCCGCCGCGTTGGAGTCCAGGCTGTGTTCTTCGACCAATTTTGAATACGCCACGGAGCGCGGCAGGCGCAACAGTTCTCGCGTCATGCGTCCGATTTTTTCCCCGAATTCAGCGGGTCGTCCCACGGTATCGCCATGCCAGAAGGGCATTTTGCCGGGCTCGCCGGGCGCGGGAGAAACGGTGACGCGGTCGTGCGAGATGTTTTCTATTCGCCAGGTGGAAGCGCCAAGAATGATGGTGTCTCCCGCGCGGCTTTCGAAGACCATTTCTTCGTCGAGTTCGCCAACGCGGGCGCCTTTCGTCGCGCCGGCCATAAACACGCCGTACAGACCACGGTCAGGAATGGTGCCCCCATTGATGATAGAAACATTGCGCGCACCCTGCCGCGTGGTTAATTTATTGGCGAGGCGATCCCAGGTGAGGCGCGGGCGAAGCTCGGCGAATTCGTCGGAGGGATAGCGGCCGGACAGCATGTCCAGCAAGCTTTCGAACGCTCCGATGGTTAGACCGGCGTAGGGTGCGGCGGATTGCACCACTTTGAAAATGCCGGCGACATCCCACGGCTCAACGGCCACCATGGCGACGATTTGCTGCGCGAGGACATCGAGCGGATTGCGCGGGTAATGAACGGATTCCACGTTGCCGTCATACATGGCGCGGGTGATGGCGGCGCACGCCACGAGATCCGCGCGATATTTAGGATAGATAATTGCGGAGCTCACCGCGCCGACATGATGGCTGGCGCGGCCGACACGCTGCATTCCACTGGCTACCGAGGAGGGCGATTCAATCTGGACGACCAGATCGATGGCGCCCATATCGATGCCGAGCTCAAGAGAAGAGGTGGCCACCAGGCCGCGCAGAGTTCCCAACTTCAGACGATCTTCAATTTCCTTGCGCTGAGCGACGGCCACGCTGCCATGATGCGCGCGCACCAGGATTTCGCCGGCCAACTCGTTCACTGCGCCCGAAATTCTTTCCGCGAGGCGCCTGCTGTTGACAAAAATTAATGTGGAGCGGTGCGAACGGATCAACTCAAGAAGTTTCGGATGAATGGCGCTCCATATGGAGGGCCGCGTGGGGCTCTGCGATGCTGGTCCGCTCGGCAACAAATCAATTTCATCGAGCCGGGTCATGTCTTCGACGGGAATTTCGACGCGAAGATCAAGGCCCTTGGGCTCGCTCGCATCGACCACGGTGACCGGTCGATAGGCGACGGCAGAGATTTCGTTCTCGGACTCGGGCAATGTGGATGCGTCCGCCGATGTGTCGTGCCGTGACGTGGCCGCTGCAACGCCGGGCGATACTTTCAAACGCGCGACTTCAACGCCGCCCAGATACCGCGCCACTTCTTCCAGCGGACGCTGCGTGGCTGAAAGGCCGATACGTTGCAGCCGTCGCCCGCACAAATGTTCCAGGCGCTCCATGGAAAGCGCGAGATGCGATCCGCGCTTGCCGGGCACCAACGCATGAATCTCATCGATTACCACGGTTTCGATGGAACGCAGCGCGTCCCGGGAATTAGAGGTTAGTAGCAGATAAAGCGATTCCGGCGTGGTGATTAAAATGTCCGAAGGATGGCGCAGGAAGCGCGCGCGCTCCGCGGAAGTGGTGTCACCGGTTCGAATGGCGACTTGCGGCTGGTGAAATTCGTCCCCCAGCCGCCCGGCAGCCTGCGCGATACCGACCAGCGGCGCGCGCAAGTTGCGCTCCACATCAACGGCCAGCGCTTTGATGGGAGAAATATACAAAACCCGGCAGCGCTGATCTTTAGCCGGTACGGGCGCGAACATGAGCCGGTCGATGCACCACAGGAAAGCAGCCAGTGTCTTGCCCGTTCCCGTAGGTGCCAAAATTAAAGTTGATTCGCCGCGCGCGATGGGCGGCCAGCCTTTCAGTTGCGGCCTGGTGGGAGCCGTAAATACGGCGTCGAACCATTCCTGGACCGCAGGATGAAACAGGCCGGTGTCCGCGAGCTTCATAGTTTCCGAGGGATTAAAAATTGTGGGGTCGGACATAAGGCGTCATTTGTTAGATGCAGGTACGCAGGGATTTGTTGAAGACCGAAGTACACCAGTCCAGTAACTATTTGGCCAGCGATGACTTTTTATGGCGCAGTTCCTTGACGGCGGTATCCAACTCCACTCCGGCCAGAATAATCAGATTAGCCATGTAAATCCAGGTCATCAGGATGACAAAACCGGCCAACACGGTGTACACCTGCGGAACAGTGGGGCTGTAACGCAAAAAAAGATTGAAGCCGATAGAAACAAGAATGATGGCGGTCACGGAAAAAACGTTACCCGCGGTCAACCATCGCCATGGGCGCTTCACGTCGGGCAAAAAATGATTGATCAGCGCCAATGCGGCGAACATCAGCACCACGGTACCCACCCACCAGGCGATGACGCCCCAGCGAATGTGTACGACGCCGACAAATTTGAATTCGGCTAAGAGGGCTTTCCTGGCCCAATGGCCGCCAGTCCACAGTCCGAAGCCCAGCAAGAAAAACAACGACGCTACCAGCGTGGCCACCGTGGCGATGGCACGCTTTCTCCAGTAACCGCGCTTGTCTTTGCCGCAACAGGCCACGCTGAGCGCTTCCATGAGGCTCATGAAACCAGAGGATGCGCTCCAGACCGCCGCCAATAAACCGAACGAAAGATAACCGGTATAACCGCGAGTGAGGTCGAGGATGGTGCCCAATACGGCCTGTCGAGAACGGTTGGGAAAATAATCGGTAATCCATTGCGCGAAGGATTGCCATAAGGTAGTGGAGGGCAACCATCCGACAATGGCGGCAAGAACGATGAGGAACGGCACCAGCGAGAGGACAAAGTAGAACGCGACCTGTGCGGCAAGGTCGAGAATGTTGTCATTGAGGATGCGCCTGGCAGTCCGCTCGACGACTTCGACCACGCTCTGGCGCAGCGCCGCGGAGCGGCGAAAATAGCGATACCAGAGCCCACTCACGGACTTTCTAGCCCTCATCTCGGCCCCGGACTGGTACTTTGAGGAACGGCCTTGACGGCTTGTGCTGGCAATTCGCATTCGAAGCGCAAGGCCGGTAAAGGCAATGTAAGGCGCTCTACATGGAAAACATTATGATAAGGCAGAATTAGTACTCGAAGTCGATGTTTCGAGCGGCAGTGGAGCGCGAAAAACGATTTAACGCTTGTTATGCAAAAAGGTTCGTGGTTATAATTCAGACGCGTCATCTTATGTCCCCAAGCAGTACAGCAGGCGCCTCTTCCCAGCCGGCGTTGTGAATAAGCAAACTTATAAATAAATTTCATAACGTGTGTGACCCCCGTCCTTTGGCGCTCATTCCACGTGGAGACCAAGATGAAGTACCTCGCCATATTCCCGGCACCGCTGTCTCCGTACGATTCGGTAACACGAGTAATGCATGGCAATCGCGCCTTCTTCCACACGGCAAAAGTTGTGCGAACGGCCGCAGCCGTTTCCGTGCTGCTGTTTTGCGTGGTGGGTGCGCAAGGGCAAACGAACGTAGTAACGCAGCATAATGACATTGGCCGCACCGGTCAGAATCGCAACGAAACCGTGCTTACGCCTGCTAATGTCAACAGCAGCAGTTTCGGAAAATTATTTTCGTACGCGATAGACGGGCGCGCCTACGCGCAGCCACTGTACGTGCCCGGCATAACTATGGGCTCCGGCACGCCGCAGGCGGGGACCAGGCACCACGTGGTGTTCATCGCCACGGAACACGACAGCGTTTACGCCTTCGACGCCGACAACAACGGAGGAACCAACGCTTCGCCGCTTTGGAAGGTCTCCCTGCTGGATTCCGCGCACGGGGCAACTTCGGGCGCCACCACCGTGCCATATGGCGATGTCAGCAGCAGCGACATCGTTCCAGAAATCGGCATCACCGGAACTCCGGTGATTGATATCAATACCAACACGATGTACGTCGTGGGCAAGACGAAGGAGAACAGCAACTACGTGCAGCGCCTGCACGCGCTGGACATCACCACCGGCAACGAGAAATCCGGCTCGCCTGTCACGCTGGCGGCTCAAGTTTCTGGAAACGGGACCGGGAGCTCCGGAGGAGTTCTGAAATTCGATCCCAAATGGGAACTCAACCGCCCGGGCTTGCTGTTGCTGAACGGAAATGTATATCTCGGATTTGCCGCGCACGGTGATAACGGCCCGTGGCATGGATGGATTCTTGCTTACAACGCTTCTTCACTTCAGCAAACCGGCGCATTCTGCTCCACTTCCAACGGCTCCGGCTCAGGAATCTGGATGTCCGGCGCCGGCTTGGCCGCGGACACCGTCAACTCCGGCCGTCTCTTCGTAGCTACCGGCAATGGCGCTTTCAATGCGAACAATCCGCCATACACCAACAGCATGAGCTACGGCGACGACCTCATTCGCCTCGACGTCAATAACGGCGCGATGAATGTTGGCGACCATTTCACTCCTCTGAACCAGACGGACCTGAACAGCCGCGACGCAGACGTATCGTCTGGCGGAGTGCTGTTGCTTCCTGATCAAACTTCGGGCGGGCATACTCATCTGATGGTGCAGGTCGGTAAAGAAGGACGCATCTATCTGGTCGACCGCGATAGCCTGGGCGGCTACAACTCCTCCAGCGACAACATCGTGCAGGAAATTCCCGTCAATCCCAATACGAACTTCAGTATCAGCGGCCTGTGGAGCATGCCGGCATACTGGAACGGCAATTTGTATTTCTGGGGCAGTGGCGACAACCTCACGGCGTTTTCGTTTGCAAGCGGCAAGATTGGCGGGATCACTTCTTCTTCATCGGAATATTCTGGATTTCCGGGCGCGACCCCCTCAGTGTCGTCGAATGGCACCAGCAACGGCATTGTCTGGGACGTACTCAGCAGCGCATACAATTCCAGCGGCCCGGCGGTTTTACTGGCGCATAACGCGACCAACGTGGCGACGACTCTTTACAGCAGCAATCAGAATTTATCGCGGGATAATCCCGGCCAGGCCACAAAATTCGTCGTGCCTACCGTCGTCAACGGAAAAGTCTACGTCGGGACCGCAAACTTCCTGAGCGTGTTCGGACTGCTGAGCGCGACTCAACAGGCCGCTGCTCCGGTTATGAACCCCGGGGGACAGTCCTTCAGCGGAACACTCTCCGTGACCATCACGGACAGCACACCAGGAGCATCCATTTACTACACCACGAACGGCAGCACGCCTACGACGTCATCCGCAAAGTACAGCGGGTCCATTACCGTAAGCACCACGGAAACGATCAACGCCATTGCCAGCGCTTCGGGATTTGTTCAGAGCGCCGTCTCCTCAGAAACGTACAACCTCCAGACGCAAGCGCTCGCTCCAACATTTTCGCCCGTAGCCGGATCCTTCAGCTCCACGCAATTGGTGACGCTGTCGAGCGACACAGCCGGCGCAACCATTTACTACACCACGGACGGAAGCACTCCGGCCCCCGGCGCGGGTTCCACAAAGCTTTACAGTTCGGCGATTTCCGTGGCATCCACGCAGACCATCAAGGCGGTCGCCACCCTGGCGGGCTTATCCAACAGTCCGGTAGCGTCCGCAACTTACACCATCACGGCGGGCGGCACGGGAATCAATTTCGTGAACGGATTCAGTTCTTCGCAGAGCGTTATGACTTTCAATGGATCGACCGTGTTGAACGACACGCGCCTGCAATTGACCAACGGCGGTTTCTACCAGGCCGGTAGCGCGTGGTTCAACACGCCGGTTAACATAACCAACTTCACGAATGATTTCGCTTTTCAACTGGAAAACGCGGATGCCGACGGCATCACCTTTACCATCGAGAATAACGGGCTCAATTCCCTCGGAGGAGCTGGTGGAGGCCTGGCCTACACGGGCATTTTAAAGAGCGTGGCGATAAAATTCGATTTGTACAACAACAACGGCGAAGGTGACGATTCCATCGGCATATTCCAGAACGGCGCTGCGCCGTACACTCCTTCTATCGATTTGAACAGCTCTGGAATCGACCTCCACAACGGCGACACTTTTTCCGTGCACATGACGTACAACGGCGTGACTCTGGCGATGACCATTACGGACGGTGTAACCGGAGCGGTATACAGCACCAGCTGGGCCATCAATATTCCTCAGGTGATCGGAAGCAATACCGCGTACGTCGGGTTTACCGGCGGCACTGGCGGAACCACGGCCAGCCAGAAAATCGAGACGTGGACTTATCTGACTAACACGATAACGCAACAGGCCACGGCCACGCCGACGTTTAGTCCGGCAGCCGGAACGTACCTGGGCGCTCAGACAGTCACGATCAGCGACGCAACCTCCGGCGCGGCAATTTTCTACACTACTGATGGAAGCACGCCGGCGACAACCGCGGGGGGCTCAACGCTGGCGTACAGCGGGCCACTGACGGTGACCAGCACAAAAACGATCAAGGTTATAGCGAAAACTTCCACCTTGGCGGCGAGCGCTGTGGCTACCGCTACCTACACAATCCAGCAGCAGGCCTCGGCGCCAATCTTCTCGCCGGGCGGCGGCACCTATGCGACCTCACAGTCGGTAACCCTCACGTCTCCCACGGCAGGCGCCGCGGTTTATTACACCGCAGACGGTTCCACGCCGACTACATCTTCAACTTTATATGTCGGGCCGATCTCCGTAGCGTCGACAAAAACCATCAAGGCTATGGCCGTCGTCAGCGGATATTTCAACAGCGCTGTTTCCACCGCGGTCTACACCATCAGCGCAAGTGGAGGGTCCAGCGTAAGTCTCGCCGGCGGCTTTATTGCCGGTTCCATGGCGCTCAATGGCAGCGCCGCGTTGAACGGAACGAAGCTGCGGCTCACCGATGGAAATGCATCGGAAGCCGGTGCGGCATGGTACGGCTCATCTCTAAACATCCAGAAGTTTAATTCCAGTTTCAGCTTTCAGATCACGCCCGCCAGCGCTGCCATTGCTGACGGGATGACCTTCGCGATCCAAGGTAACGGCACGACGGCTCTCGGTCCTTTGGGCGGCGGACTGGGCTACGGTCCCGATAATGCGGCCGCGGCGATTTCGACCTCTAATCCGTTGCACAACAGCGTGGCGTTGAAGTTCGATCTGTACGACAACGCCGGAGAAGGCATCAACTCCACGGGCTTGTACGTCAACGGCGCATCACCGACAGCACCGTCGCTTGATTTAACCGGCAGCGGCGTGGATCTTCACAGCGGCCACGTGATGAACGTGCAGATCGGTTACGACGGAACCAACCTGACCATGACGATCACTGATCCCACGGTGAATTCGGCTTTCACGCACAGCTGGCCGATAAATATACCGACAACCATTGGAGGAAATTCCGCTTACGTCGGCTTCACTGGCGGAACCGGGGGTCAGTCGGCCGTTCAGGACGTGCTCAAATGGACGTTCAGTTCGTTGGCAACCTCTGGGACTACCGCGACACCAGTCATTATTCCGGGCACTGGCACGTTTGCTTCCGCACAATCGGTAATCATCACCGATGCTACCGCCGGGGCCACGATGTACTACACCTCCGATGGCAGCCAGCCCACCACATCTTCCCCCAAGTACACCGGCGCGTTTACCGTGAGCGTGACCACCACTATCAAAGCCATCGCGGTAGCGAACGGCTCGACCAGCGCCACGGCTACCTCGAACATTACGATCCAAGCGCCGGGCAGCACCGCCGGAATAAGTTTTGCTTCCGGATTCACCTCCACCGGGCTGCAGTTGAATGGAAACGCCGTGATAAACGGCAGTCGCTTGCAGTTGACGGACACTTCCAATTATTTTGAAGACAGCAGTGCGTTCTGGACGCAAAAGGTCGATGTGCAAAATTTCACCAACGACTTCAAATTTCAGATAACCAATCCATTGGCTGATGGCCTGACCTTCACGATTCAGGGAGTTGGTGTGACCGCTCTGGGCGGCGCTGGAGGAGAGTTAGGGTACGGGCCGTACGCGAACGGCACGCCGGGTATCGCAAAAAGTGTGGCCATTAAATTTGACATCTACAACAACGGAGGCGAAGGAACCAACTCCACAGGTCTGTACCTCAACGGAGCTGATCCGATCGGCGGGTCCACTGCCCTGGGGGGAGGCGTGAGCCTGCAGTCCGGCGATGTGTTCGCGGTGCACATGACGTATAACGGCAGCACTTTGACGATGAGCATCACGGATACAGCGGATCCTTCACAGACATTTACGACCAGTTGGCCGGTAAACATTACCTCGGCCGTTGGTTCCACCAGCGCCTATGTCGGATTCACGGGCGCTACCGGCGGAAGCGTCGCTACGCAGCAAATCCTGACGTGGTCATTTGCCAGCGGCAAGCCCCCGCTGGTCTTTCAAACCACCAGCCTGGCGGGCACCGCGGTGACTTCCGGCCCTGCCCTGCGGCTTTTCAGCTATGCGGGATTTCCTGACGGGGCAGGAACTATTCTGGACTCCACTAACGTAGGAGACTACGTCGTATTCACCGTCCCAGTGCCAACGGCAGCGATTTACAACATAAAGGTTTCATATAAGCAGTTCGGTACTCGGGGCATCATGCGGGCGGCCGTGAATAGCACCAACGTGGGATCTCCCGTGGATGAGTTCATCGCCAGCGGAGATGCGTACGCAATTTCCGATTTAGGCAATCTGAACTTTTCCAGCGCGGGGAATTATCTCTTCAAATTCACGGTGGTGGGAAAGAATGCTGGAAGTTCCGGTTACACCTTGTCGTTTGACACCATTACGCTGACGCCGCAGTAGTTAATTTAGAGGACCGGCTTGGAACAAAGGAAAACGGGATGCGCGCTTTTTGGCCGCATCCCGTTTTTTGTTTTTAAGTGTCTCAATGGCCGTAAGTTCCCATCCGCATGCGGTTTACATGGGCATTAGCCCGGAGGCCAACGCATGGACCGGCCTCCCAACAGGTGCAAGTGCAAGTGCAGGACGGATTGTCCGGCGTTTTCACCGGTATTGATGACGGTGCGAAAACCGTTCTTCAGATTGCGCTCTGCGGCCAACTTCTTCGCCACCAACTGCAACCGCCCGAGCACGGTGGCATCTTCGGCAGAGGCGTCCTCAAGCGAGACCATGTGCTTTCGCGGGCAAATCAGCAGATGCGTGGGCGCCTGCGGGCCGATGTCTTCAAAGGCAAAAATTTCCGGATCTTCGTAAACAATTTTTGCGGGGATTTGTTTCGCGGCAATTTTGCAGAAAAGGCAATCGGCGCTCACTGAATTTCTCCCGTATTGGGGCTATTTTCGTCCAGGCGAATCACCATAGGCACAACTCCTTCACGCGAACGAAGCTCTTGGCCAAATTTTTCCGCGGCTTCTTCTCCGGAAACTTTCCCGACGTGCACGCGGTAGAAAGCGCCGCCGGTAGCGCCGTAATGTTTGATGAAAATCGGGGAATAGGAGGGGCTCAGGCGATCACGCAGCCGCTCGGCATTGGCTTGATCGCGGAACGAACCTACTTGAACGGTGAAAAATCCGGCTTCCGGATCCGTGGCGGTGGATAAAACTTCGACACGTACTGGAACAACGCCTGGACCGATGGACTCAATCTCGCGCGCCGCAGCGTACGACAGGTCAATGATGCGATTGTTCACAAATGGGCCGCGGTCGGTGATGCGCACGACAGCCGATTTCCCATTTTTCTGATTGGTGACGCGCACCATGGTCTCGAATGGGAGCGTCCGATGAGCAGCGGTCATTTTATTCATGTCGTAAATTTCGCCGTTGGAGGCCTGGCGTCCGTGAAATGGCGCGCCATACCAAGAAGCCTCGCCGTCTTCTATGTATCCCGCTGCGACCGGGATGGAGCCATCTTTGCGGCGTTTCCTGGAAGGAGGGGCGTGGCTAGGAGTCGCGGTTGAATTTCTGGCGGTCGCTTCCGTGTTCTCTGAAGTGGACGGCGGCGGTTGACTCGCAGCGACGGGCTTACGAGACGCGCATCCCGAGGTCATCGTGAGAAGGAAGAACGCGGAAAGCGTCCAAATCATCCAGCGGGGTATGGAAATCTCCAGATGGCGAGAGATGCAGGAAGTTGGCAGTAATATTAATGGCTGGCAGAATCGCCGCAGCGAAGTAGCTCCGTTCACGAGCGGACCATTTCCGCGTATCGCTTCAGCCTTTTTAAGAATGGGGGGCTTTCGACGCTTCCGCTTCACGCGCGGCGTTGCGGGCTTCCAGTTTTCCGGCGGCGTCGGTGAGCAGGTCGGATACTTCGCGAAGAAATCGCGCGGTGCGCCGCTCCGTGCCGGGCGCGACCTCTTCTTCCACGAACTTGCGCAAGCGCGTCAGTTCTTTGTCGAGCCGCTGTCCGATTTCTTCAAATTTGTCCATGTGCGCCCTCTGCGTGCATCCCGTCGCGTGCCAGTCAATTTCGCCGACTCCGGTATTATAGGAACGCGGTGTGCGGGTTCGCAAGGAGGAGAATTGGCGCTTCCCTATTGGTGGCAGATGCGCGTGGATCGTTGGCGAAGCGCGATTCGTGGTTTGTTCGGCGGTGGTGAACGCGAGCAGCCACGGCCAAAAATTTGTCCGGCGTGCGGCACGCTGGTGGGCATCAGCGCCACGCGCTGCCACCAGTGCGGTACCAGCCTGAATTTTTCGATGGCCGCGATCAACAAACGCTTCTCGGGCGTTTTTGGCGGGCGCGCTCCGGTGACCACTGCTTTGCTGATCGCCAATATCCTGATTTTTGGCGTGAGCGTGGTAGCCACCTTGCAGGCCGGCAAGGGCGGCGGCTTGAGCCTTTTGTGGGGAATCGATGGCGAAGCGTTGTATCGCCTCGGCGCATTGTGGACACCGGCGATTGAGCATGGCGAAGCCTACCGCCTGGTGACGGCGATGTTTCTTCACGGCGGATTGATACACATCGGTTTCAACATGATGGTGCTGATGGATATTGGCCCGGTCGTCGAAGAAGTTTACGGGTCTGCGCGCTTTTTGTTTCTTTACACCGCGGTGGGGGTGGGTGGCTATATACTCAGCGCGTTTACCCCATTCCGGCCGCATCCGGCACTCGCGGTAGGCGCCAGCGGCGCGATACTTGGGTTGATCGGTGTAATGATTGCGCTCACTACCCGCCGTGGTGGCGCTTCCATGCAGGCGCTGCGTTCGAGGCTGGTGTCCTGGGTAGTTTCTATCTTCGTTTTTGGATTTTTGATGTCGGGTATCGATAACTGGGCGCACGGCGGTGGCTTGGTTTCGGGCTTCCTACTGGGAAAAGTTCTCGCCGACCGCGAACCGATGAACCCGGGTGAACTAAAGCGCGCGCAGGCGTTAGGCTGGGCTGCGGCAGCCGTGTTGCTGGCAAGCTTTGCGTTCATGATTATGCATTTCCGCGATCCGCTGCCTTGACGGCGTTGGCGGCGCGTTTAGGCACACGTCACTTCTAATTCACTCATCTCTTTCTGGCCACGCTCACTAAGTTAATCTGATAGCTGCCTAAGCGTTCGAACGCCGGAGTCCGGACCAAAATACGAAGAATGGACATTCATTCCATCATTGTCGTAAGCCTGCACTCCCCCAAAGAAAAAGTTTGGGGCGAACTGATAGCCATCAACCAAGCCGGCATCACCGTGCGCGGGATTGATTTGAATTCGTTTGACCACTTCGTGCGCGCCATCAACGAGCCCGATGGCGAGCGCGTCGGAATACCCACGATTTTTTTTCCGATGAACCGCGTAGAACGTATTTCCCTGGATGAATCTTCCGGCGCCATACCGTCCATGGGTGAACTCTTCACTCGCAAGGTGGGCCGCTCGCTGCCCGACTACCTCGCGCAGTTCGCGTAAACTGCGCTATCCTCATCGCCAATGCAAGGCCCTATCTGGACGGTTCCGAACCAAATCACCTTGCTGCGCCTGGGGTTCCTGCCGTTTTTTCTGATTCTTATTTCGTATGAACAATACAAGTGGGCGCTATTAGTGCTTGTGGTGGCCGGGCTTTCCGATGGAATTGATGGATTGCTGGCGCGGAAATTAAACCAGCGCTCGGTCTTGGGCGCTTATCTGGATCCCATTGCGGACAAATTATTGCTTTCTTCGTCCTTCATTATTCTGGCGTTCAAGCAGAAACTAGCGTGGTGGCTGACGATAATAGTTTTGAGCCGCGACGTGCTGATTTTGATGGTCGCTGTCGTGATCCTGCTGATTTCCGGGTACCGCCCGTTTCCGCCCAGCGTTTACGGAAAACTCACGACCGCGTTACAGATTTTGCTGGTGTTCATGGTGGTCCTGGCGGCTGCTTACCCACATCCGGGATTTGCTCCAGTGAATCAGTTTTTGATGTATGCGGTGACGGCGCTCACGGTGTTCTCAGCGTTTCACTACTCGTTCACTACTTCCAGGCGCCTCAGCGCTTCGCATTAAATCAGCCACCGTCGGCAAATTTAGACTGGCATCGCTTTAGGGCCGCCGGCGGGCAGTAAAAGTTTTGGCTCGGTAAGGGCCTGCACTTCTTCGATGCGGATGCCGGGAGCCAACTCCCGCAGCAGCAAGCCTTCGGGCGTCACGTCAATCCACGCCAACTCTGTGACGATGTGGTCCACAACCTCCACGCCGGTCAGCGGCAGCGTGCATTTTTTAAGAATTTTGGGGCGCTTGTCGCGCGTGGCATGTTCCATGGCGATGAACACGCGTTTCGCGCCGGCGACCAAGTCCATGGCGCCGCCCATGCCCTTCAACATTTTTCCGGGGATGGCCCAATTCGCCAAGGTTCCCTGCTCGTCGACTTGCAGCGCACCCAGGACGGTCAGATCCACGTGTCCGCCGCGGATCATGGCAAAGGAATCCGCCGACGAAAAGTAACAGGTCCCTTTAAGCTCCGTAACCGTTTCTTTACCCGCGTTGATCAGATCGGGGTCCACTTCGGAGTCGAGCGGATAGGGCCCGACGCCCAACATGCCGTTTTCGGATTGCAGCAGTACTTCCATACCTTGCGGCACGTAGTTGGCCACTGCGGTAGGCATACCGATCCCGAGATTTACGTAGAAACCATCGCGGAGTTCCAGCGCAATGCGGCGGGCGATGCGTTCTCGTATCTGTTCGTCGGTTAACGGCATCTGGTTTCTGCCTTCATGCTGATCTCCATGATGCAGACCTATGCTTTTCTAGTGGTGCGCTTTTCGATGCGCTTTTCATAAGCGAGGCCTTCGAAAATTGCATCCACGAAAATTCCGGGAGTGTGGATGGAGTCGGCTTCGAGTTCTCCCAGTTCCACCAACTCCTCCACTTCCGCGATGACATAATCGGCGGCGGTGGCCATCATGGGATTGAAATTTCGGGCCGTCTTGCGATAAATCAAATTTCCCCAGCGGTCGCCCTTCCAGGCTTTCACAAATGCGAAGTCCCCTCGCAATGCGCGCTCCATCACATACTGGCGGCCATCGAACTCGCGTGTTTCTTTTCCGTCCGCGACCATGGTGCCCACACCCGTGGGCGTGTAGAAGGCCGGGACACCAGCGCCGCCCGCGCGAAGGCGCTCTGAAAAAGTGCCTTGCGGATTCAATTCGACTTGCAGTTCCCCGCTGAGCACCAGTTTTTCGAAAAGTTTATTTTCGCCCACGTAGGTGGAGATCATTTTCTTTACTTGGCGGTTCTGCAGCAGCAGGCCAATGCCGAAGTCGTCTATTCCGGCGTTGTTGCTGACGATGGTCAGGTTTTTTGTGCCTTTGCGGCGGACGGCGGCAACCAGATTTTCCGGGACGCCGCACAATCCGAAGCCGCCCATCAAAATGGTTACGCCGTCGGTAAGCTTTTCGATGGCGGCGTCGGCAGAGGCTATGCGCTTGTCCATGAATCCCCGTTAAAAGCTTCGCAGTAGTTTATAGAGTTCATTAGCGGCATCGAAATCGGCTTCTAATTCGCGGGAGGCCAGTTTCTCGCGCAACTCGTCGAGCCTGCGCGCGAATAAATCGAGTGAGGCCGAAAGAACTTCGCGATTGGTCAGCACTATATCGCGCCAGGTGTTGTAGGGACTGCCCGCGAGGCGCAGCGAATCGCGCAGGCCGGGTCCGGCCAGCGCGATGGGCAATCCGTTTTCATCCAGATGGTCGTAAAGAAAAGAGGCCAGTGCCACGGCGGCGAGTTGCGGCAGATGCGAAGAAAGTCCCACAGCGTAATCGTGCTGCTGCGCGCCCAGCCAGAGCGGGCGGGCGCCGATTTTACCGATAATCTTCAGCAACGCTGCGACGCGGGGCTCGCTGCTTAAATCTGCCGCGGTGCGCCGCGAGGTAGGGGCGCGCATCGCTGGAGTCCCACGCTCATCCGGTTCGAACGCCGGCTCCGTGTCAGCGACACGCGAAGGTTCGCCAATAAACGCATAGGTGGTTTCACGAAACAGGTTTGCATCCGCGTTGGCAATCCCGGCCAGCTCTTTGCCCGCCATGGGATGACCGCCCAGAAAAAGCGCCGTACCGCCCGCGGGAAAGAACTCTTCAGCGGCTTGTACGATGCGCACTTTGGTGCTGCAGGCATCGGTAACCAACGCGTGTGGCGCGGCGTGGCGTGCTATTTCCGGCAGAACGTCGAGAGTGGTGCTGATGGGCAGCGCCACGTAGATGAGGTCGGCACTTTGGATGGCGGGTTTCAATTCACCCGAAAAAACTTCATCTGCGGCTCCCCGTTCTTTGGCGCGCGCAGCGGCGTCGGGCTTATCCCAGGCAGTAATGTGCAGGCCTTCGGTGTATTTGCGCAACGCCAGCGCGAAGGACCCGCCAATAAGGCCGGAGCCAAGAATGCTTACGCGATTGATGAGGTGTCCCTGGAGCATATCGCTGGCCAGTTAATCAGGCGACACGGCGCCCGATCGCCGGGGCGATGATGCGAAGCTCGCCCATTAACTGGGCAAACTGTTCTGGGTCGAGTGATTGAGCACCATCGGACAGGGCGTGATCGGGATCATTGTGCACTTCGATTAACAATCCATCTGCTCCGGCGGCCACGGCCGCGCGCGCCATCGGTGCAACTTTGTCGCGACGCCCGGTGCCATGCGAGGGATCCCCCATCATCGGCAGGTGCGACAACTTTTTGATTACCGGAATCGCTGCAATATCGAAGGTATTACGGGTGTAGGTTTCAAAGGTGCGAATGCCGCGCTCGCACAAGATCACCTGCGGATTTCCGCCGGCCAGAATGTACTCGGCGCTAAGCAACAGCTCTTCCATGGTGGCCGACATTCCGCGCTTCAGCAGAATGGGCTTGCGCACTTCTCCGAGCGAGCGGAGCAAATGATAGTTCTGCATGTTGCGCGCGCCAACCTGCAGGATATCCACGTAGCCCAGCATCATTTCGATTTGCGAAGCGTCCATCACTTCACTCACGGTAAGAAGGCCAAATTTTTCGGCGGCTTCGCGCATCCACTCCAGTCCCTTTTCCCCCATGCCCTGAAACGCATAGGGCGAAGTGCGCGGTTTAAAGGCTCCCGCGCGCAGAACTTTGGCGCCGGATTTCGCGACACTTTCCGCGATAGCGTGAATTTGTTCGCGCGATTCCACGGAACACGGGCCAGCCGCGACGAGGACCTCGTTGCCGCCGATGGTCACACCGCGGCCCAGCTCCAGTATCGTTCCGCCGGGATTAAATTGCCGGCTGGCCAGCTTGAAGGGCTGGGTGACGCGCATGACTTCGCGCACGCCATCGAGTAATTCGAAATCGCGGTGATCAAAGTCGCGGTGGACACCAACCGCGCCAAGTACGGTGTGCGATTCCCCCGTGGAGCGATGCACGTTGAAGCCGCTGCCCACCAGCCGGTCAATCACGTGTTGAATCTGGGCGTCGCTCGCGCCTTCTTGCATCACAATTACCATGGCTGCTTTGTGTTTCCCTTCTTACGTCGCATGAAATCTTCGTGCCTTGCTTCTCGAGTCGTTGCTAGTCGTCGGAACTCTTCGATTCAGAATGCATCGCGGCGCGTTCCGCGGAGCGCGCTTCGTCAATGATGCGTTCGAAAAGCCGTCGAATTGCGGCATCGGTCAACGGCCCGGGATTCGACTGCTCGGCGTTCTGCAACACTTCTTTTTCGCGGTCCGGCTGATACAGCGGAAGATTAGCTGCCTGCTTCAGTTTGCCGATTTCCAGAGCGCAGCGCGAGCGTTCATTCAGCAACTCCACCAACTTGCGGTCAATGTCATCGATGCGGCGACGCCAATCCTGCAAATTCACTGCGATACCTCGCGCCGCGACAGGCCGTGTCGCGCCGCGGCCTTCAAAATGCGTACGCGATCACGAAGAGCGTTTGCGGCGTCAGCAGTCGTCCTGGCGCGTTCGATTTCCGCCACCAGAGACGAGCCGATCACTGCGGCGTCGGCCAGCCCGCCGAGCAGCGAGATGTGCCCGGGCAGCGAAATCCCGAAGCCCACCGCAACAGGCAACATGGTAAATCCGCGAACCCGGCGCAACAGCGCCGGCAAGTCGTCAGGCAGCGTGTCCTTCGCTCCAGTAACTCCAGTGCGCGACACCAGATACAAAAATCCCGTGGAAGACGCCGCAATACTCGCCAGCCGCTCGTCGGTTGACGTCGGGGCACATAGAAAAATGGTATCCAGATGGTGCGCGGTAAGAATCCGCCGGTATTCCAGCGCCTCTTCGGGGGATAAATCCGTGGCGAGGACTCCGTCAACACCCGCGTCGGCTGCTGCCGCGGCAAACTTTTCGAGGCCCAGCTGCAAAATCGGATTGTAATAACTGAAAAGCACCAGCGGGATTTGCGAAGACTTGCGGATGCGCCGGACCAGATCGAGAATCCCCGGCAAAGTAGAGCCCGATTTCAGCGCACGTTCGGACGCGCGTTGAATGGTGGGTCCGTCGGCCAGCGGATCACTGAACGGAACGCCCAGCTCGAT
The DNA here is from genome assembly GCA_030774335.1 of Acidobacteriota bacterium. Lineage (GTDB taxonomy): Bacteria > Acidobacteriota > Terriglobia > Acidiferrales > UBA7541 > Acidiferrum. Next base: position 26,265 of record JALYLI010000080.1, on the reverse strand, counting down.
TACATCGGTGCCAGCTTCTTCGAGAGCAAGAACAAATTCCAGCGTGGCATCCAGCGAGGGATCGCCGGCGGTGATATACGCGACGATGCCGAGCTCTCCGCTTTCGCGCAGAGTGGCAAATCGCCTGGTAATTCGGGAAGGTTGCACGCTCGTAATGCTCATTATTATCGGGAAAGCTTAGAGCAGGCGCGTGTAAGTGTCCATGTCCTTGTCGCCGCGCCCGGAAAGATTCAGGATGACCAGATCGTCTTTACTCAAAGTGGGCAGGCGTTCGACTAAGCCGGCGAGGGCGTGTGCGGATTCCAGAGCAGGAATAATTCCCTCGCTGCGGCAAAGCAAACGCGCCGCGTCGAGAGCCGCGGAATCCGACATCGCAAAATACTCCGCGCGGCGTTCATCGGCCAGCCAGGCATGTTCCGGCCCGATGGCGGGATAGTCGAGGCCGGCGGAAATCGAGTGAGTGGCGGAGATTTGCCCGTCTTCGTTTTGTAACACGTACGTATAGGTGCCGTGGAGAACGCCAGGCCGTGCGCCGGTATAGCCTTGCTCCGCGCCGAGCCGCGCAGCGTGTTCGCCGGCGCTTGTGCCACGGCCGCCGGCTTCCACGCCAATCATCTTCACGTCTTTGTCTCGGAGGAAGTGGTAGAAAAGGCCGATAGCGTTCGAGCCCCCGCCTACGCACGCGAAAAGGTGAGTGGGCAACCGCTTTTCAGCGGCGAGAATTTGTTCACGCGCTTCGCGTCCGATTACCGATTGAAAATCACGCACCATGGTTGGATAAGGATGCGCGCCCAGCACCGAGCCGAGAAGATAATGTGTACCGCGGACATTGGTGACCCAGTCGCGCATGGCTTCGTTGATGGCGTCCTTCAGGGTGCGACTGCCGGAATCCACGCCGACCACTTGCGCGCCGAGAATACGCATGCGCGCGACGTTGGGCGCCTGGCGCGCCATATCTTCCGTGCCCATGTACACGACGCATTCGAGCCCGAGGTGTGCCGCCACGGTAGCGGACGCTACTCCATGTTGCCCGGCGCCGGTTTCCGCCACGATGCGCGGCTTGCCCATTTTCACGGCCAGCAATCCCTGGCCGATCGCGTTATTGATTTTGTGTGCGCCGGTGTGCAGCAAATCTTCGCGCTTCAGGTAAATACGCGGACCGCCAAGTTTTGTAGTGAGGCGTTCGGCAAATTGCAGCGGCGTGGGACGCCCGGCGAAATTTTTCAGTAGATCGGCGAGGCGCGCCTGAAAGACGGGATCGGATTTCGCCAATTCGTAGGCGCGTTCGAGTTCAAACAGCGGAACCATCAGTGTTTCCGGAACGTACCTGCCGCCGTAAGGACCGAAACGTCCGGGTGCGAGGGATAAAGATTTGAGAATGGAGCTCACCTGGCGCGCAGTCTTTCCGTTGAAGCGAAAGGCGTGTTCAACTCCTGATCGGCGCGGCGAGCTTCGCGGATGAATTCCCGTATTTGAGCAGGATCTTTTGCGCCGGGCGCCGACTCCACGCCGCTGGCGACATCTACACCGTAAGGGCGTACCTGCAGGATCGCAGCGGCGACATTTTCCGCGTTCAGTCCGCCTGCCAAAATAATTTTGTGGCTACGAGCGGCCTGTTGCGCAACTCCCCAGTCGGAAAGCCGGCCAGTTCCGCCGTACTGTTCCGGCCGTGAGCCGGCGGAGTCGAACAAAAATCCCGCAGCCTCAGGATAATTTTCCAGAGTGGCGGCAGAAAAATCCGCTCCCACGCGCAGGGCCTTGAACACCGCCGTTACGCGAGCCAGCTGCGCAACCACGGCGGGGTCCTCGTCGCCATGAAGTTGCACGGCATCCAGCTGCACAGCTCGCAGAACTTTCATAATTTGGGCGGGGTCGGCGTTCACAAAAACACCAAATACCTGAACGCTGGCAGGAAGCTGCGCGCGGATTTCCACGGCCTGTTCAACGGAAATAACTCGCGGGCTTTGCGGATAGAAATTCAGGCCCACAGCGTCGACGCCCGCATCGCATACCGCCCGGGCGTCCGCGACGTTGGTAAGGCCACAAATTTTGACGCGAGTCATGAGTCTGCTTTTTCCCTTGAACCGGGCGTTTCGCGGAAAGTTATGCCCAGCGTATCGTATTTCGCAGTCGCCACACCGGGCTGCCCCAGTAACTCGCAAAGTGTCGCGGCAGGATCGGGGGCCAGCATCAAGTGCTCACCGACCAGGAAGGCGTCGAAACCCGCGCGACGAAGTTTCAGCAAATCGTCGTGCGATCGAAGACCCGATTCGCTGATAACCAGGCATTCTTCGGGAATTTGCTCGATCAATTGAAGTGAAGTCTCGACATGCACGGTCATCGTTTTCAGATCGCGATTATTCACGCCGATGATGCGCGCGTAAGCGGCCAGGGCGCGTTCCAGTTCCGCCCTGGTATGCACTTCGACTACCGGCTCCATGCCAATCTCACGGCCGAGCGCCATCAGCTCGCGGAGAAGAGAATCTTCCAGCGCGGCTACAATCAAGAGAAAGCTGTCGGCATCGTTGGCGCGAGCTTCCCAGACTTGCCAGGGATCAAAGATAAAATCCTTGCGCAGCACGGGCAAGGTGACCGTTTTACGTGCGTCGCGAAGATTTTTAAGCGAGCCGTGAAAATATTCGCCTTCCGTAAGGACCGAGAGCGCGGCAGCACCGGCATGCGATAAAGATTTGGCCAGTTCTGGCGCGTCGAAAGGCTCGCGAATCACGCCGCGCGAGGGCGAAGCTGGCTTCAGCTCGGCGATGACATTCAGACCATCGCGCGACAGCGCCGCGGTAAAATCGCGTATCGGCGAAGCGGCCTTCGCTCCGTATTTCAACGCGGTCTGCGGCAACACACATTTGCGATGCTCGACCTCGGTGCGGCGAGCTTCCAGAATGCGATCCAGCGCGGTTCCGGTGTTGGTATAGGCGCTCAAACGGGTAAGTTTGTATGCTAGGTAGCCGCGGCGAGCGTGTCAAATCCCGAATCGCTAAAGCGCTGGCGGCGCTTTGTACACGGAATTAAATTGAGACGGGAGAAATAATGGGATATCGGGACGAGTACGGGCCACTGCTGGAGTCCATCGTGCAGGACGGCGACGTCATCGCCATGCGTTATTTTCGGGCCATCGAAATGCGCGTGGACAGAAAGGATGATGGCTCCGCGGTGACCCAGGCCGATCGGGGCGTGGAAGAAATGGCACGTGCGAAAGTGGCCGCCAGCGGGATGGCGCTGGACGTCCTCGGCGAAGAAATGGGTGGGCAAGATGTGGACGCCGCGAATGCCGAGGGGCGCGCGCGGCTGATCATTGATCCCATTGACGGCACCGAGGAATTTTCGCGCGGCATCCCTACTTTCGGAACACTGCTGGGCATTGAGCATCAAGGCGAAATTGTGGCCGGCATGGTCAGCGCCCCCGCCCTGGGCACGCGCTGGTCGGCGTATCGCGGCGAAGGCGCATTTCGCGACGGGAAGAAAATCCACGTATCGAAGATCGCGAAACTGCGCGAATCGATGATTTTCACTACCGGCACCGGATCCAAAAAGAACGCGGCGGACCGAGCGACGTTGCGCCGACTTGCGGATGCAGCAAAAAATAGCCGGGCTCTGGGCGGCTTCTGGCAACACATGCTGGTCGCGGAAGGCGCGATCGAGGCGGCGGTGGACTGGACGTCGATGCCGTGGGACCTGGCGCCTTTGGGTTTGATCGTGGAAGAAGCGGGAGGGAAGTCCACGAACCTGCACGGGAAGCGCACCATTTATGACGGCCGGTTCGTAAGCACCAACGGAAAAATACACGACGAGGTTCTGGCACTCTTGCAATGAACCGCGAAGCCGCGCTGAAGCGCCTCGCGCGCGAAGTGGTCGCTTGCCGGCTGTGCCCGCGCCTGGTGGAATATCGCGAGCGCGTGGCGCGCGAAAAGCGCCGCGCTTATCTCGATTGGGAATACTGGGGCAAGCCGGTTCCCGGATTCGGCGATCCACAGGCGAGGCTTCTTATCGTGGGACTCGCTCCCGCAGCGCACGGCGGAAACCGCACCGGGCGTGTTTTCACCGGCGATCGCTCTGGCGATTTTCTCTTTGCGGTCATGTATGAGGCGGGATTCGCGAATCAGCCCACTTCCGTTCGGCGCGATGACGGCTTGCGGCTGATAGACAGCTACATCACCGCGACGGCGCGCTGCGCGCCTCCCGGCAATAAACCGTTGCCCAGTGAAATTTTGAATTGCCGTGGATATATGGAGCGGGAAATTCGCATTCTGCAGCCGAAGGCGGTGCTGGCGCTGGGACGCATCGCCTGGGATGGCTACCTGGAAGTTTTGAAACAGCAAAGCCTCGTCACTTCGCGGGCCCTATATCCCTTCGCGCACGGCGCGGAAGCGCAGTTGCGGCCGCCGGCGCCGAGATTGTTCGGCGTGTACCATCCCAGCCAACAAAATACGCAAACGGGACGAGTTACAGCTGCGATGTACGCTGAGGTTCTGAGGCGAATTCGAACGTTCCTCGAAACGTAGAACGCAGACCTGGAGATGAATCGAAGCCTACTCTTGCATTGCCCCAATTGAAGAAATACCCTTGAAATACGCGTTGGCATCCAGGCCGCATCAAACACTTTACGCATCCAGGTAATCTGGTGAGAGGCGGAAGTCCGCCTGGGAGAAATTATGAAAGCTAGAATTCCGGCTTACGCGACAGCATGCCGCGTTCTACTTCTGGTCGCATCCTTTACTATTACCGTCGCTGCGAAAAGTCTTCCGGTCCAGCAAGACAATTCTAATTCCACTGCAGAGCCGCAACCAGCCGACGGCCGCAGGCATGGCCGCCCGGCTGAGCTTTACGCGGTGGCTCCCGGAACGAAATTTCTGGTGGTGCTGGAGCAGGACCTTACCACCAAGGACACTCAGGAAAACGCCAAATTTGTGGTGCGCACCGTGGAACCGCTGGAAGCGGGCAGCGGAATTTATCTGCCTGCGGGCGCCGAGGTACACGGTCACGTGAGCCGTGTGGAATCCGCGGGAACTACCGGCCGCGGCAAGATCTGGCTGACCTTTGACGACATCTACACAAAGTTTGGCAAACTTCCCATCGTCGCGGAAGTTGTAAATGTTCCCGGAGATCACAGCGTTAAGCCCCGCAGCGCTAATCAGGAAGGACTCATCGAGGGCCGCAGCAGTACGCAGCCGGATGCCGCTCAGGCCGCCGCAGCGGGAGCAGCCGGTGGCGCGGTGCAAGGGGTGAAGAACAAAGATAAGAAGGAAGCCGCCGAAGGCGCAGCGCTGGGGGGCCCTCACCGCCTCTCTGGTCGAATCAGGTCGAGGACACGAATTAAACCTGCCCAAGGGCGCCAAACTGGAATTGGAGTTGGAGCGGGCTTTGTATCTGTTGAAAGAATGAGGCGGGAAGTTGTCTGCGACGCACGAATTAGGCTGGCCAGAAGACCACAAAAACTTGGCAAGCACTACCGGGCTTGTTAGAGTCGAGAGGTCCATTTAACCGGTATCTAGACAGTTAAAAACGCGATAGACAGAGGTTTTACGCATGGGGGAAGAAGCAAAGGGCGCGGTTCGCGCTCTGGATGCCTCGGAGCGCAGGGACCGCGTTCTGATTGTCGAGGACGAAGACAACGCACGCAAAGGGTACGAGCAATTGCTGCAGCGCTGGGGCTGCGAAGTTCTAGGCGTAAGCAATGCGGAAGATGCGTTGGCAAAATTTGCCACTTACCAGCCTGACGCGCTGATCGCGGACGTCGAACTACCCGGCATGAATGGCCTGGATTTACTCAAACAACTCGGCCCCGAACTCCATGACGTGCCCGCCATTATCATCACCGGAAGAGGTAGCGAAGAGCGTGCCGTTGCTGCGATTGAAGCGGGAGCCTTCTGGTACATCGAGAAGCCGCTGAAGGGCCCCGTACTGCGCGCATTGTTGGACCGTGCGCTCAGCCGCGCGCGCGACGCGCGTCAGTTGGTTGTTTTGCAGCGCCAGCTTCGCGAATCCGGCAGGCTCGGCGATCTGGTGGGCGCCTCCAAACCGATGCAGGACGTCATGCGCCTGGTGGAGATGGCCGCGCCCAGCTCCGCTTCCGTGCTGATCACCGGCGAAACCGGATCGGGAAAAGAAATCGTCGCGCGCACCATTCACAAACTTTCTCCCCGCGCCAGCGGGCCGTTTGTCGCTATCAACTGCTCCGCCATTCCTGAAACATTGATGGAAAGCGAAATTTTTGGACACGAGCGCGGGGCGTTCACCGGCGCGGCCGAAAGGCGCATCGGCTGCTTTGAGCTGGCCGACAATGGAACGCTTTTACTGGATGAAATTGGCGAGATGCCCGCACCCACGCAAGCCAAATTGTTGCGCGTTCTGGAAGACCGCAAAGTACGCCGCCTGGGCAGCAAGAGCGAAACGCCCGTGGATGTGCGGGTGCTCGCGGCTACCAATAAAGACGCCGAACAAGCCGTCGCCAGTGGGCACTTGCGGCAAGATTTATATTTTCGCCTGAACGTGTTCCACATAAATTTGCCGCCGCTGCGCGAACATAAGGACGATATTGCCCTGCTGGTCGAGCACATCCTGCGCGACGTGAACGCCAAACACGGTAAGCATGTGCGCGGTATCGGGGCGGAAGTGCTGGATATTTTTATGAGTCACACCTGGCCGGGGAATATTCGCGAGTTGCGCAACATTCTGGAACGCGCTTCCATCATGTGCGAAAAGGAATTAATCACTCGTGCGTGCCTCCCCGAAGAATTCGGCCGTACCGCTGCCAAAGGCCCCAGCGATCTTTCCAGCATCAAGTTTCCAGTGGGTACCACCGTGGATGCCATGGAACGCGAGCTGATTCTTCAAACGCTAAACGCTACTGGCAATAACAAAACTCGGGCCGCCGATCTTCTCGCTATCAGCCTCAAAACTCTCCACAATAAGCTCAAAGAATACGGCGCCGACCGCGCTGGCGCGGAATAGGGATCGTCCATGCAGCTGCGGCTGCGTACAAAACTTACCTTGGTGATGACTGGCCTGGTGCTGCTCGTTGTCGCGGTGCTCTCCGGCGTTTTCCTGGCGCAGCTTCTGGGGCAAACGCTCCTCGATACCGACAAGCGCGCCAGCGATCTGGCTCACCAGGTTTTCGTGCAGGCGCAACACGCGCTGACCGAGGCGGCCAGCCAGGGACTCCGGCCATCGTCAGAGGATTCGCAGGACGTGCACGATTATGTGCGCCGCGCATTCGAAATCAATGCGGGGCTCCAGGCGCAACTGGAAGCGGCCATCAGCTCTCCGTCGGTCTATGAAGTTTCCATCACCGATGACGCAGGGCTGGTGTTGATTTCCAACGATGAATCGCTGCCCGGCAAGACGCAGTCGCGGCGGCCTCCCCTGTCACAACTGGTGCAGAGTGGTTTCATAAATCAGGTCCGCGTGCTACGCGGCCCATCCAAAATTTTCGAATACGACTATCCTTTCAACATGGGCGGCAAACCCTTTGGGGAAGTTCGCGTCGTGCTTTCGTCCGGGCTTTTGTTGAACGAGATCGCTCCCAGCCTGAAAACCTCCGGAACAATCGTGTTGCTTGCCCTGGTGATTTCCGCCGTACTGGCGGCGGTCGTAAGTGGCGCAACGCTGGCGCCTTTGCGCGACATTTCCGCCCAACTTGATCGCATTTCCGCCGGCCAATACGATGCCCCTATCGGAAATCCGGGGGTTTTCAGCGGCGGCGACGAACTGGGTCAGGTAAGTAGGAAAATTACCCAAGTAGGACAACAACTGCGGGGCGTTCATGAAATATTTAGTACTTTGCGCGAAAACATGAACTCCGTAATGGCCGGGCTCGAGGACGGCCTGCTGTTATTCACGCAGGATGCACGCGCGGTAATGGTCAGCCCCGCGGCTGAAAAATTTCTGGGCGCGTCCTCGGGAGAATTTCTGGGCCGGCGCGTCACCGAAATTTTTCCAGAGGGGCATCCACTGCGCGCGGTGCTGCATCTCGAAGGTGAAGAGCTCAGCGAGGTCGCCGCCGAAACCGAATTGGTTACGGCGGGCGGATTTCGCCGCGTGGGCGTCAGCGTACAGGCGATTCAGGAAGGCGGGGAACGTATCGGAGCTCTGGTCACGCTGCGGGATCTCGATTCCCTGGAAAGCATCAACACACAATTGCAGGTCAGCGAGCGACTGGCGGCGCTGGGCCGCATCACCGCAGGCGTGGCGCACGAAGTAAAAAATCCGCTGAACTCCATGCGGCTGTGGCTCGAAAATTTGAAAGAGTCCTTGCCGCCAGACCAGGAAAGCGGCGCGCAGCAGGCTGTGAGCGTACTCGACAAGGAGATCGACCGGCTCGACGCGGTAGTAAAACGTTTTCTGGATTTCACCCGGCCGATGGAAATTCGTTTGGAAGCGACGCAGCTTTCTCAACTGCTGCCCGAGGTTCTGGAGATAGCTCAGCCGCAGTTGCAGAAAGCTAATATTCAACTCGCGCAACTTTTGCCAATCGACGTGCCGGAGGTTTACGTGGATCGTGGTTTACTGAAGCAAGCGGTGCTGAATCTGGTGCTGAACGCCGCGGAAGCCATGCCCAACGGTGGTCAACTTCGTCTTGTTCTCAGCCGCCGCGGCGAAATGGCGGAAATTACCGTGGGAGACACCGGCAAAGGCATTGCTCCGGAAAATAAGCAGAAGATTTTTCAGCTGTTTTTCACTACCCGTCCCGGCGGAAGCGGCATCGGGCTCGCCAGTGCTTTCAGAATTGTGCAACTTCACAACGGTTCGATAGACTTTACGTCGGAAGTCGGCCACGGCACGACTTTCCGCATCGAGTTACCGCTGGCAGCTTAAATAATGACGTCGAACAAACCCCAGCTCTGTTCCGTCAGTACGCGCCATCACGCGTGGCCACTCGTTATTTTGTGCCTGTGCGCGGTGCAATTCGCCACTGGCTGCGGTACTCGAAAAAATAATACAAGAACATGGCGCGGCGCCGGTCTCATGCGTCCGGCCTTGCCGGCCACCATCTCACCCACGCCCGGGCCGTTGACCGATGAGAGTGTTGATCCCGTCCCAGAGCTGAGGTTGGAACTACCGCCGCCACCGCCCGCGCTCGCTGTTCGTAGTGAGCCAGCGCGCCCGCACGTTGTGCCCGTACCCACACCGGAAAACACAGTCACCAAAAAGCCGGAAGCCCCCGTAATCGCGCCTCAAATAACGCCCGCGGAAACCGCGTCCGAGCGACAGCAAATGCTGGCCAGTCTCAGCGTCGCGGAAAAAAACCTTGCTCGTGCTCAAGGCAAAAGGCTTAACTCGACCCAATCGGATCTCGCTGCAAAGGTTAGAGGATTTATCGACGACGCGCGTTCGGCCGGACATGATGGCGACTGGACGCGCGCGCGCAGCCTGGCCACCAAAGCCCAGGTATTGTCAGAAGAACTCGTCGCATCGTTGTAATTTCTTCAGGGCTTTCTACGGCTATCTCCAGCCCATCAATCAAACAGTCCGTGCGTTATCATTGATTCATGGAGACGTTTGACGTCGCGATCGCCGGAGGGGGACTGATCGGCGCCAGCATCGCGTTCGAATTGGCGCGGGCCGGCCTGCGTGTTGCAATTTTTGATCGCCAGCAACCCGGTGAGGAAGCGTCCTGGGCCGCCGCAGGAATTCTGTCTCCGGCACCAGAAAATGCGGGAATGATTTCGACCGTGCCCTTGGGCCGCGCGAGCCTGGCAATCTATCCCGAATTCGTGTCCGCGGTCGAAGAACTTGCTGGCCAGAGTGTCGGGTACCGCTCCAGAGGGACGGTCGAAGCGTTTTTTTCACACGATGCCCAAGCGAAGCTCAACACCATTATCGCTTTGCACCACGGCTTGGGATTAAGGGCTGAGCCGCTCAGCGCAGAAGATGCTCGGAGGCTGGAACCCGCACTCAGCAGCGAACTGGAAGCGGCGGTGCTGCGGCCTGATGAAGCCTGCGTCGACAATCGCGCGCTTACACGCGCTGTTTTGATCGCGGCTGTGCATGCTGGCGCAAAAATATTTGCCGGTAGCAGCGTTCAGGCCGTTTCCGGGAGCGCGCAACGCTGCGACGGCTTGATCGTCGATGACAAACATATCGAAGCGCGTTGGACAATCATTGCCGCCGGTTGCTACTCCGTGGAAATAAAAGGGGCGGAGGTTTACGCGCCGGTACGGCCCGCGAAAGGCCAGATGCTCGCCTTGCGCGCAAAAAACGTAAAAATAGATCGCGTCTTGTGGTCCGAGCAAGTTTATCTGGCGCCCAGGGATGACGGCAGACTGGTCGCCGGCGCCACCGTTGAGTATGTCGGCTTCGAAAAGGAAGTGACTGCCGGCGCGGTGCAAAAAATTCTTGCCGGTGCGCTGGAGCTAGCTCCTGCGTTGACCGGCGCACAAATAGAGGAAATTTGGGCCGGCCTGCGCCCCGACTCCCCCGATCATCTGCCCATCATCGGTCCGACGGATGTGGAAGGATTACTGATTGCCACGGGACATTTTCGCAGCGGAATTCTGCTGGCCCCGATTACCGCGCAACTCCTTCGCGAATGGATTACGAAACAAAGTGTTAGCGTAGATTGGACACGCTTCAGCCCCATGCGTTTCGTCAAAACAGCGAAGGCTACAAATTTCTAGCGTGCCCTCAGGGTGGCTGCAATGTGATTGATTACTGCTCGCGGGTCGCCGGCGGCGTGATGGGCGACGAGCTACCCACATCCGTGAATCGCACCTGATCGCCCTCAAGCGATAAATCGCGCTCCAGCACAATGTCCAACGTGGAACCTCGGGGCAATTGCGCTTCCGGACCGCGGGTCAGCAACACCGCCGCCAATCCCGCGAGTCCTCCGGCTCCTGCGCCGATACCCGCACCTTTCCCGCCCCCTGCAATTGCGCCAATGCCCGTGCCCGTGACTGTGGTGGTAGCTACCGTTGCAGCGTCCTTTCCCTTCCCGCCGCCGCCGGTCACTTGTCCTTCTGAATCAGTGGTTTCGTTGCCGCCGCTGTCAGCGGTGCGCGGAGCTCCGATCAAATTCACGGTGTAGCCATTCGGGAATATCAGCGTGTTGAGCCGCATCCGAAACTCGCCGCGCCCCTTTATGCGGCCAGGGCGCTTCGAATCCAGAAGTTCTCCGCGCACATACGATCCAATGGGAATTACCACACGATTATTTTGTGTAATCGGGAACGACGTGCGTAGGTAGACCGAATCTCCCGCTTTGGCATTGCGCGTGGAGATGCCGTTTTCCAGCACTACGGCCACGCGCGTACCGGCTGGAACGGTAATTCGTTCCGACGTCCCGGTGTGGCGCGCGCTGCTTGACCTTGCCGAAGGGCTCACCGGGTCCGGCGCGGAAGTCTGCGGGCCGTCCGGCTGCTGCGCGAAAGCTTGCGAAATCAAAGTTGCAGTGAATGCTGCGGCAATAATAATGAATTTTACAACGCTGAATCGTTTCACAATCACGCGCTTCATGGGCACCTTCCCGCTACTTTTGTTCCGATGCGATTGGTGGAATCGAGGATGCCCAAATACTAGCTCTCAGCTTGTACCCGCACATCAAATTCAGTACACCCGCATTGACCTGGTCGTCAGGCGCACGCTACGCTGGCGTTCCAACCGGAGGCTCAATGGCAAAACTGGCGTTAATTTACGGTATGCGACTGCTGCCTGAAGACGATCTTGGGGAGGTGCGCGATGCCACTGTAGTGCTAAAAAATGGCCGCAGCGCGCGCGTGACCATGCACCTCATCGAAGGAAGCAAGGAAGAAATTGAGACTACCTTCCGCCAGTCCATCGAAGCATTTTTTGAAATGTATCCGGAAATTTAGCGGAAAGAGGTCCGCAGTTTTTTTTTGCTACGAACCGTTTAAAGTTTAGCGGTTGCCGAAATTTTCGGGATCAGCGTTGGGATCGCCGAGGCTGTCGTTGATCAAAACGGTGGACTGCCCGGTCAGCTCAAAACGCTTTCGGCATTTGTAGCAGGCCACCAGGTCATCCAGCCGTACCATGTACGAACTGGCTTTCGCGAAGCGTTTCCGATCCTCTTCGCCCGCGCCGCGAGGTAATTCCTTTTTTTTGCGGCAGACTTTCCAGCGCACCGGAGCTTCAAATTCTCCGCGGCAGCTGGGGCAAATCAGCTTTATTTTCCGGACTTCTTCTTTCTCGTTGTAAAAATTGCGTTCATCCATGGTTATCGCGCGGGAGCGCTCACCGCTTCATCAATTGTAACAAATTCGAGTCCCAGGTCACGCCAGCGCGGCAGCCAGTATTGCAGCGCGGCGATGGTGGCGGCACGATCGCCATTTAAAAAACGGTGATCGCCATCGTGCAGGCAGAGTATATCGCCGCTCCCTGTTTCGGGATGTTTACCGCCGGGGCTAGCCGACTGCGCGCGTTTCGCAATGCCGTCCATCCGCTTTATCAGCCACTCGGCCGTTTTGGCGCGCCAGTCTCCCGGCAAGCGTGTCCACAGTACCGTGCCCAGTCCTTGTGTTTTGGCCTCAGTAATAACCCACGGATTGCGCATTCCGAATGGGGGCCGAAACCATCGGGCGGGCGCTCCAGTAGCGGCGAAAATGGCTTCATTGCACCTCTGGATCTCGTCCTGAATTGCCGATGGCGTACGCCAGAAAAGATTCACGTGATTGGCGGTGTGATTCGCGACGACATGGCCGCGGTCTGCAGTTTCACGGACCACGCCTGGACATTCGCGCGCAAAACGTCCGATCACAAAAAAAGTAGCGCGCGCGCCGTAGCGATCCAATAAATTCAATAATTCCGTAGTGATTTTTGGATTAGGACCATCATCGAAGGTAACGGCCAGTTTGCGGGGCGAATTTGTTCGCCAAATTACCGGGCCAAAGAGGTCGGAGTGAGGATTGACCGCTCCGTAAGTCGTCGCCGCGGCCCCTGCGGCCAAAGCGACCGGCCCCCCGATAAGCCATGGATTCACGGAGTTATTGTCGCACGCGTCATGATTGTTGAAACTGTTGCTTAGGCCGGTTTGCGCATTTCTTGCAAATCAATGCCGAGTTGCTGGCACTTTTTGTACAGGTGGCTGCGCTCCAGGCCCAGGGCCCGCGCCACGTTGGTCATGTGAAAATTATGCTTGCGAATCTCGGCCAGCAAAGTGTCGCGCTCGAATATCGCGGTACGCTCCGCCAAAGTGCCGCTGATACCTGCGTGCGAAGTGCCAGCCACGCCAGAATCGCCACCCGCCGCGGGCAAAACCAGCCGCACATCCTCGGCTGTCACGGTGCTTTGCGTGGACAGCAGGATCAATCGCTCCACCACATTGCGCAGCTCGCGTACATTTCCTGGCCAGCTGTAGCGCTGCAATTCTTTCACAGCGTCAGTATCGAATTCTTTTTCCTTCCAGCCATTCTGCGCCGCCACCTGCCGCGCAAAATGAGCGATCAGCCCGGGAAGATCGTCCTTACGCTCGCGCAACGCCGGTAACCTTAGCGGAAAAACATAGATGCGGTGAAACAAATCCTGCCGAAATCCATTTTCCTTGACCAGCTTTTCCAGATCGCGGTGGGTAGCCACCAGCACGCGCACATTCACGCCAATGGGCTTGTCGCCGCCCACGCGTTCCACCTCGCCTTCCTCCAGGACGCGCAAAAGTTTGGCCTGCATGGCCAGCGGCATGTCGCCGATTTCATCGAGAAACAGCGTGCCACCGTCGGCCTGTTCGAATTTTCCCAGATGTTTGGCTGCTGCGCCCGTGAACGAGCCTTTTTCATGGCCGAAAAGCGCCGACTCGATCAGTTCGGCGGGGACAGCAGCGCAATTCAGAGTAACGAAGGCATTTTCGTGCCGACTCGATTTTTCATGAATTGCACGGGCCACAAGTTCCTTGCCGGTACCGGTTTCACCCAGAATGCACACCCGCGTTTCGCTGGGGGCCACGCGGTCAATCTCCGCCAAAAGTCTTTTCATGGCCGCGCCACTGCCGACCATCTCATGTTTGCCAAGTCTGAGCCGCAGCTCCTGATTTTCGCTTTCGAGCCGCGTAAGCCGCAGCGCATTATCGATGGTCAACAGCAGCTTGTCGGTGGAAAGCGGTTTCTCCAGAAAATCGAGCGCGCCCAGCCGGGTGGCGCGCACCGCCATCTCGATATTGGCCTGGCCGGAAATCATAATGATGGGAGTTTTGATGCCCGAACTTTTCATTTCTTCCAGCAGATCGATTCCCGTTTTTCCCGGCATCACCACATCCGAAAAAACCAAATCAAATGGTTCGCCGCGCAGCAGCGCCACCGCGCGCACAGCGTTGTCGCAAACGGTTACCTCATGCCCGGCCATGCGAAAGGCACGCGAAAGCGACGCCAGCGTGTTGGGATCGTCATCAACGAGCAGCAGGTGGGCCTGGCGAGGCAAGCGGTCTCCTGAAATGTCTTTCAGTCTGAAGCGGCAGCTAACGTGGGCGGCTCATTTTTTTCGGTTGGAGCGTCGCCGCGCACAAATTCACCGCGTTCCAGTTGCCGCTGCGGCAGCTGAATTCGAATGGTGGTGCCACGTCCTTCTTCACTCGAAATCGCGATGGTGCCGTGGTGATCGCTCACCACCGATTGCACGATAGCCAGCCCTAATCCTGTGCCCTGCGGTTTGGTCGTAAAATACGGCGTGAAAAGGCGTGCCGATTCTTCGGAGCTCAAGCCAATCCCTGTATCCAGGATCTCAATGCCAACTTTTTCGTCGCGATCCCAGGTCCGCAGCGTAAGCGTCCCGCCTGTGGGCATGGCATCCAGCGCATTCAGAAGCAGATTCTGGAACGCGCGATGCAGCATTTCCGGGTCGGCATCAATTTCGGGCAGGTCTTCCTTCATGAACAGGTCGCGCGCGATGGCTGGCTTGCCGACTTCGTTAAAGCGCGCGTCGAAAAGCCGCAGCGCATCACGCAGCGAATCGTTCACGTTGACGCGTTCGAACTTTGGCGCGGGCATTTTTGAGAAATCGCTGAAGCGCCCCACAATCGAATTGAGATTCGCCAGCTCCGCTTTCAACGTGGCGGTCGATTCCGTAAACACTTCCATGAATTGTTCATGGTCCAGCTGCCGCGCACGCTGCAAATTTTCCACGGTGATTTGCAGTGGGAACAGCGGATTGCGCAATTCGTGGGCCAGGCGCCGCGCCAGTTCCCGCCAGGCCGCAACGCGTTCAGTCTGCAGCAAACGTTCTTTCTGCACGCCCAATGTGCGCGTCATATCGTTGAACGCTGTCCCCAGCTGCCCGACTTCATCGTAAGTGCGCACATCGATGCGGGCGTCCCAGCGGCCCGAAGCCACGTCACGCGCGGCCACCGCCAGGTGCTCCACTGGCCTGGTGATACGCGCCGAAAACCACCACGTCATCAGAAGACCTATGAGCAACGCCCCCGCGCCAACGGCGCCGGCAATCAGCTTTATGCGTCGCGTGAGCAGGACAAATTCACGACGCGAACTGCCCACCAGCAAAATTCCCAAAACTTCGTCGCTGCGTCCGGTCAATGGGATGGCGTGGTAGGTTTCGGCGCTAGCGGGATCCGCATCCCAATTAATAGTGCCAATGACCGGCTTTTGGGGCTGTTTTTGGCTTTGCTCGATCAAGGAAATATACCGTTCCGCATGTTGGGCGGGTCCATTTGTGTCGGTAAGTTCGGCAGGAGCGAACCCGGGCTCCAGGTTCTGATACAAGAGAGTCCGCATTCCAGCCGGTAAAACAAGCGAAGCCAGAAAATTCTGATCCAGCCGCCGCCCGCCGATAATGTAAAAGTTTTTGTCGCCCACCGGCAGCGTGCGCACGACCGTGAGCGCAAGAGCGAGGCCCTCGGGCAGTTCCTCCTTATTCAGAAACGCGCGCGAGTCTCGCCAGTTCCTGTTCGCGGTAAGCCAGTCGTTCTTGCGCCCCACGCGCGAAGGAAATTGCGCTGAAGAAATCAGCGTTCCGTCGGAGTTGACGAACTGCACGAAATCCAGTCCGTGATCCTGTGCCGCGCCCGTTCCGTCGTGCACATACAAGGATTGGTCGGCATTGGGTCGCGCCAGGTCCAGGGCCATGCGTAGGGTGATTTCCGCGTTGGCGATGTTTTCGACTTGGTGGACTACTTCTTCCCCGCGCTGCGCAAACTCTTTCTGGAATTGCGCGACCAGCGCTTCCGTGCGTTGGGCGTCCATGTCTTCGAATGCCGCGCGCGTGTAATGCGTCACGCCATAAGCCACGACAAAGACTGACGCCAGCAACGTCAGCATAAAAACCAGCATGAGCTTGGTGCGAAAACTCACCGGGACACCCCAGCAATATCCATTGCCTGATTTACGCGCATCGGCTAGTTCGTCACGAAGAAGAAAGCATATCCCGATTAACCGCCGAGGTAAAAGAGGTTGCGGCGCGGTGCGAACAATTGATCGCTGATCTGCGCCGCAACCTTAACCTGAAACCGTGCGTTATTAGGGTCGCCGGGGCGTCTTGTGCTGTACGGCCGCGCTGGTTGTGGGCTGGGTTGCGCCGTCCGCATCGTCGGAGCTGTTTCCAGTAGGGCTGCCCAATCCTGAAAACGCCGATCGCATCACGTCGCTGGCAAAGAAGTTTCTGCCATCCATAGGCACCATCATGATTTGCAGCTTGTCCGAGAGCCTCTCCGCGATGATTTTCTGGATCAGCATCGGATTGGACTTCAGCACCGCGGCTTCGAATTTCATACGCTCGGAATCCGCCACGGCCGTCACGCGAATCCTGTTGGCCTCGGCTTCGGACAAATTCCTCTGGCGTTCAACTTCCGCTTTGCTGTCGATCACTTTGGCCTGCGCCGCGGCTTCCGCGTTTTGCAACGTAGCTTCCTTGCGGGCCTGGGCTTCCAACTTGGTTTGTTCGATTTGCTTTTGCTTCAGCGGAAGCGTGTACTGCATGGCGTCCGATTCCGCCTTGGCCTGCAAGACGCGCACTTGCGCTTGCGCTTCCGCCTGCTTTATCGCACGCGCCTTCTGCGCTTCCGCCTCCAGCTCCGCGATCTTTACTTCTTTAAACTTGATGTCCTGCTCGGTGGTCAGGCGCTCGTCTTCCTGTTCTTTAAGCAGCAGGCCTTCGAGACCCTTGGCATATTCTTCCGGCAATTGCAGGTCGCGCAGCAAAACTTCGCGCACCACGATGCCGTCGCTGGCCAGCCGCGCCGTAATGGCTTCCGCTGCTTTGGAGCGCAACTCTTCCCGCTTGGTGGCGAAAATTTCGCGTGTCATATAGTTGGGAGCAAGCTGCCGGTAAATTGTAGACACTACCGGTGCGACCACCTGTTCACCGACGGGTTGCGGCAGATTTGTGTGTATCGAGTCCAGCCGTCGCGGGTCCAGCCGGTAGCGCACCGATACCGCGAGCCCAATATTCAGGCCTTCACGCGCCTGCACCGAAAGCAGCTCGCCTTTTTTCTTGTCGGTCTCCGCCGCAACCGTCGAGTACACCTGCTCGCGCGTGTCGTACAACGCCACACTGTCGATGAGCGGCGTGATGATGTGCACGCCGGGGTATAGCGTGCCGGGACGCGCGCCCGAGATCTGACTGATGCGCACTCCCGCCGTGCCATCGGGAATAACCGCAACGCTCAGCGCCAGCAACACCGGCAAAACCGCCGCGGCCACCAACTGCTGCGCCAGCCGCCAGCGCACCGGAACTAAAGAGGGCCGTGGGTCGGATAATTCCAAGCCCGCCTCGCCACTCTCTTTGCGCCGGATGAGCCGGCGCAACTGCTGCGCAACATAAACATCGTAAATAACCAGGGCCGCGGCGCCGCCAAAAAGCCCTACCCCCAGAAGCATCAATAAATATTTCAAAGCCAGCATGGTGTTGCCCCCTTCTTTTTGATTTGGTGCAAATAAAACTTTCAGCGAACGGCTTTAGCGACGTCCGCAGTACACCTGCGTGACTCGGACAGTTCCAGGGACCAGAGTCGCTGCGTGGCGCTTTGTCCGGAACCACTGGTGGAGATCTTGCCTGCCGTCGCCGGCCGCATAAGTTGGAACGTGGCGCGCAGCAGCAACCAGTTGACGAGCACTGCCGCACCTGCGGCAAACAGGGTGGTAATAACCAAGGTGGTTAAATGAAGTAAACCGATCATGTCGTTTCTCCTGGCACTTTGGGTGGCCCATGGCGGCCACTTCTTAGCAAGCCCAATCGCACGGTGGACGCCAATCTACGTGACAGCAAAGAAAGGAGTTATTTTGATTTCAGACGGCAGTTCTGTGGGGAGGCCGACACGGTGTGGACGCGTCGACGCACAACCAGCCTGAATTGGCAGCACTCGCGATAAGGGCGTAATCTAGTGACAGCGCGCTCTGCAACAAACGAGTCGCCGCGTTGCGGCTCAACTGAAGCGAACGAACCATGCAGACTACATCAAGCTTTCGCATCGGCAGCATCCTCGGGATTCCCATCTATCTCCATGCCAGCTGGCTGCTGATTTTTGCGCTGATTACCTATTCACTGGCGATGCAATTCACGCAGCTTCACCCGCAATGGAGCGTCACCCAGCATTGGACCGTGGCGCTGGCCACCAGCCTGTTGTTTTTTGCTTCCATTCTTTTTCACGAGCTTTCGCACAGCGTGGTGGCGATGCATTACAAAATCCGGGTGGTATCCATCACGCTGTTTATCTTCGGCGGGGTCGCGCGCATAGGCCGAGAGCCATCGAAAGCCATCCAGGAATTCAACATTGCTATCGCCGGACCGCTGTCCAGTTATGCTCTTTGCGCTTTCTTTACGGGACTGACGTTGTTTTCGCCTTACAGCGAGGCGTTGGGCGCTCTGGCTCAGTGGCTGGCACAGATCAATTTTGCCGTTGCCACCTTCAACCTGTTGCCGGGATTTCCTCTCGACGGAGGCAGGATTTTTCGCGCCGCCGTATGGGGCGCCACAAAAAACTTCACGCGCGCCACGGGCATCGCCAGCGTGGCCGGACAAGTAGTCGCCTACGGAATGATTTCCATCGGGGCGTGGTTCGCCATTGTGAAGCATGACTGGCAATCGGGATTATGGCTGGCGTGCATCGGCTTTTACCTGCAGAGCGCGGCGCGAGACAGCATCGCGCAGTTGGCGATTCGCGAAACGCTGGCAGGATTGCATGCCTCCGATGTGATGAACAACGAAGTCCCCACGATCAATCGCAACACGACGCTTGATGAATACAGTCTGGAAGTATTGCGCACCGGCCGGCGCTGCCACCTGGTGGTAACGGAAGATCGCCTGGTTGGAATGATGAACGTACAGGCGTTGAACTCCGTGCCGCGCGACGAGTGGAGCAGCAATTCGATTCAAGCGGTGATGATCCCGCGGGAGCGCATTTCCTGGGCGGCGCCTGAGGAACCGCTGCTGCGCCTGCTCGAGCGCCTGCTGGCCGCGGACATCAACCAGATGCCTGTGGTCAGCTTATCGGGCACCGACGACGCGCAGGTCGTTGGCATGGTTACGCGCGACTCCATCCTGCGCGTGATGCAGACTCGCGCCGAACTGGGTTCCCCAATCGCCGCCAAATAATCTTAGAAAAGCGTGCCGTAAAAATGTCGGCGCGCCGACATTTGCGCAATTTTGTCCGTAGCGCGCGACATTTTAAAATTTTGGTTTCACGTGAAACCACGGTGTTCGAATTTGGTAACTCAAAGCAGAAGGGCGACTTAGATGTGAAAACTATTTCGCCGACGTTCGAACGATGAAGCGATTCGAACGTGCTGCAGATTCGAATGTGGTGGACTTTCCAGATCCTCACTCAGACGGCCTTGGACTTATCCGTCTAACGCTCGTTGTGCCAGCAATCGAAATCCTCCGGCGCGACTCGTGACGCGAATAGTTGAAAATCCCGCAGACTTCAGCCGTGTTGTAACGGTGTCGGTCGAAACCGGTACGAAAGTGCTGCGAATGTGCAGCACGCACGCCAGCCAACTGTTTTCAATTTCCAGCGCGACGAAAACGCCACCAGGTTTCAGCACACGATTAATTTCCGCGAAGGCGAGATTTTGGGCTTCACTTGAGCGCAGATGGTGCAGCACCAATATCGCGATGGCAGCCGAGAATGTGGCGGATGCAAACGGCAAATTAGAAGCGTCAGCCTGAACGACGCTTGCGGCGCCGAACTTTGCTCGCAATCCCGCGCAGAATTTGTGGCTGTACTCCAGGCTGGTAACGCGACGGGTTCTAGCCGCCAGTGCAGAAGTCGCCGCTCCTGGTCCCGCGCCCACTTCCAGAACATGTTCACCAAGACTTATGCCTTCAAGAACCCACGGCAGCCACTTTTGCTCGGTGAGGGAGCGCCACAGTCCCGACGCGCAGAACCAGTTTTCGAGACTGTTCATGCCTGAAATAGTCGCACAGCTAGGTCGCTGTGCCGGCTACAACATTCCGTGAATGCGGCGCAGCGCGGCGGCAAATTGATCGGCATTATAAGAGGAGGGATTCTCCAACTGTTGAAACAGCCCGTTGATGGCAGTGCGCAGTTCGTCCGCGTTTTTTGGCTTGGCTTCTTTGCTGTAGGCAATGTAGAGCGAATCGATGGCCATGGTGGCTTGCTCGGCGGCGCGCTCATCGGCCAGCGAAATAGTTTCGGCGTCGTTCGTAATTTGCTGCAGCATTCGCAGCGCGAGCTCCTGATCGTACTTCATTGCCGCGAGGCGCTCCGCCATGCGTTGTGCGATAGGGCCGGCAGCGGCGGCTTCGGAGGCGACGCCGCTGCGATCAGGATTCAGAGTGCTCATTTGACTGGATAACGTTGTCAGACGCTTTTCCAGCTCATCGGCGGCGGTTGGGTCCACCTGCTTGGCCATCAACCGAAAGACCACGTAGCGAGAAGCGTTCCAAGCGGGATCACCCGGCCGCCGGCCTGCATACGCATGCGCCTGGCGCCAACTGTCTTTCGCGGGAACGAGCGCGTGGTGGCACGCCACGCAGGACAGCTCGGAATATTCCGGCCACACATCTTTCTTGTCGTAACGTTCGCCCTGCGCTCGCCAACTCAGGCGTTCCAGTGAGGCGCGCAACTGCACAGCTTGGCCAGCGCTCCAGTCACGCACTCCCGACCAGGCTCCATCCTCCGCGGTCTTGCCAGGGGCCGATTCGCGTGGCGTCTTCCAATGGCGCGGTTCCACGGCGGAAAAAGAATCCAGCTCAAAATAAAGATCCGGGTGCCCCGCCGCGATCATTTCGTGATCCACAAATTGATTTTTCGAGCCGAGGTGACACTCCAGGCATTTTTCCGTGCGGTGAATCACGTTGCGGGTGTCCACCATGCCCAGCGAAATAGATTTTTCGTGTGGCCATTGACGCTCCGTGTGACCACCCAGCCAGGCTGAAGAAGGGCCGTGACAATTTTCGCAGGACACGCCCTCGCCAATTTCAAAAGCCCGCCCCCGCTGCGCCGCACTGGTGTTGAGCGCGTGGCACGCCAGACATTTCGGAGCTTCTTCGGCTTTCGTTCCGAGTTTCAAAATGCGCGCCATGCGCTCGCCGATTTCGCCGGTCAACGCCTGGTAGGCCTTGCTGTGTTTATCCTTGATGATCCAGGTGGAGTATTCGTTTTGCAGGATGCGGCTGTCGGCCACCGGCTTGACGCTGCCGTGGCAACTGGTAGCCGCGCACGATCCCGGTCCCAGATATTTAGTGGCTTCGCCGGTAGCCGCGTTCAGGAAATCGGACCGGGCACCCAAGGCCAGAAGTGCTACGCTCAAAAAAACGTATCGGCGGCCGAGGGTTGAGCTGATGGATGATTTGAGCATTCAGGGCATTCACTGCGTCGCACAAGCCTGTTCGCTTATATCGTCAGCCGCTCCGCTTCGTCAACGACCCGCGTTGTCTTTTTCGCAGCGTGCCGCGAAAAGGCCACGAGGTCTATTTACACCCCGACGTCCGGTCAGTAGTATGCAAAGGATTAACCCACTTCACATCGCGCCGGGCTTTGTGTGCACCCCGGCGTAATCGCATTGAGACAGGCGCTGTGATCTTCGACGACCTTCGCGCTATTCAAACTCGTCATGGCTTTCTGCCAAAAGCGGAACTCGAATCGCTTTCGCAGCGCACGCAGACGCCGCTTTATCAGATTCACAGCGTGGCAAGTTTTTACCCGCATTTTCATTTGGCGGTTCCGCCGAAAGCAGATTTGCGTGTTTGCGCCGATATGAGTTGCCACTTGAACGGCGCTTCGGAGCTTCGAGCCAGCCTGCAGACCGCTTTCGCCTCGTCGCGCACCGAAGATGTGCTGATTCGCGAGGTGTCTTGCCTGGGGCGCTGCGATAATGCGCCAGCAATTTCTCTGAACGATCATATTTTTACGTCAGTGACGGTTTCCACCGCTGAACGCCTCACCCGCTCCGCGATCCGGGGCGAACATTTCCAAGAACCTCATCATCCGCCGCAGCCCGCGAAATGCAAATCGGATCCCTACGCAACGGCCGCCGAGCGATACAGCGTCACGCGAAATCTGGTGCAGACGCAGAACTGGGACGGCGTTCTCGCCTCGCTCAAGGAATCCGAACTGCGCGGCATGGGCGGAGCAGGGTTTCCTACCAGCATGAAGTGGGACCTGGTGCGTAAGCAGGCCGATCCGGTCAAGTACGTCGTCTGCAATGCCGACGAAAGCGAGCCCGGGACGATAAAGGATCGCTTCATTCTAACGCACATTCCTCACCTGGTTATCGAAGGCATGATTCTCGCCGGACTCGTCACTGGCGCTAAAAAGGGCATCCTTTATATTCGCCACGAATATCACCAGCAGGAAGAAATTCTTCGCACGGAAATCGCCAGATGCTACGCCGAGGGACTGCTGGGCCAGAACATTCTCGGTAGCGCGCTCGATTTTGATCTGGAAGTTTTTGTCAGCCCCGGCGGCTACATTTGCGGCGAAGAAACTGCGTTGATTGAAGCCATCGAAGGCCATCGCGCCGAGCCGCGCAACAAGCCGCCCTTCCCCGTTCAGGCCGGCTTGTTTCAAAAACCTACCGTGCTGAACAATGTGGAAACGTTCGCCAACGTGCCGCAAATCCTCGCGCGCGGTGTTGAGTGGTTCAAGTCGCAGGGGCAGAGTGGCTCGCGTGGGCTGAAATTTGTAGGCGTCAGCGGCCACGTCGCCAATCCGGGCATTTTTGAAGTTCCGTCCGGAATTCCCATGCGTGAGGTTATTTTTACTTATGCCGGCGGCATTCGCGGGGGCCGAAATCTGAAAGCCTTCGCGCCTTCGGGACCGTCTTCCGGTTACTTGCCCGCCTCGCTCATTGATATTCACCTCGATTTCAAAGCGTTGGCCGATGCCGGATCCATGCTCGGCTCTGGCGCGATTGTCGTTTGCGATGACACCACCTGCATGCTGGGCATGGCGTTGAACGCCGTGCGCTTCTATCGCAACGAATCGTGCGGCAAATGTGTGCCGTGCCGTGTCGGCTCGCAAAAAATGGTGGATCTTCTCACGCGATGGACACAGGGCGAGCTTTCGGAAGCGCAATATCACGCCGACTTGGCGCTGCTGGAGGAGTTATCTCAGGCCATGAGCCTTACGTCCATCTGCGGACTCGGCCAGATCGTTCCGGCTCCCATCCAGTCGGTGCTGAAACATTTTCGCGCGGAGATCGACGCGCACGTTTTGCACGGTAAGTGCCCGAGCGGAATTTGTTTCACAGAAGCTGCGCGGGCTGCAGAAACGCAGCGCGTGGGAATTCGCCCTTGAGCGGGCCAACAAAGTAGATAATGGCGACCGCAACCTCACCTCCGGGCTTGATCACCATCACGATTGACGGCCGGCCCGTGTCCGTTCCCGCCGGCACAACTGTTTTCGACGCCGCGCGGATCAATGGCATCCCGATTCCCACTCTGTGCCACCTGCAAAACGAAACGCCCGTCGGGGTCTGCCGCCTCTGCGTGGTCGATACGGGCGCTCGCGTTCTCACCGCGTCCTGCGTTCGTCCTGTCGAACCTGGGCTAAAGGTTGAAACTCAATCGCCAAAAGTATTGAATGCTCGCAGAACGCTGCTCGAACTTTTGATGGCCGACCATCCGTCCCCTTGCGCGCGCCAGGAACATTCCGGCGATTGCGAACTGGAAACCCTTGCGCAGATCGCGGGCATCACGCAACCGCGCTTCGCCAAACGCTCCGTCGCACGCGGCCTGGACGATTCTTCGCTGGCTATCGCCGTGGATCACGACGCGTGCATCCTCTGCGACCGCTGCATCCGCGGCTGCGACGAAATCAAAAACAATCTCGTCCTGGGCCGCATGGGTAAAGGATATTCCGCAGGCATCGCCTTTGATCTGAACGCACCCATGGGCAATTCGACCTGTATTTCCTGCGGAGAATGCATGGTTTCCTGCCCCACCGGGGCGCTCACAAATAAGGGAGTAGCCGGCACTTCCATCGCGCCTTCCGGAGACAACCAGGGCTTCGACGCTGAAGAAATTCTGCATATCCCGGTTTTCCAAGGTGTGTCGGGCACATTTCTCGAACTGAACCGGGGCGCCATCGTCAAGCGGCGGTACCGCCAGGGCGAGATCATCTGCCGAGAAGGCGAATTCGGTTCAACAGCTTTCTATATCGTCGAAGGTGCGGCGAAAGTTTCCATCTCCACGCCGATAGCTCACGTGAAGACTCACGGGGGCGCCAAAGGATTTTTCAAGCGGCTGACCAGCACGCTGGTGGATCGCCGCGAAGACGTCCGGGAAGAAGAAACCCGCGACCGTACCATCCCTATTGATGCTTCCGTAGATCTGAACTATGGCAATCCCGTTGCTGCGCTTGGTCCTGGCGATCTATTCGGTGAAATGACGTGCCTGAATTTCTACCCGCGCTCCGCAACGGTGCGTGCGGAATCCGATGTCGTGGCTTACGAGATGCTCCGCAACGTCCTCGACATCATGATGAAGAACAAAACCTTTCGGGCGCAGATCGACGCCAGCTACCGCGAGCGCGCACTGGAGAATCATCTTCGCGCCGTGCCCATGTTTGCGGATCTCTCGCCTGATTTCATCGCGCATCTGAAACAAACCGTAGAATTACAGCGCTTCGTTCCCGGAGAAGTTATCGCGAGGCAGGGCGATCCCGCAGACAGCTTTTATCTGGTGCGCATCGGCTTTGTGAAAATTTCTGAAAACTATCCCGGCGGCGAAATGGTCCTCGCCTACCTGTCGCGAGGAGATTATTTCGGCGAAATTGGCCTGCTTGGCGGAGGCGTGCGCACCGCCATGTGCACGGCCCTCGATCACGTGGAAGTTGTGCGCATCGCGGGCGACGATTTTCGCGACATGGTCACGCGTTTCCCGAACGTGCGAAAGGGCCTGGAAGATGTGGCTACCGAGCGCCGCCAGGCTAACGAACAGCGCCTGAGAACTGTTCACAGCGTCCCGCTCGATCAATTTCTTTCACAGGGACTGATGGAAGCACAAAGTTTGCTCGTCCTCGATCTGCAGAAGTGCACGCGCTGCGATGCATGTGTCAACGCCTGCGCCGATGCGCACGACGGCGTAACGCGCCTGGTGCGCGATGGATTGCGCTTCGAGCAATACCTGATCGCCACCAGTTGCCGGCAGTGCCGCGATCCACTTTGCATGGTGGGCTGCCCGGTTGGCTCCATTCGGCGCCGCAATTCGCTGGAAGTCATTATTGAAGACTGGTGCATCGGTTGCGGCCTGTGCGCGCGCAATTGCCCCTACGGCAATATCAATTTGCATCCGTTCGAAGTGATGAACGAGGACCCTGATCATCCTGGGCGCACCAAAGCGGTCGTCAAACAAAAAGCTACTTCGTGCGACCTGTGCACCAATCTGGAAGAACCCAGTTGCGTATACGCTTGCCCGCACGACGCCGCGCATCGCGTGGATCCAAAAACCTTTTTTGCGGATGTAATCGGCCAGTCTTCGAGCAATTGACGCGGAGCCAATGACGGATGCGCATTGACAGCAGCCAACGCACCTGGGCCATCGCCTCCGCGGCAATACTGGTAATTTCTGGCGTCGCGTATTTCGTTCACGCGCACAATTCGATTCTTGGCACGCGGGGCGGCAGCCCGCTGGGCCTGGCCTTTGGAATTTGCGGACTCGCTTTTATGCTCTTCGCCGCATTGCTGGGCGTGCGTAAACGAGTACCGGTCTGGAGGTTGGGACGCGCGCAAGCGTGGATGCGCGGGCATCTCTGGCTGGGCACGCTGAGCCTGCCGGTCATACTTTTTCACGGCGGCTTTCATTTTGGCGGAACTCTCACGCGCGTTTTGATGTGGATGCTTATTTTTACCGTAGTCAGCGGCCTTTTTGGCGCAGCCCTGCAACATTACCTTCCGC